>JALWQW010000030.1 GCA_026982895.1 Microcaldota archaeon | reverse complement strand
GGTTAATAATAAGCAGTATTATCCTCGTGAACTCTCCATAAAGCCTTTGGAAGAAAAAGTCTTTGTGCTGTGGGGGCCAAGAAGGGCTGGGAAGAGCAGTCTCCTTCAACACTTCTTTAAGGAAAAAACAGGTACTTTTTACATCGACCTCGAGCATGCGGCATTCTCTGACTTAACGGCAAGGGACATATTCGAGCTCATTGCCATCTATGAAACTACATATGGGCAAAAGGTTAGAAGTGTGCTCCTCGACGAGATACATGGGCTTAGAGATTGGCAGCGGGTGGCTAGAAGCTTAGTGGATAGTGGCTTTAAAGTAGGGATATCAGGCTCTTCATCCAAACTGCTAAGCAGAGAAGTAGCTACACAGCTCAGAGGTAGAAGTTTAAGTAAGCTGCTTTTACCTTTGAGTTTCAGAGAGTATCTTATATTCAAAAAAGAAGAGCATATCTTCAAAGCACCTATATCATTATCAACAAAGGCGAAGCTTTTGAATTACTTGGATGAATTCATAAAATGGGGTGGCTATCCAGAAGCTGTGCTCTACCCTCAAAGACGAGAGGATATTCTTAAAGAATACTTTGAAACAACCCTTTACAAAGATTTCGTGGAGCACTTCCATATAGAAAATGTAAGTGTGGCCCGCTTCCTCTTCGAATATATCTTCCAGAATTTTGCCAACGAAATAAGCTTCCTAAAAGCAGTGAATTTCATAGCCTCTAAAATGGGCAAAAGCGTCAAGAGAGAAGTATATGCTTATAGAGATCTCCTTCCAGAAACTGCTGCTGTGTTCTTTTTGGAGAAGTACTCATCCAATGTATATGAAAGAAAAGCCTCACCCATCAAAGCATACATAGCAGATGTAGGTTTAGCCAATACCATCTCATTCAGCAAAGACATAGGCAAACGCATGGAGAACGCTGTCTTCTTAGAGCTTCTCCGCAAGACCAACGACAATCCCTTCCTTAGCTATTATTATTGGAAAGATTATCAGCAGAGGGAAGTAGATTTCGTCGTTAAAGAGCGGGGCCAAGTTAAGCAGCTTATCCAAGTAAGCTATGCCAGCAGCTTAGACGAGATAGAGCGAAGAGAGCTTAAAGCTCTTCTAGCAGCTAGTGAGCAGTTAAAATGCGACAATTTGGTGATTATAACATGGGATTACGAAGGCGAGGAGCTGTTGAAACCTTGGGGCAAATCCGAAAGGAAACGCGTTAAATTCATCCCGCTGTGGAAGTGGCTGCTGAGCAGAGAAAAAATAGAAAAAATATAACCCTGAGAGATACAAAATTTCAGAAAAATATATCTCCAAGGGATATATTCTGCGAATTGAAAATTCCTGTTTAATGTTTTAAATTCCCTTCAATGGTTAGCTAATTAGTTTTAATAGGTGGTTATTTAAATACTTTTACATCTATACTATAAAGTGGTGGTGCAGTGGCATTCTTGAACAATCGCCTTTTCACGAAGAAGAGCCTTTTACTTAGGCCGCAAACACCTTCTGCTAAGCTTTTGGTGAGTCTAGTTGATAATGACAACCGCCGCCTTAGAAATTTTTTTAGGGCTAGCGAATCCTTTTTATCCCGTGTTAAAGGAGAAGAAAAATCTAGGAGAGAGGCCTTCTTAGAAGCGCATTTAATCCTTCTAATGGAATCCCTATGGGCGCGTTTAAGAACCGACCTATTAAACGACAGTATCTCTTTTAGAACCGCAACCCTCATAAAAGATGAAAGTATTGATGGAGCTTACAATATCGAATTAATCTATCCCTACAAAATCCTCCATAAAAAAGATATCCTTTCCAATAACCTGGAATGGACAGAACTCTACATTAAGCCTTTAAGAGATGACCGCCATCTGGCTAGAACTGTTAACAATTATTTTATATCCCCCACGACATTCGATAGTACAAAGGATGAAGCCTTTGACCAGCTCTTTCATATCCTCTATCTTGTTAATGGCAAGAGGGATTCGCCACTATATAATGATGTTCCATCACATCTTTTTTTCAAATATCTCATGTTCCACGAGCGAGCCCACGCCAAACTATATAAACATTGGAAATACTTTTTCTTCATCGTGGATGTATTTCTCTCAAAATATTACCCAAAATATATGGGTGAAGCTGGCTTAGATACTGTCTATGCGTTTCGAGCAGTGTGGGATGAAGCCTATGCATACATTCCATCTATCCTCAACGCGCCCGAAGTGGCAGCTAGGCGCTTCTCCACTTACCTAAAGACAACCGAGAGCTTAGATAACCCACATTTTTCTGCTTTGTGGATGTTAGTAAAACTTATGGATGGTGAGCATTATCTTAATCACAATGAAGTTTCCTTTTGGCAGGCATTTTTTTCCGAGCGGCGAAATTCTCTTATTCCTTACCATGATGATAATGGTGGAAAGCTCTTCCGCGACCTTTCACAATATCTATGCGAAAGCCTATCCTGTTTCTCTTATATAGCAAGTTATGCCCGCTTTCTAAAAGATTATGATGATAAAGCCCTCTCTGAGTTAAGTGTATTGATGAGTGAGCACTTTGGAGATATCTATGAAGCCCTCAACTTATCTCCAGGAGATGGCACAATTGCTTTAAAGGAGCTTGCCAACGGCTTTTGGGAAGAAGTATTCTCCCTTTTCCCAAGGAGCGAGGCGGTTTGATTTAAATTTTTGTTCAGAAAATCGACCATTTAAGCCAAATTTTGGTCGGAATTTCGAACAAATCCCAAAACCATAAGATTTTCATCGCTTAGCACATGCGCATTCTCTATACCTTTTATCTGCGCTTTCCCTTTGCCAGCCCCACCAATCTCGCATACATAACTGCCGTTTTTGCTTTTAACGATATAGTCAGGAGTTTTTCGTTTTTTGGGTGGAGTATATACAGAATAGCCTAGCCATTGCATATGAAAGATAAAATACTCCTCTCTCAGCGCACCTATATTAGGCTCTATAAGGAGCTGTTCAGCGACGGCCGCCCTTAGATTTGGGTGGCTAAACATAACTTTAACCCTTTCATTAATTTTCGCTTTTCCTTTATTTTCTTCTATAAGCTGAAGTATGTGCAGCTCCTTTAACATCTCCACAGTTTCATAAATAGTGGATTTACTGTATCCGCTTTTCTCTGATAAGGATGTGTAGCTGAATGTGCCTGGAGGAGAACTAGCAAGAAAAGCAAGAAGCTTCTCGGCCACATCCACTCTTTTCTGAGTTAGGTTAAATTCTGCAAGAGCATCTTCGTATATCATCTTCTTTACTGTGTTGAAAAGCCCCTGACTTTGCATGGGAAACGCTCCTGTTGTTAGGTAATTTGTGTAAAATTTTTCCACATCGCTGTGTTCCGCTATCCATCGCAAGCTTTTTTTCTTATCAAATACATCCTCTAAATTAGCGCCGTACTCTTTTCCTGTTTCTAAATAGAAAGACTCGCCGAAGGTCATGGGAGGCATTTCCATATATACAGCACGCCTTCCTAAACTAATACTCCCTTTTTTCAACGCTGCGACCGATGAGCCCGAGGCTATTACTTTTATAGGGAAGCTGTCGTATATATTTTTGATTTCATCGAGCCATCGAGGATATTTATGTATCTCATCTATAAAGATTAGATTATATCCTGCTCTATACACTGCTTCAACTGTATCGAATAGGGAAACTGTTCTGATGAGGACTGAATCTGCTGAGAAATAAAAAGCCTCATCATTTTTGCCAAATAATTGGAGCATAATTGTAGTTTTCCCAACCCCCCTCAATCCACCTAATAATGTTATAGGTGATTTTTTTGTCTTTTTAGATATGTGCTCTTCAAGTTTTTTATACATAAAGCGTGGTCTCATCGTTTTTACCTCCCTTGCTTGTTCTAAGGCTATGCGATAGAGCCTGTCTAAATCAATTTTTTCCAATTCCATAATATCTTTCAGTAAGCTCCTCTTTATAAAGCTTTTGCTTTTTGTTCAGAAAATCGACCATTTAAGCCAAATTTTGGTCGGAATTTCGAACATTCATATTGTGCTATAAGAAAGCCACACTATTGTCTACAACAACATCTGCTTTATCTTTCATAGGCAGAATCCATCGTTTATATGCAGGCAAAACTGTATTGTACCATCTATCCAAAACCTCTGCCTTTCCATAGTCTCTGCCTTTTATATCCCTTTGCAGCCTCCGCCTCAACATAACGCCAACAGACGCGTCTATAAAGATGCGATGGGCTTTCAAGCGCAGCATGAATGTAAAGAGCCCCTCAACTATGATTATGGGCTTGCTCTCCACCCACTCATAGCCTTTTCTTTTTCCCTTATAGGCGTAGATGGGTTTGTATATTTTCATTCCCTTTACTAACTCTGCCAATTGCTTTTCCATAAGGCGAAGGTCTATTGCTCTTGGACTATCAAAGTTGTAAGCCATATACTCCGCTTTACTCTTAAATTCAACTTCTTTATAATAATCATCCATCTTTATGACAAGAGCTTTTGAGCCTATTCCTTCCGCTAGTTTTTTGGCAAAATAACTCTTCCCGCTTCCGCTGCCTCCGCTGATGAATATCAAAGCATTCTTCCCCTTCAAAAGCTCGCCATAGAGTTTAAGAGCTTCTTCAATGTTCATGCTCACAACTCCACAAACTGCACCCTTGCATCCTCATTAATCTCTAACATCCCCGCCTTTCCACGAATAGCAGGTGGCAGATTAACAAAGAGCGTGTCGCTTTGAAAAGCTCCACTCACTTCGTGAATATGCCCAAATACATGGGCCTTTGGCTTTTTAGCATCGACAAATTCCCTAATTGCCTCGCTGCCAAAATCATTATCCAATATGCCCTTTGGAGGAGCATGCGTTATGAGCAGTGTATCGCTATCTACATCGAGCGCGATTAGCCCCTCTCTTATCTCATCTTCGCTGAGCTCTCCTGGTGTGCCGAAGGGCGTTGGCGATGAATAACCAAAGCCGGCTATTTTAACGCCTTTAAAAGATATTACCTTTCCATGAACATTTATGGGCGAAAACACATCAACAGCCCTGTCCATATTGCCGGGCACATAAAAAGCATTCTCTCTGCCTACCACCTCATCGATAACCTCCATGACGCGCTTGGCAAATTCTTCACTCTCTGCTATGTCTCCTGCCAATACAAGGCCATCGTAGTCTTTTTTTCTCTTCTCTAATCGCTCCAGCGCCCAATTGCTGCTGTGCATATCAGCCAAGCAGAGAAGTTTAACCATAAGTAGCTTTTCCCTTTAATGTTTAAAAGGTTTCACTATTCGGAGCATAAATTAGAGCATGAAGAACAGGGCCGCCATTGTTATTATCAATGCAGTGGGCAGTAAAAGTTTTGTAACTGTCCAAATGTTGTTGAGCGTTGTCAATATCTCAGCAACATGATTTTCCCCTAAGACTCTAAGCTTAACTTTTTCTGTAATTAGAGAAGCTTTGGCTTTCTTTGGCTTAACTTTTCTAAGGGCTTCCTCCAAGAGTTCGAGGTCTTTTTTGTGCGCAACATACTCGTTTATGACGCCGCTCACGCTATTGCTTTTATGGCTGTCTGTAGTGCATAGAAGGGGTACAAAGCCTCTTTTCTTAAACACCTCTTCAATTTTCTCCTTTGAGCTTTGCTCTATGCCGTTTGCATCGACGCTTATAACCGCTACTTTCTTATCACCATAAAAGAGCCCGGCCCTCAATTCACTGCTCGCTCCTTTCCCTTCCAAAGGCACGCGCACAAAGGCAAAGGAAAAAGGTTTTTTGCCTTCTCCCTTTATGACATGTTCGATAGCGTCGTAATATTCTCCAAACGCCTTACTGAGAACTGTAAAATATGTGATTTCCTCAGCAGATGAATTGTGCATGTCGACGATGGCAGCATCCCTGTAATGGCAGAGGGCTTTCTCCCTCAAAACCATCCCTGCCGATAGGCTTATGTCCTCTGTTGTGTGCGGAGCTCTGCTTAGAAAAATAAGCGCATCCTTGCCAAAGGAAAGACTGTACGCTTTGGCCTTCTCTCCTTCAAAAGCCTTGAATGCAAAGCCATTGTTATAGCCACTCTTTTTATTGAGCACTCTCTCTATTTTTTTGATTTCCTCTTTGCTCGTCAGGTTTAAGTCATGCGTCGCTGTGCCGTGGAAGACTGTGAGGTTTTTGTGTTTTTTGTACAGTATGCTCGGCAAAGCGCTGCTACCCAATGAGCCAAAAGGGCCGAAATGAATGGAGGGGATGAGCAGTTTATACACATCTTTTCCTGCTTCTACATTCAAGACATGTATGGGGAGGGTTTTCTCCTCACCCACCTCCTTGAACAATTCCTCCAGTTGATTGTCTCCATAAAACCATCCTACAAAAAAACTCCTAAGCACTTTAATGGTGGATACGCCGAATTGCTTTTTCATCGGGCTGTCTACGAGCTTCCATGTTACAAGCGTCGCTCCCAATACAACGAGGCTTGCATAGAGGAATTGCATCTTCAATTCATTATAATTGAAGCTGCTCTGTCCAAGCATGGCTGTCAAGTAAAAGCTTATGAGCACCATTGTCGATGCTATTGCAACCCGCCATCCCTTTGTGAGAACTGCCGCTATGCCTAGAACCAAAACGAGGGCTATCGTCGTGCTTATACTCAAAGATTCGCTGCTCAAAAATGTGTGGCTTATGAAATAATTGGCTATCATCGATAGGCCGAATATGAGCGTCGTTATTATTACTAGAACAATACCGTTGCTTGGCAGATGTTCTTTGGCCAATATCCACCACAGAAGTATGAATGCAAGCCCCGGCAGCATGAGTGTTAAGCCCATGAAGAGCAGTGTGCTCTTCCACGGCGCCCCTCCTAATACTGCTATAGCAGTAAATAAGAATGGAATAATAAGAAAATAAATAAAGAGGTTTTGCGTGTTTGTGAGCGCATCTGTGTAGCGAGTGAAGCGCAGCGCCGTGTTTATTTTTTCATCCATTGCTTTTCTTCCCTATCTTGGAAAAGCGTTTAGTGGCGCTCTTCTCGATGAGTATGCTTAGGTATTCTACATTGTCCACAAATTCTAAAGCCACTTCTTCGAAGCTTTTGCCCTTCTCTAAAGCAATTTTCATGAGCTCTAGAGTTAGGTAGCGAAGCTCGGAGTTTGCAGACGAGAAGTCATCATAGTCTATTTCCATGCTCCCACTATTTGCTAAAAGGGTTTTTATTATTAACCCACTACCACTCTTCGCCTTTGTCTGTCAGCTGGCGCATTTTCTTAAGCAGGACGCGCATCTCGGCAGCAGCGACAATCTTTCTCGTTCTTTCAACGGCATCCGGATTGACGCTCATGCTTGTAGCGCCGTACTCAACGAGCTTTTCAGCGAATTCTGGATAGACAGATGGAGCCTGTCCGCATATGCTTACTGTTATGCCGTGCTTTGTACCTACTTTTATTGTGTGCCTTATTGCCTTCAATACAGCAGGTTCCCTTTCATCGAAGTCCCTGCCTAGTATTGTGCTATCTCTATCTATGCCTAAGGTTAGCTGGGTTAAATCGTTGCTTCCTATGCTAACGCCGTCTATTCCCTCCTTTATGAAGTCTTCCAGCATTAGCACAGCCGATGGCACTTCGACCATCATCCAGAGCTGGAAGTCTCTATTCCTCTTCAAGCCGACATCAGCCATAATCTCCTTAATTTTCCTCAACTCTTCGACGCGCCTAACGAATGGAATCATGAGCCAAAGGTTCTTAAGCTTGAATTTTTCCCTCACCTTCTTTATAGCTGCCAATTCCATCTTGAACACTTCGGGTTCTCGGATGTATCTACTGGCTCCTCTATATCCTATCATGGGGTTGTCTTCTTCTGGCTCATATTTTTCTCCGCCGGCCAAGTTCCTGTATTCATTAGTCTTAAAGTCCGTCGCTCTGTAAACGACAGGCCTTGGATAGAATGCCGCAGCGAATGTGCGAAGCTTCTCCGCCAACTTGTCTATGAACTCTTGTTGTTTTCCTTCTTCAACAAAGGCCTTGGGATGTTTTCCCATTCCGGCTATCATGAACTCCGCTCTTAACAAGCCAACACCGTCGACAGGCATCTGCGCAACCTTCTCAGCTAGCTCTGGCTCTGCCAAATTGACATATATCTTTGTAGCCGTTGGAGGTAAATACATTTCTTCGACAAACGCAGGCTTCTCTTTTTCACTTCTTTCAGGCCTCCTCTGCCCTATGGCTACCACACCTTTATATACGACGCCGTGGGTTGCATCCACTGTTATTTTCTCGCCATCCTCCAATTTCTTTGTGGCCTCTCTTGTTCCGACTATACAGGGTATGCCGAGCTCTCTGCTTACTATTGCTGCGTGGCTCGTCATTCCACCTTCATCTGTTACAATGGCAACTGCCTTCTTCATGGCAGGCACATAGTCCGGAGAAGTCATCTTCGTTACCAAGACATCGCCGACTTGAACCTTTGGCAGCTCGTCTTTGCTTCGTATGATTTTAACAGGCCCTATTGACAATCCTGGAGAAGCGGGCAGACCTCTAACTAATTCTTCTGCTTTGTCTATCGAGACGCCTTCGCTTTCTTCTGCAGGAGCGGAGCTCTCCTTCTTCTCCGCCGCTATTTTTTTAATCGTCGTAACGGGCCTAGCCTGGACGATGTAGAATTTCCCTTTTTCGAAGGCCCACTCCGTGTCCATGGGCTTGTGGTAGTGCTCTTCTATCTTTATGCCGTGTTGAGCGAGTTCCTTTACTTGTTCGTCTGTTAATTTTTGCGCTTCCTGCATCTCCTCAGGCACATCCACCTTCTTGTTGTTGCCGTTCTCATCCCTTACGAGCATCCATGTTTGTTTTGCTATATCTTTGAAGGTTATTTCCAAGGTTTTCTTGTTGACTTTATATGTATCAGGGGTTACGCTGCCGCTGACGACAACTTCGCCGAGACCATAGGCAGCTTCTATTACGAGCGTATCCATGTCATTCGTTACTGGGTCGATTGTGAACATGACACCTGCTTTTTCGCTATTTACCATTTTTTGCACTACAGCAGCCAATTTAACCTTCATGTGGTCGAAGCCGTTTTGTTCCCTGTAAAATATGGCTCTAGCTGTAAACAAAGACGCCCAGTCCTTCTTTACAGCCTCTAATAAAGCCTCGTCGCCTTTAACATTCAAATAAGTTGCTTGCTGTCCTGCGAAACTTGCGTCGGGCAAATCCTCGGCTGTGGCTGAGCTTCGCACGGCTACGAATTGCTCTTCGCCCTCCTGCTCATTTAATTTATGGTAATTCTCTAAAATTTCGTTCTTCAAATCTTCGGGGATTGTTCCACTCTTTATTAGCTCCTGTATTTTGTCGGAAGCGCTCTCTAGGAGAGCTGTGTCGTTTACATCTATGTTTTTGATTATCTCCGTAATCAGCTCAACCAAGCCGTTTTCCTTCAAGAAATAAGCGTACGCGTCTGCTACAACAACAAAGCCCGGAGGCACAGGAAATCCGTTATTAGTCATCTCGCCTAAGTTGGCACCCTTTCCACCGACGATACCTACATCGTTTTTACTCAACTCCTCAAACCATTTTACATACTTAGCCATTGGCTCACCCACGACCATTGAATAAACGCCTTTTTAAAGCTTTTTCTTGAGCGTGGGTTGAGCTGATGAAAGAAAAAGCCCATATCCTCGATTGTGGAGTTATGGTTCTACTTTTTGGTTTAAACACTTCATTTTAAAACCTTTTTACTAACAATATAAGGAATACTATAAGGATGTGAGGAGAAACATGGCAGGCAAAAACAAAACCCAAACTAGGATAAGCAAAGAAGATTATAAGCGAATACGGGCAAAGATAAAGGTAAAATTAAGAGCGTACAAGATAAACCCAGATAAGGCTGAGAACTACCTAGAGAGGTTTAAAGGTTTGGACATCACAAGCATAGGCGAAGAAAGGATTGAGTCGCTTATAAGAGGGGAAGTTGAGAAGAGCAAAGACCCTTCTGTGCTTTTCGAGCTGGGTGTGATTAGCGAAGAGAACTTCGATTGGAAAAGAAAAGGGGCTATTCTTGACGCAATGATTACGCTTACAGAAGAGTTGAAGAAAAAAGGGAAAGAGATTGAGGAAATAACTAGCCATGACCTTCTTAGTACTGGACTTAGAAAATTAATAGATTTTAGTGATATGTATGGACTTCTAAAATTAGTTAAGCCCGACTTAAAGCCCTGGCAATTAACTCAAGTTTCTCCTGGCTACTGGGATGATCCCAAGAATGTAAAAGAAGCAGTAGAATGGCTCGTCGACGAAATGGCGAAAGAAGGAAAGAAACTAGTGGAGATAACTCAGGATGATTTTAGGGATTTAGGTTTAGGATCATTGGCGTATTATCATAATTTATATGATCTTCTGAAATTGGTTAAGCCAGACTTGAAGCCTTGGGATTTGATCCAAGTCCCTCATGGTTATTGGGATGATCCAGAGCATGTAAAAGAAGCTGTAAAATGGCTGGTCGAGGAAATGGCAAAAGAAGGAAAGAGACTCGAGGAGATAATTCAGGATGATTTTATTGATGCTGGACTTGCCACATTAATACAAACTAATAAAGTATATGATCTCCTGAAATTAGTTAAGCCCGACTTAAAGCCCTGGCAATTAAGCCAAGTTACAGCAGGTTATTGGGACGATCCTGAGCATGTAAAAGAAGCTGTAAAATGGCTAGTCGAGGAAATGGCAAAAGAAGGAAAGAAAATCGAAGAGATAACTCAGGATGATTTTCTTGATGCGGGACTTGGTTCTCTTTTGATTATACATAAATTAAATGAATTACTAAGGTTAGTGAGGCCTAACTTAAAAGATTGGAATTTGAATCGTGTTTCGAGTGGCTTTTGGGATGATCCAAAGAATGTAAAAGAAGCAGTAGAATTGCTTGTTGAGGAGATGAAAAAGAAAGGAAAGAAACTTGAGGAGATATCTGCCCAAGATTTCAAAGATCTTGAACTAAATACATTAATCTCAAAATACTCTCTATATGACTTGCTTAAATTAGTTAAGCCTGACTTAAAGCCTTGGGAATTAAAGAAAGTATCTAATAGATTTTGGGACGATCCTAAAAATAGAAAAGAAGCAGTAGAATTGCTTGTTGAGGAGATGAAAAAGAAAGGAAAGCGGCTCGAGGAGATATCTGCCCAAGATTTCAAAGATCTTAAACTAAATACATTAATCTCAAAATATTCTTTATATGACTTGCTTAAATTAGTTAAGCCAGATTTAAAGCCTTGGGAATTAAGGCAAATTACAGCAGGTTATTGGGACGATCCTGAGCATGTGAGAGAAGCGGTTGAATGGCTAGTTGAGAAAATGAAAAAAGAAGGGAAGAAGATTGAGGAAATAAGAAAAAAAGATTTCGTTGAAGCTGGACTCAGCACATTAGTAAGAAGATACAGAAAAGCAGAGCTTCTGAAATTATTAGATCCTGATAATGAGGAGTGATCATATGACAGATGAATCCAAAATAAAATTAAGCAAAGAAGATTATAAGCGAATACGGGCAAAGATAAAGGTAAAATTAAGAGCGTACAAGATAAACCCAGATAAGGCTGAGAGCTACCTAGAGAGGTTTAAAGGTTTGGACATCACAAGCATAGGCGAGGAAAGGGTTGAGTCGCTTATAAGAGGGGAAGTTGAGAAGAGCGAAGACCCTTCTATGCTTTTCGAGCTTGGTGTGTTAAGCGAAAAGAAATTCGATTGGAGAAGAAAAGGGGCCATTCTTGACGCAATGATTATACTATCTGAAGAAATAAAGAAAATAAATATTAATGTGGGAGAAATAATCTCTAAAGATTTTGTAAAATTTGGACTTGCGAGAATGTTGAGGGATCACAAGGTGTATGAGCTCCTAAGAATGATCAAGCCAGACTTAAAACCATGGCAGCTTACTAGGGTTCCTGAAGGGTATTGGGATGATCCTGAGCATGTTAAAGAAGCGGTAAAGTGGCTCGTAGATGAGATGGCAAAGGAAGGAAAACCTGTGAAGGATATAACTGCACAGGATTTTGAAAGTATGGGATTAACACGGTTAGTTCACAAGTATAATCTGTACAATCTATTGAAATTAGTTAAGCCCGATCTGAAACCTTGGCAACTCACACAGGTTTCTCCTGGCTATTGGGACAACCCCAAGCATATCGAGGATGCTGTGAAATGGTTAGTGGAGAAAAAAGCCAAAGAAGGGAAGAAGATAGTGGAGATAAACTCCTTAGATTTTGCTGATGAAGGGCTTTCAAAAATAAGTGATAAATATGGAGTTTATACACTTCTCAAAATGGTAAAGCCCGACTTAAAACCCTGGGATTTAGGCCAAGTTCCTCAGAATTATTGGGACGATCCCAAGAATGTCAAAGAAGCGGTTGAGTGGCTCGTCGAAGAGATGGCAAAGGAAGGAAAGAAAATCGAGGAGATAAGTCAAGATGATTTTAGGGATGCTGGACTTACAAGATTAACCATAAAATATACTATATATGAGCTTCTAAAAATGGTTAAACCTAACTTAAACTACTGGGAGCTTAACAGACTTCCTGATGGATTTTGGAATAATCCTAAGAATGTAAAAGAAGCAGTAGAATGGCTAGTTGAGAAAATGAAAAAAGAAGGAAAGAAAATAGAAGAAATAAGCCAGCAGGATGTCATTGATAATGGGCTTAGTGGATTATTAAAGAGTTATACTTTATATGAGCTTCTCAAGATGGTAAAGCCAGACTTAAAGCCCTGGCAGCTTAGTAGGGTTCCTGAAGGGTATTGGGATGATCCTGAGCATGTTAAAGAAGCGGTAGAATGGCTTGTCGAGGAGAAGGCAAAAGAAGGGAAGCGAATAGAAGAAATAACGCAAAAAGACTTCTTAGGTGCTGGATTGAGAACTTTATTTCTTAAAGGTAGTGTGTACGAGCTTCTCAAAATGGTAAAGCCAGACTTAAAACCCTGGCAGCTTACTAGGGTTCCTGAAGGGTATTGGGATGATCCCAAGAATATAAAAGAAGCGGTTGGGTGGTTAGTTAAGGAGATGGCAAAGGAAGGGAAAGAGATTGAGGATATAATCTCTCAGGATTTCAAGGATGCAGGCCTTTCAAGATTATTGGATAAGTACAAAAAAGCCGAACTATTGAGAATGGTAAAGCCTGATTATAGAGGGGAATAATATGCCTGGCAAAAATAAAACCCAAACAAGGATAAGCAAAGAAGATTATAAGCGAATACGAGCGAAGATAAAGGTAAAGTTAAGAGCGTACAAGATAAATCCCGACAAAGCAGAGAGTTATTTAGAGCGATTTAAGGGCTTAGACATTGCAAGCATAGGCGAAGAAAGGATTGAGTCACTTATAAAAGAGGAGGTTGGGAAGAGCGAAGACCCTTCTGTGCTTTTTGAGCTGGGTGTGATTAGCGAAGAGAAATTCGATTGGAGAAGAAAAGGGGCTATTCTTGATGCTATGATTACGCTTACAGATGAGCTGAAGAAAAAAGGTAAAGAGATTGAGGATATAGACTACCTGGATCTTAAAAAGGCAGGACTTGGAAGATTAACTCTGGGGAACACCTTATATGATATTATAAAAATGATTAAACCCAACCTGAAACCTTGGCAATTAACTCGTGTCCCTCCAGGTTATTGGAAGGATTCTAAAAATGTAAAAGAAGCAGTAGAATGGTTAGTTAAGGAGATGGCAAAGGAAGGTAAGGAGATCGAGGAGATAACTATATACGACTTTAAAGATATGGGCCTCTCGAAGTTATTAGCTAATCGAACATTATATTCCTTGCTAAAAATGGTAAAGCCCGACTTAAAGCCTTGGGATTTAAGCCAAGTTCCTCGTGGCTATTGGAATGATCCTAAAAATGTAAAGGAAGCAGTGGAGTGGCTGGTCGAAGAGAAAGCAAAAGAAGGGAAGAAAATAGAAGAGATAAGTGCTGATGATTTTAAGAATGCTGGCCTTTCAAGAATAGTGGATAATAATAGTATAGTTTCTCTTCTCAAGATGGTAAAGCCCGACTTAAAGCCGTGGCAATTGAATAAGGTTCATGAGGGCTATTGGAATGATCCTAAAAATGTAAAGGAAGCAGTTGAGTGGCTTGTAGAGAAAAAGGTGAAGGAAGGCAAGAGGATTGAGGAGATAAATACTGATGATTTCAAGGATGCCGGCCTTTCAAGAATACTAGAGAAAAATAGTATATTCTCTCTTCTCAAGATGGTAAAGCCCGATCTAAAGCCTTGGGATTTAAGCCAAGTTCCCCATGGCTATTGGGATGATCCCAAGAATGTAAAAGAAGCAGTAAAATGGCTCGTCGAAGAGATGGCGAAAGAAGGAAAGAAAATCGAGGAAATAAGTGCTCGCGATTTTATCGACATGCGTCTTGGAACGCTTCTCTATACTCAAAATCTATATGATCTTCTAAAATTAATTAAGCTCGATCTAAAGCCATGGCAATTGAAACAAGTACCTAAGAATTTTTGGAGGGATAAGAAAAATGTTAAAGAAGCAGTAAAATGGCTGGTCGAAGAGAAGGCAAAAGAAGGGAAGAAAATAGAAGAGATAACAGGGGACGATTTTAAAAGAGCAAACCTGGATGTTATAGTATTAGAAAATGGTGTTTATAATCTTCTAAAACTAATTAAGCCCGATCTAAAGCCATGGCAATTGAAGAAAGTTCCTAATGGTTGTTGGGACGATCCCAAGAATGTAAAAGAGGCTATGGAATGGTTCATTGAGGAAATGGCAAAGAAAGGAAAGAATATAGGAGACATAACAAGACAGGATTTTATAGATATTGGGCTCATAGGATTGCTTAAAAGGTATGAAGTATATGATCTTCTAAAACTAGTTAAGCCCGATCTAAAGCCATGGCAATTGAGACAAGTTCCTAATGGTTATTGGGACGATCCTAAAAATGTAAAGGAAGCAGTGGAGTGGCTGGTCGAAGAGAAGGCAAAAGAAGGAAAGAAAATAGAAGAGATAACTCAGAATGATTTTGTTGATGCTGGACTTAGAACATTGATAAATAAATACAGAAAAGCCGAGCTGTTGAGGATGGTTAAGCCTGATTATAAAGGGGAATAATATGGTAACCAATAACAAAACCAAAGCCAAGATAAGCAAAGAAGATTATAAGCGAATACGGGCGAAGATAAAGGTAAAACTAGGAGCGTATAAGATAAACCCTGATAAAGCAGAGAGCTACTTGGAGCGATTTAAGGGCTTAGACATTGCAAGCATAGGTGAAGAAAGGGTTGAGTTGCTTATAAAAGAGGAAGCTGGGAAGAGCGAAGACCCTTCTGTGCTTTTTGAGTTGGGTGTGATTAGCGAGACGCTTATAAAGTGGGAAAATAAAAAAAAGATTCTTGATGCATTGATTACATTTACTAATGAATTAAAAAAGAGCGGGAGAGTAATTGAAGAACTTGAATATAACGATTTCGTTGAAGCGGGGCTTGCAAGACTAGTATTCACAAATACAATATATGATCTTCTGAAAATGGTTAAGCCTGACCTGAAGCCGTGGCAGTTAACTCATGTTCCTCGTGGCTATTGGGGTAATCCTAAGAATGTGAAAGAAGCTGTAGTATGGTTTGTCGAGGAGATGAGGAAAAAGGGGAAGAGGATTGAAGAAATATCTGTGCGAGATTTTAGGGGTGCAGGACTTGAGAGGTTAGTAAATAAGTATAAACTTTGCGATCTTCTGAAGATGGTAAAGCCAGACTTAAAGCCCTGGCAATTGAATAGAGTGCCTGATGGATATTGGGATGATCCCAAGAATGTTAAAGAAGCGGTTGGGTGGTTAGTCGAGGAAATGGCAAAAGAAGGCAAGAGAATAGAGGAAATAACTACTTATGATTTCAAGGACACCAGGCTCACAGGATTAATAGAGACGTATGGCTTATATGAACTTTTAAGAAGGGTCAAGCCAGATTTGAAGCCGTGGCAGTTAAAAGAAACCTCCAATGGATATTGGGATGATCCAGAGCATGTCAAGGAGGCTGTAAAATGGCTGGTCGAGGAGAAGGCGAAAGAAGGAAAGGGGGTAGGAGATATAACAAAACAAGATTTTATTGATAGTGGACTTACTACATTAGTACGATCTAAGAGTGTGTATAGCCTTCTAAAATTAGTTAAGCCCGATCTAAAGCCATGGCAATTGAGACAAGTTACAGCGGGTTATTGGGACGATCTCAAGAATGTCAAAGAAGCGGTTGGGTGGTTAGTCGAGGAAATGGCAAAAGAGGGTAAGAAGATTGAGGAGATAACATATAAGGATTTTGTCGATGCAAAGTTAGGCACACTTGTAGGACATTACAAATTATATAATCTTCTGAAGATGGTAAAGCCAGACTTAAAGCCCTGGCAATTGAATAGAGTGCCTGATGGATATTGGGATGATCCCAAGAATGTAAAGGAAGCAGTAGAATGGCTCGTCGAAGAGATGGCAAAGAAAGGGAAGAAAATTGAGGAGATAACAGGGGACGATTTTATTAGGAGGGGACTCACAACATTGATACAAAAATATGATATTTATATTTTATTGAAGATGGTCAAGCCAGATTTGAAGCCATATGAGTTAAAACAAATTCCTTTTAGTCATTGGGACAATCTAGAGAATGTCAAAGAAGCAGTAGAATGGCTAGTCGAGGAAATGGCAAAAGAAGGCAAGAGAATTGAGAAAATAACAAGACAGGATTTCATTAATGCAGGGCTTGAGGTATTATTGAGAAATTATAGGGTGGATGAGCTTTTAAGAATAGTAAAACCCGACTTAAAGCCCTGGCAATTGAATAGAGTGCCTTATGGTTATTGGAACAATCCCAAAAATGTTAAGGAAGTGGTGAAATGGCTTGTAGAGAAAAAAGCCAAGGAAGGGAAGCGAATAGAAGAAATAACAAGACAGGATTTCTTTGATGCAGGGCTTAAAACATTGATATGTAGATATAAAAAAACTGAGCTGTTGAGAATGGTTAAGCCTGATTATAAAAATGATAAGTAACGCCAAAACATAGGTGCAGGGGGTGGGATTTGAACCCACGAACCCACTCGGGACTGGATCTTAAGTCCAGCGCCGTTGACCAGGCTTGGCGACCCCTGCTGTGCCACAGTTTATAAAGAAGATTTTAAAAACATGTGCTCTTCTCTGCCATTATGTTCGTTTTTAGCTTATTCTTCCAATACAAAGCCGCTCTCTATCATTCCCACATCTAAATAAGGCGAGGTCTTTATTTTTGAGAACTTTTTTTCTGTTATGTTGAAGTGCTTGCTGCTCTCCCTAAAAGTGACATAAGCAGAGGCTTTAGATATTTTATCCGAAGGAACTATGTACAATATGTTTACGAATGGCTTTATTTTTCCTTCAATCTCTATGGCAGATGTATCTAAACTATAAACTGCCAATATGGGCGTCTCGATAAACTTGGACATCCTCTCAACCATTCTCTTTATAATCTTCTCACTTATGTCTTCTTTATACTCATCAAGGCTTATCCAATCCATATACCTGAGATCTCTCGTTATTCTAATACCAAGGGCTTTTAGACTGTCTAAACTTTCCCCTCCGTCGAAAGGTAGAGCGCAGCAATAAGGCAGCAGCTCAATCCTCTTTTTATCGGCTTTAATGACGGATAAATTCTCTAAAGCCACCCGTATCTTCTCATATAAATAAGCCTTGTTTATCTCGTCTTCAACCTCTCCTTTGAGATAGAAATATGTCATGATAGCTTCCATGTTAATCAATTTTGGCTTTTTCTCGCCTAAAATATCCTTAATATACTCAGCATAGTACTTCACAACCTTTGCAGCATTTTTATTCATGTACATAGCGCCTAAACGCTCATCCTCGTCGCCGGCATTTTTAATCTTTAATAGCGTTTTTATTTCATATTTCTCATTATCACTTATGTCTCCTTTTATGTAAAGAGCATACAAGAGGCCATGCTCATCCACGCCTAACTCCTTTGCTGCAGCAACTATCTTTTTTGCTTTTTCTAGAGGACTTCCTCTCTTAATGCTCGAGCCTTCAATCTCACCCTCTTTTAGCTCGTAAATATACAGGCCCTTTACTCTTTGTTTGAATTCTTCTCTTTGCCCCGCACTAATTTTGTCCAATAATACTTTAGCTGTGCTATGCGTGCCCAAATCCCTTCTGTTATCTAATAGTATGTTAAAGGCAGTATCAGCGTCTAAAACGCTGCTAATATCCTTTAACTTCTCGTAAGCCCTCATATACTCTTGTTTTAATATCCTCTCTTTGGCTTCATCTTCGCCTATAACGCCTGCTTTGGCAAGGGCAACAACCACCTCGCTCCTGTCTATGCCATATTTATACTGAAACTCGCCTATAGCATATTCGTCTGTCCAATCCAATTTTTTAGCCTCTTCAATCGCTTCTTTTGGAATAGGGCGCTTAAATTCATCCTCTACACTTAACAGGGTTTTTTCTTCTCCTAAAGCTTCAATCATTTTTGCTTTCAAGGCGTTTCCAAACAAATATTTCCATAAAACAGCCAGTGTTCGCGAATACGCGTTTATATTCGACAACTCTTTTACAGCTTCCCCTTCACTGCCTACAAGGTTTTTTAGAAGATTGTATATGTGCGATGCATTACCTCTTCTCTGAGAAAATAAATTTACCTCATAGCCGGGCAAGTATTCAAGGGGTATCTCAGGTTTTTCTCCGAAGATATTATATTGCTCGTTTATAGGTTTATAGAGCAGTTCAATGGCGTTTGTTATTGTAAGATATTCCAATAAAGGCTCGTTTCTATTTTGTGCTACTCTCTCCCAAGCCCTTCTTAATTTATTCAACCGCGTATGTGCCATTACATCAAATTCCTTCTCCCCTTTCTTTAACTTCTTTTTGGCGATGCCATAATCCCTGCCCTCGCGGGCACTTTGTAATATTTTTTGTTTATTAACATTCATATATTACACCTTCCTATCATTTTAAGCCCAAAAGCTTTTTAAACATGACCAACGCCTCTACAGGCTTTTTATGGGTTCTTAAAAATTCTCTTGCCTCCTTTCGTTTATCTGCCATTAAGAGGGTAAAGAAGCGCACCAAATCACCTTCGCTCTTTTGTATGCCGTGGACAGATGCAGGGTCCCCTTCAATCCTCCTAAAATTCTCAAAAGTATCAAGCTGGATTTCGAGGGGGATTAAACCCTTATTAAAGCCAAGTTCCTTTTGCGCTATGATGTGATATCTATTATATCCATTTTCCTTTGGGTTGGATACATAATCTCTCCTATCTGTGATGGTGAAGCCCTCTTTGCCTAAAACATCTTCAGCTATTTCAACGATGAATTCTTTCAGAAGGCTTTCCCTATCTAAGCCCATGTTTTCAGGTTCTTTTGTTATTATAACGCGCACGCCGTAAAAATCGTGGAGCAGATTAATTTTTTCAGCCAGCAATAACTCCCCACCTTTTAATATAAGTTCATCTCTGCCAACCCAACCTCTCCTTTCCATCTTCTCCATGACATTGGGCATGGATTTCACTCTACCATATATGTAATGTGGTATTTCCAGTTCGGTAATTTCTGATGATAATTCGCCCATCACATCTAACACAACCTTTCTCTTTCCTAAGGTGTCAAATAGGCTGTATGGCTTGTAGAGTTCAGGCCTTTGGTATATGAGAATGCTGTTCTCTAAATATGAAGGGTATTTGGGAGGGACGATGCCAAGGGAAGCCGCAGCTCTAGCCACAGGCAGGCCGAATTCTTTATTCAACGACACAATGTTGTTTTGTATGGCTCTTCCAATATCCTGCCTCAATATAAAATTAGAGAGTGTATGGAGCATGAGGGGTGTAATATTTTCAGTGGCGTCTTTATCCTCAACTACCCATAGGAAAAATTCGAAGATGGGCTCTACACTACCGCCATTTTCCAAATCAGTTATAATAGTGGAGAGGATTGAAAATTTTTCCAATAAAGAGTCGTTTGTCTCTATATCTAACATTTTTGATATAGATGTTATACTGGCTAAATCCAGAGCTGTCGAATTCAGAAAACCCTTGCTTATACCTGCCTTCTTAAACAGCTGTTGGAGTTTTAATTTGAGGTCTTCTTTGCCGTTCAGCGCCTTTCCTTTAATCTCATCTACTGAATCCAGCGTTAATGTTGTAACGCCCCTCAACGATGCGAAGGTGTATTTACTCCTAAGATGCTTTAAGGGGCTCTTTGGGTTTATGTTTGCTTTCAGTCGTTCGGCTCCGTCTTTTTGTCCCTTTGTAATATGCCTTAATAAAGTTATCGCCGCATCTTCAAAAGGAGTAATATCAACACCCATGCTTGTTATTATATGGCAGAAGGATTTAAAAAGTGGCACTATAAGGTATTTTGTAGTTGCCATAACATAACCTTTTTTAAGTATTTGCCGTAATAAATGGCAACGCTTGGTGATAGAATGGTTACAGTATATGATGTTGATGCCAATAAATTGATAGGGAAAGTGGCTGATAAGCTAAAGGAGATGGGCTTGAACAAGCCTGAATTCGTAGACTATGTAAAGAGCGGCGCTCATGTTGAGAGGCCACCTGAGCAGCCTAATTTCTTCTATTGGAGGGCTGCCGTTATTCTCCGCAAGGCTTATACCGACGGCAGAATAGGGACTAACCGCTTAAGGAAAGCCCTTGGCGGCAGGAAGAACCGCGGATTGAGGCCGGAACATAAAGTAAAAGCTGGCGGCAAGATTATAAGGGTGGCTATGCAGGAGCTGGAGAGACTAGGCCTGCTTCAAAAAGCTGAAGATGGGAAGGGCAGAGTATTGACGGGCAAAGGCAGAAGCCTTCTCGACAACACTGCTAAGGAGGTCAGCAATGCCCAGTAATGAAGAGCTGGAAAAGCTCATGAAGGAAAGGGCAGAAAAGCAGAAGCAGATTGCCAGACTGCGCTCATTGGCAGCGGCTTTATTAGAGGAAAGCGCTGTCGAGCGCCTAATGTTCATCGTCTCGACTAAGGATAACGGCCTTCAGACGGCCCACGAAGCTCTCTCGATAGTTATGCGTCTGGCGCAGCAGAGGGGGCGAAAGATTAGCGACGATGAATTTAGGGCTATTCTGGCTAGAATCACCTCCAGAGGAAAGAAGGAGGGAAGTATTACTATTCATCATAAATGAGGTGTTTATATGGCGAAAAACAACCTGGAAACGAAGTTGAGGCTAGGAAAGAAAACTCGACAGGAGAGAGGTGTTCCTGTATTCGCAGTCGTGCGAAGCAAGAGAAAGGTTAGGACAAACCCGAAGAGGAGAAACTGGCGCAGAGATAAAATGAATACGCGCAATTGGAGAAAGAGGAAGTGATACTATGGCAGAAAAGAAGGCTGAAGCTAAAGAAGCGGCAAAGCCCGATAAAAAAGAAGCAGAAGCAAAGAAGCCCGTAGAGAAAAAGGCGCAGGCAAAAGCAGAGAAGAGCAAGGAAGAGAAGAAGAGCGAAGCCAAAGTAGAGAAGAAGACTGAGAAAAAAGCAGAAAAGAAGGCTGGGAAAAAAGCAGAGAAAGAAAAACCAAAGGGTGAAGAGAGGGTTTATACGATTAGCTTGAGGAAGGCCTTTGATAAGCCACGCACTAAGAGAAGGAAGCGCGCAGTCTCGCTTATAAGGGAGTTCATAAGCAAGCATATGAAGGCCGTCGCAGTTAAGATAGACAATGCCGTCAATGCCCTTATATGGAAGCAGAATAAGCCGCCCCGCAAGGTTAAGGTGAAGGCGGTAAAAGATAAAGACGGCGTTGCTAAAGTCTTGAAGGCCTAAGATGATAGGAAAAGCGCACTTTTTTGGCAACCCCTTCATAGGGGTTTTTTCAGTTGCCAATGATAATCTGGCACTATGCCCACTTGAAGATAGTGGTAAGTTCTCCAAGACGCTCAAACAGATTTTGGGCGTGGATGTCGTTAAAACGAATATAGCAGATTCACCTATAATAGGTGTCTATGTGGCTATGAACAACTACGCCGCTGTTTTGCCAGAACTTACATTGGAGAAGGAGTATTCTCTCCTGAAGGAGCTCTTTGAGGTTGTTTATGTTAGCCCTCTGCCATACAATGCGTGGGGCAATAATCTCGTTATAAATTCTAAAGGCGGCATAATAAACCCTGAGTTGGAAAAAGAGATTCCCAAACTACAGGATGTTCTCGGCATAGAGATTGTCCCCATGGAGATTGCTGCATACAAAACCGTGGGCAGCGCCGTCGTAGCCAATGATAAGGGATTTGTCATAACATATAAAGCTAAAGAAGAAGAGATAAAAGCCGTCGAGGATGTTTTGGGCGTTAAAGGCAGAAAGACATCCATAAATATGGGCTCGCCTCTTCCCCATGTAGGCTTGGTAGCCAATAACAAGGGGGCTATTGTCGGCGAGATGTCCAGCGGCGTAGAGGTGGCGAATGTCGAGGAAGGACTTGATATAATCGAGGTGGAATGATGGAGTATGTGAGTTTTGATGACTTTATGAAGCTTGACATAAGGACTGCCAAAGTTTTAGAGGCCGAGCCTCTCGGCGAAAAGCTCATAAAGCTTCGCTTGAAGGTTGGCGATGAAGAGAGAACTGTTGTGGCAGGCATAAAGAAATGGTATAATCCAGAGGAGTTAATTGGCAAAACAATCGTTATGGTTTTTAACCTTAAGCCCCGTAAATTATTAGGTGTTGAAAGCCAAGGTATGATTCTTGGTGTCGATGATTTGGAGGAAAATGATCAGTATATACTGCTAACGCCTGAAAAGCCTGTTGGCGATGGAAAGAGGGTGAGATGATGATGTTTGAAGTAAGTGGATATTTGAAGGCCTTGAAGAGGCCCTTTAAGAAGGTAGTGGAAGCCGATGGAAAGGAGCACGCTAGGCACAAAGTGCTTTCATTGTTTGGTAGCAACAATGGTATAAAGAGGACGCAGATAGTTATTGAAGACATAAAAGAAGTGAAAGCATGAGCCCAGCGCCAATGCCGAATATTCCTGGGCCAAATGTTCAGGGCTCTGCCCACAGCGAGAAGGAAGCCGAGCTCACTATGCGCGCCTCAGCTGTTGATAGAGAGCTAAAAGCTTTGAGGGCAGAGGTCGAGCGCGTCGGCATGGCTCTTATAGACCTGGAAAGAGCTAAAAAGACCATCCAGGAAGCAAAAGAAGGAGCTGAGTTTTTATTCCCTATCGGCAAATTCATCGTCGGAAAAGGGACATTAGCTTCTCAAAATTTCCTCGTCAATGTTGGGGGGCAATATTATTTAGAGCTTCCTCCTGAAAAGGCTCTTGAAAAAATTGAGCAGTATCTGGCTGAGACAAAATCCTATTCTGAGAGGTTGAATGGCCAGATAAAAGAAGCTGAGAAAGAGCTCATCTCCATAATAAAGGAGGCGCGCTCTTTGGAGCAGTAACATGTTTGGTCTTCTTAAAGATAAGCTCAAATCCTTTGTTGATAAGCTAACCAAGAAGGACAGCGTCGCTAGTGAGGATGTTGAAAAAGCCGAAGCTAAAAGCGAGACTAAAGCGGAAAAGAGCAAAGCGGTAGCTGAAGAAGAGAAGGGCAAAGCAGAAGAGAAAAGCAAGGTGGAAAAGGAAAGCGAAGCCGATGTAATAAAGGAAAATACTAGTGACGAGAAGCAGGAAGGCTCTTATGAGATTGTTATAACTGAGGATGAAATTGAAAAGGCAGAGGAAAAGCCTGAACCTGTTGAAGAGGTTAAGGAGAAGACTAAAATAACGACAGGAGAGAGTGGAATTGTTGTTAGAAAAGATGAAAAAATACGAGCTATTCCAGAAGAAAAAACTGAAAGCAAGGCTGAACAAAAAGCTGATAAAGGGGCAAAGGAAAAGATTATAGTTCAATCCGAGGAAAAAGCTCAAGCAGATGAGAAAGGCAAAGAAGGTTTAGGCCTCAAAGAAAAGGCCAAGGAGAAATACAGAAGCGGTGTTGGTTTAGGCAAAAAGGCGTTGGCTTTAATAACAGGAAAGATTAAGATTGAAGAGAAAGACCTTATCCCTGCTTTGGAGGAGCTTGAACTCGCTCTTATAGAGGCGGATGTGGCCTTTGATGTCGTTGAGGCGATTATAGAAGAGATAAAGGTTAAGCTCATTGGTAAAGAACTCTCTCCAAAGGAGGTCGAGAAGGCCATAAAAGATGTTATAAAGGACACGCTTAGCCAGAGCATTCATGAGCCGGATAAAGACCTTCTTAAGATTATAAAAGCATCTGATAAAAGGCCATTCGTTATCGTCTTCTTTGGCGTGAATGGTGTTGGCAAGACATCGACGATAGCGAAGATGGCGAAGCTGCTTGAAGATAATGGCTTAAAAGTGAGCATCGCCGCTGCTGACACATTTAGGGCTGCTGCAATAGAGCAGTTGGAAGAGCATGCCAAAAACCTCAATATTGACTTCGTTAAAGGAGCTTATGGCGACCATCCGGCTACAATAGCCTATAACGCTATTGAGCATGCTAAGGCGCGAGGCATAGATGTCGTTTTAATAGATACTGCGGGCAGGCAGGACATCAACAGAAACCTTATGAAGGAACTTGACAAGGTTGTGAGAGTGGCGAAGCCTGACTTGAAGCTCTTCATCGGCGAGAGCTTGGCAGGGAATGCTCTTTATGACCAAGTCTCTACTTACAACGATGTTGTTGGTATAGACGGCATAATTCTTACGAAGCTTGATTTAGATCCAAAGGGGGGAACTGCTATATCTGCTAGCAAAGCAACGGGTGTGCCTATTTATTACATTACTGTTGGACAGGGCTATGACGATATAAAGCCCTTTACAAAGGAGTGGCTCATAGACAGGGTTTTGTGGTGAGCCAATGGATGAAGCTCCTGATGAGGTTTTTTATGCGCTCTTCGACGCGAACGCCATCATCTACGCCTTGCAGTGGCATGTTCCTGTTGAAGCGGTTAAAGAGCTTTTCAATTATCCTGTTGTGCTGGCATTGGTTCCTGCGGTTAAGAAGGAATTGGAGGAGTTGGCTTATGGCAATAGCAAAACAGCCATATTGGCGAAGGTTGCTCTGGAATTGCCCTTTACAGTTGTGCCTTCTAAGGGGCGTTATGCCGACGAAGAGCTGTTGAATGCTTTAAAGGAGCTTCCGTCAGCCCTTATAACTAATGATGATAAGCTGGCAAGGCGTGCTAAGGGTTTAAAGAAGCGTGTTCTGAAGGTGAAGAGAGGAAAAGGCTTTGCTGATTTTTGAAATACTGCTTTTAACTCCTTTCTCCTAAGGCTCATGTCAAAAATATTTTAAGAAACTTATATATAGATTTCCTGCGCCTACACTATTGAGGTGATTGAAATGCCTGCCAAGAAAAAACAAAAGCTCCGCGAAAAGGTCGTGGAATTGGAGAAGGAAGTGAATGCCGTTAAGGCGCTCTTACAAGAGGCCAACAGGCAAATTGCCTTTATGGCCGAATATATCACGGCATCGGATGCTCTCTTTTATAACTAAGGCCTGCCTGCCATAGAGGGGGCTTCGCCCCCTCTTTATCCCACCATTATATCGAATAGGTGTTGGCTTTAAGTTATGGATAATCATAGCAATCTAAACCTAACATTTATAACTCTTTCTTATCAAAATAAGATATGAAAGTTTTGTCAAGAAGGGATTTTTCCAAAAAGCTAGTTAAATTTGCTGCAGGCTTAGGCTTCTTTGGCCTTCAACCGCTTTTAGCCGATGAGCCGAGGATGGCTAAAAAAGTGCTGAAAATGCTATCCAAGCTGAAAAGCCAATTTTCCTCTCTAAATAAGGCACAGGTTAATACCATTATGCAGATGGCTCTTCAATCTGTGGCTGTGCATATTAAAGGAGGCAAGGAATTGAGCCAACTCATATCTATTGAAAAAGAAGATTTCAACAATTTTATTTTGACTACTGTTGATAAACTCTCAAAAGGCGAAATTTCAGACAAAAAAATGGATAAACTTGTTGTAAGCTATAAAAAGCATGTTCTGAGATTGGCAGCGTTGATAGTCATTGTTAACAATAGGGAACGGCTGGCAAAGCATCTAACAGACCTCCGTTCCTCTGTAGATAAATTGTACAACTTCATCGCCGCTGGAAAGGAGGTTAAAATTGATAATATAAAAAATATTATATTCCTTCAAGGATTGTTATGGGCGCATCTACTGGCTTACATGTACCTCAAAAATAGGGATGCTTCAAAAGGCGGAGAGAAATAACATTAAATTTAAAAGCATAAACCTCTATTTAGAAGGCAGCGCCAGTAGTCTAGCGGCAGGATATCAGCCTCCCACGCTGGGGACCCGGGTTCAAATCCCGGCTGGCGCATATCATTTTTTACATTGTTGAATTAATAGTGATAAACAGATTAGTGATAAATAGTAGAGATATATTTTTAAACTTTACCATTCATAATAACTAAACATGGTAGAAAAATCTCGTTCAAAAATTAAAGATGGTGTAGTAACTAGTTTGAAGTTCATAGAGGGTTTAGGTGTAGCAGCGTTGATAGCTTTTGGTGTAAACAGGGCTTTTTTGAGAAATACTTCTCCTCATCTTACTCATTCTAATTCTAAGATGGAGCACGTGTTTACCCAAAGGAAGCCATTAGAGGAGAGAATAAAACCAAAACAACATTCAAACCCTTCAAATCCTTCAAATCACGAGAAACCTCAAGAAGAAGAGATAAAGCCGAAGCCACACCAACCAGCCCCCAATCAATCTGATAAGCGAAAACTCCAGCCTCAGGAGGAGATTCCTCAAGAAAATACACATAAAATGGATGATAATCAGGCTGAGCGACCTCATGGCAGAAGCCAGCCGCAACAAGAAAATACAGATAAAATAGACAATAATCTAAAAGACACCCCACAACAAAACATAGATGGGGGTGAACTTGAGGAACAAAAGATTGTTGAGGAGAAAAAACAAGCAGAGCCTGAAGAGGACATTGCGCAAGAAGGAAGTGCTACAGAGGAGGAAAAATACACTCCCAAATTGTTAAGCACATTCCGCCCCTTTGTTACAGTAGATAGTGAATATGCCAGCATGTTCACCACTCCTAATGTTAATGATAATAAAATTATACTATTAGCATCTGAATTGACAGGCAAAAAAGTGCATAATCTTGTATCTAATATACTTGTGAAGAACTTTATACTTGCTAAAAATGAGGAAGATGGTTTTATAAATATATATATTTTACTTAATTTTTTACAAGCTAATGGCGTTTCATCATCATTATTAGGTTCTGAACTTGATAAGGCAGGGTATCCTAATCTTAAGAAGATTTATTATCAAATGACTTCTGGGTTTTCTGGAATTTCATATATCCGACCCATCTTCTATCATTTTCCTTGGAAGAAAGAACTAGCAAGATTAGCTCTAGAACTTTTTGATGGTGATTTAGAGAAAGCAGAGAACTTCTTTACAGATTTCTTAGCAACATTTACAATCAAAGGTTCAGGAAAAAAAGAAAATAATGCATTGGGTGTTTATGATGATCATAATATAGCCTATCGACTTAAAAAGGCATTGAAGGTGCTGAATATACTTAAGGCAAAAGCTAAGAAAGAACTACCTCTCAATCCCTCTGTGAAGGAGCTAGCACACTTTTGGATGAATCATATATTTGCATATATCCTTCCTTCTGGGAATGGTAATCTTCAGTTTTTAAATATGAGGGATTTGGCAAGAGGCCGTGGGCAGAAATATAAAAAAGAATTGGATAACAATAATAGAGAAATGAGTAATCTAAAAGGAGAGGAAGATCCCTCTTACAAAGATCCTAATGTTAGCTGGTTATTAGATAAAGATGTTTTAAGAGCTCTTGCTAATTATTATAAATATGTTAAGAAAAATGGCTTGGATGAAGAATTCCTCTATGGTGACTGTGATGATTTTGCTCAACTTTTTGTATGGTTCATAAAGAACTTTGGATATGATGCCACTTTAGGAGTCTATAGATCTAATAAAAAAGGATATGCTTCACACGTTGTTGTTAAGATATGGGGTAGAGAGGGTAAAGAATATTATTTTGACGCTATAAATGGTTTCTTTTCTGACAATAAATGGGCTTTTGATAAGTTCATAGAAAAGCGTGTCATAGGCACATCAGATCTTTATATTTACTATCCATATACTAAGGACATCCTACCTGCTCTTGTTATTTTTGGAAGTATACCTCCCAACCTAACTGCGCCTAAATAATCTTACCCACAAACACAGCCAACATACCCAGAGCCATCCCTATGAGCGTGAATTTCCTAAATAGGTTGTATTGCTTCCAAACGGTGAAGAAGGCTATGCTCTTAACTAAAGCCCATATTGCTAATAAAAGGAAGAACCAGCCCGCCTTTGAAGATAAGTTTATTGCTATATGACCTATGGGCACAGCGCTTATTAAAAATATAAATACGACAAGCCATTGTGTGTATTTCTCGCCTATAAGCATAGGCAGGGTTTTGCCCATGCCAACTTCTGCATCGCCTTTTAAGTCCTGCAAATCTTTACCTATCTCTCTTGCTAAGCCCATGATAAAAGCTGTTACGGCTAAATCTACTAGAAGGATATGGCTTTTTCCTGTTATGGCAAAGGCGTACAAGAATGGAAGGGCCATTGAGAATGCGATGGCAGCATTGCCTAACAGGGGCGTGTATTTAAGGCGCGCATCGTAATAATATGAGAGTGTGGCTGAAAAAAGGGCGAGGCCAAGCGCTACTTTGCCCAAAGGAAAGGACGCTATAACCCCTATAATAAGGCATGCCAGGCCGATTTTAAAAGCAGCCTCTCTCTTAATCTCGCCACGTATTATGGGCCTGTCAAAGCGTTTATTCTTCTTGTCTGTTTCCACATCATAGTAATCGTTTAAAGCAAACGCTCCCATCTCGATGAATAAAGGCGTTAGAAAGGCAGCTATCCATTGAATAAAATTCAGCTGCGCATCCATATACCACAGCGACGCTAACAGAGCAAAACTCAACATGATGCCATGTTCTATCCTAAAAAGCTCTGCCCAGCTTTTCCATTTGCCTATTTTAACATTCTTCATTCGATAACCTCTTTGTAAAGTTCGTCTAATGTGTAATCTATACTTAAATAACGCTTAAAAAACTCGAGTACATTGCTTAAATCCCTTTGCAAGAATTCATGGGCTTTTGGATGCTCCAATGCGACACCTTGCGCAAAGTCTATCAAATATGGTTTATCGCCTAAAAGAATATTGTATTCGCTTAAATCTGAATGCACTAACCCTCCCTCATAGAGGCGCTTAACATTTTCAATGATGTTGTGGAAATCCTCTTCTATAACCTCCTTACCGACTTTATAGAGGGGTGGATATGGGAAACCGTCCTTTCCTAGGAAGCTCATTACTACAATGTTCTTTACAGCAAAGAGGGGCTGTGCTGTATCAACGCCTGCTTTTATCGCGAGGTGGAGATTCTTGAATTCCTTTTTTGTGAAGGCATAAACTATCTCGGCCTGTGTTCTCTTAACTAGATGAAAACGCGGGTCTCCTTCAATGTACTCCAAACGCTGAACAAAGTCTGTGGTTTCTATGCGGTACATCTTCACAGCCGCGAATTCTCCTTCCGGCGTTGTAGCCCTATAAACATTGGCTTCTTTCCCTGTTGATATAGGAAAGTCTATGTGCTCTATAATGCCTTTTTTTAGAATTTTGGATAGGGCTAGAAGGCTGCGCCTGTCAAACACCCTGTCTTCTATCTTCCAGCGCTCCTTTATCTTTTCTTCGGACATTAAAGGTCTTTTAGGTAGTTACGGTTTTTAAGCCATTCTACTTCCAATGGCCTATAACGCCAGAGTATATCTCCTTTTTTGTCTCCTTCAATCTCCCATGGCTTTACAATAACATAATCGCCTTCCCTTACCCAAACGCGCCTTTTCAATCTGCCGGGGATTCGGCATATTCTTTCTTTGCCGTCTTCACAGTAGCAGGAAAATCGAGCGCCTCCAAACTCTGCCATAACTACGCCAAACATCTCACCCTCTCTTTGCTTGGGCATCTTAACCCTAACAATCTGCTCTTGCTGAGGCGGAGCTTTCTTTTTTCTGCCGTTCATTTTTTCAGAGGCCTCCTAGCGCCACAGGCTTCGCAGACGATGTACTGCACGCCCTCCAGTGATACAATCTTTGTGTCAGGTTTTCCACACTCATGGCATATAACAAAGTAATCTACGAACAGCTTCATTTTATTTTGCAACTGCTCTTTTCTAACTCTACGCTGTATTATGAGCCTATCTCCTTCTATCTTCGTCGGTGCGCCGAACTCCTTGCTTATGAACTTCGCTACAAAATCCGGGTCTCGTCTAATCTTCTCGCAGAAGCTGGCGAAGTTTCTAAACACAGTCCTACTTCCCTCGATGAGTGCATCTACTTCTGGAACCTCGAAACGGTCGCTCCCCCTCTTTATCGAGAGTTCATCTAATTTCTCATATGCTTCGTTGAGCATTTCTTCATAATTTGGTAATGACATTGTCTTCTTTGTCTATAAGAGCCTTTTTAAACATTATGCTTTCACATATGGGTTGGTGAAAATGTGAATGAGGAAGCCACTGTTGAGAAATTAAAGACAGGAACGACGACGGTTGGTTTAGTAACTAAGGATGCCGTTATTTTAGGCGCTGATAAGAGAGCGACGATGGGAAATTATATTCATAGCAGAGAGATAACTAAAATTATACCTATAGCGGACCATCTTGCCATGACTTTGGCTGGAAGCGTCGGCGACAATCAGGCGTTGGCTAGGTGGATGGCATTGGAAGCTAAGAGGTATAGGTTAGAGACAGGAAAACCTATCTCACCACATGCAGCAGCGACTATTTTTGCCAATATATTAAGCAGCAATAGGTATTACCCTTTCTGGGTGGCGAATATCCTAGCAGGTTATCATGAAGGAAAACCTTCTCTTTACAGTGTTGATATGGTAGGCGGCGTTACGCCAGAGAAGGTGACGAGCAGCGGCTCTGGCAGCTTAATAGCCTTCGGTGTTCTTGACAAGGGCTACAATGAAAAGATGAGCTGGAAGGAGGGTGTTAAGCTCGTCGTCAATGCCATTCAAGCGGCGATGCACAGGGATTCTGCTAGCGGCGATGGCATAGATATCCTCGTCATAGATAAAGACGGAGCTCGTTTTCTGTCTAAGGCGGAGATAGACAAGCTCAGCAAACAATAATTTTTTCAATTTTTTATTTTTAGCACTTATTTTTCAGCAGTTATTAAGCTTTCCCTCACTTTATATATTCTCCTGTTTATGCGCGTTTTCCTTATCAACCCGACGATGATTTTTACATTCTTAAAGCCAAGGTTCTCTGCTATCTCAGCTATTTTTTCATCCACTGCTATATGTTCGCCGTGTATAACGGCGTTGCTGACATTGTAAGCGACCTTGCCACCTTCTTTAAGCACGCGGTGGAATTCTTTCCAAACCTCTTCGCTGGCTTTAAAATAGCTGTTGGCGGCCATTTCTTTATATTCGCCAAAACTGCCCTTAACGCCTATAAAAGAGGGAAGGAGGTGCTTCCTCGTTTCAACCGTTGCTCTTTTATTGAGCGTGAGAAGGGATAGCTCCATGCCGTAAACCTTGGAGTAATCGACATTGTTTAGGTATGGCGGAGATGTGATGATTGAAGAAATCGTTTCATCTTCTATTGGCATCCTCCTAGCATCGCCGAATTCCGCTTTTCCTTCTATGCAGTGTTTGAATTTTTGCGTGTCGTGGATGATTTTCTTCGCAGTCCGTCGGTATATATCATACGCATCGCCTACCCTCTTGTGCTTCATTATGCGCAAAACACCGCCATCTTTTACGACGAAGGATGTTCTTGGAATAATGCTTATCAGGGCTAAAAGCGCCAGACTTTTCACAGGATACTCTAGATGTTCAATAGCTTCGCGGATTTTGAGTATGGCATGGTAATTCCTAGGAGGGAATGCTCTTTGAGGTGGAAAGAGTTCAAATGTCCATTTGGCCTCGTCTTTAAATGTTTTAAGCGCTTTTGCAAACGATTCGAGCTCTTTCAAGACATCTCTGCCATATTTTCTTACCTTTGTTTCTGCAACGAATACAGATAATGGCGAAACATCTATACCATAACTTTCTATGCATTTCTCATCTGCTGCTAATAATGTAGTTCCGCTTCCCATGAACGGGTCGAGGAGAGGTCCTCCGAAGCCTTCGTCTATAAGCTTGTGAACGAGCTGTGGCGAAAAACCCTCTTTGTAGTGGAACCATCTGTGGATGGGTAACTTGTCTGCTTCTTTGAATGTGAAATATCTTCCTAATGTCAAATCTGTTAAGAGCTCCATACTTAAAACAGGAGCTATATATTTAAAGGCTGATTGGCAAACCTTTTTATAACCACCTCTAGCAACTTTTTAAACATTTCTCCTCAAAATAACATTACATGACATTCAAATTTATATGGTACAGGCGGAGCGTAGTTCCCCATCAGGCTGTAGACCGCATCAACCGTATAGCGCGTATTCAGGCCAATAGGTATTTTTATGGTAAGACAATGGAGAGGTCTAAATTTGATGATAAGAAGCCTATGATGGAGAGGAAAAAATAACTTAAAGCCGCAAAGCTATTGTTATTCTATACTGCCTTTTCCCTTCTTTTTGTGTATGCAACTTCCTGCTTAGTTTGTAATCTTTTATTCTATTCTCTGCCAGGAATTGGATGAGAACTTTACTGTGCCCTACATAAATGTCTATGCCGCCGTGCTTCTCCTCTTCTTTATTTATGAATGTCTTGTCATGAGCATATCTTAAAAACATGTTTTTCATACGCCTTATCTTCTTAGGGTCGCCTCTGAGCTGGAAAATCGCTTCATAATACCCACCATGAGCCCTACTGCATTGTGGGCAGAGCCCCTTTTCAAATTTTAGTGGAAAAGGGAAGGTGTATTCGACTTCTTCACCATTGTCTGTATTGTAATAAATATGCGCCTCTTTGTTTTCTATATCGAGCTCTGCTCTTTCAAAATCCCCCTTTATTTTTTTGGCAAGGTAATTGCTCAATTTTTTCGTCGTCATATGCTGCCATTTCCCCTGAATGTAAAGCTTGCCACAATCTCTGCATTTGATTATAGTTATCGGTTTGGGCATTTTAATCTTTGGCACAAAACAGCTTCTGCATAGCAAACCAATCTCTGCAGCTCTTTTTCCACACTTTATACAAACATCCATCGCTGTTCTTTAAGAGGAGGTATTTATAACTATAACGCCATAGGTGTGTTGGCGAATTTAAGTGCTGCCTCCAAAACTGTTCGCTGATTTTTGTATTTGAGGAGTTTTAGAGCCGTTTTTGGCGTTGCCCATTTATAGGCGGTGTGTTCGCGGCTTATCCTTATATCTTCTGTGGGGGCGATTAGGAAAGCAAGAAAGAAATGCACATCTTTGCATCTTTTCTGTGCTTCGCCTGGATAGGAAAATGTGTAATTAATAATCTTCTCGAATCCTTCGATTTTCATTATGTCACTTTTTTCTAAACCCGTTTCCTCTTCTAATTCTCTATATGCAGCTTTCTCCAATGTTTCCCCCTTCTCAACCCTGCCCTTTGGAAAGTCCCAGTGGCCGAGGCTGTTTTTTATGAGAAGGATTTTGCCGTCGTTGATTATTATCCAGCCAGCAGATTTCTCCTTTTTACAGGACATGTCGAGGGTGGGAAAGAAAGGTTTTAAAGAGTGCCTACTATATTCCACTATGGCAAATGGCAATGATGTTGAGAGACAATTACCCTCTCCTGAAAATCTCTATAAACATTCTCTTACAGCAGGCCATTTTTTAGAGGGCAATCTATAGGGTTTTAAGGGTGAATCTTCTCGACAAAAGCTTTAAGCTTTTCAACATCCTCAACATTAACATGTACTTTATATCTTTCTATGAGTTGGGGTAACTCATTCTTTTTTAGCTTTTCCAAGTTTACAGCTATGCCCGCTGATTTAAATACGGTTTTAAGGCGGAAAAACGCTTCTTGAAGGAATTTGTATTCATATTCTGAGGGTTCTATACCCTTCAATGATGCATAATCTATGATGCTCATAAGAGGCTGCCTAAACAATGCTCTAACAGGATTTATAATAAACTCTTTATTTTTAAGAACAGCCGATTCTCTCCCACCTATAAAATTCTCTACTAGATACGCGCCTAGGCTACCCATAATTGTTATATCTACACAATCAGCTAAACAGGGGAGTTTGTCTTCTTTCCTTACTTTTATATAGAGATTGCTTTTGAAGCTCTCAGAAGGCCATCCACTCGTTTCGATCAGCTTTTTTATATGCTCTACAAATCTTTTCTCCTCGTTAATATTTGAATAACCTCTATTACCCCCATGAGGATGGAACATAAAGAAGAGTGTGGGTAAAGAGTTTTCCATAAGGACATCATAATTCCTCATTTTTCTAGCCTTTTGAATGAAATTGTTTATTTCTTCAGATAAACTCACTTCCTTTTTTGCATCAATCTCTTTTCTTGCAGTAAAGTTTTCCTTTTGAGAACTCTTTTTAAATGCTCTGGATTTATGGTAATAAGTTCTTTCTTCGACTACATCCTTAAATATCTTCTGTCGTGAATTTTTTAAGGATTGTCTTATGGGCTGTAGTGAATACAGTGCTAAAGATAAACCTGCGAATAAGAGAAGATATTTTTTATTGAACCCCATCTTTCCTCACATTTAATTTATCTAAGCAAACCTATAAAAAGACATGCCTATATTAAAGGGAGAGGTGATGTTATGGCAGTTTTTGGTGATTTCATCGTGCTGAAGATGAAAATAAAGGACAAGGATGGAAATGTGCTTGAAGAGGGCAGGGCAAAAGGCGATGTATTTGTTTATGGCTTGAATAAAATCCTGCCAAGGGTTGATGAGACATTGGCCAAAATGAAGGCTGGTGAGAAGAAGACGCTCACATTGGAACCTAATGAGGCATATGGCCCTGTGATTCCTGATTTGATAAAGACTTACCCCGCCTCACAATTCAAGAACCCTCCAAAGGTTGGCGATGTTTTGGAAAGCAGAGGACCGCATGGCGAAGTTTATAGGGGTATGGTGAAGAAAGTTGAGAATGGCCGCATAACAATAGATTTCAACAGTCCTTATGCAGGCAAAACCCTTGTTTTCGACATAGAAGTTTTGGATGTTGCGAAGGATGAAGAGGGTAAGATAAACGCCACCCTTAAACAATATGATGCTGATGGCAAAGTAAATGTTGATATGAAGGCGAAAAAACTCACGACAAAGGACAAAGAGGTTTATTCCAAAATCGCCCCCACAATATTCTTCCTCTTCCCTGAATATGAATTTGTCCTAGAGGAGCAGAAGGAAGAATCCAAGGCAAAGGAAGAAAAGAAGGCATAATTTTTGCCTTCCAATATTTTACTTTTTTATTCCCTTATTTTTACATTGCAGAGAGTGGCATTAGAAGAGGCTTTTAAAGCTTTCCTTCTATTAGGACAAGGATGGCCACACTAAGCTCTGTTCGCGTAGCTGCTTATACAAGGGTTTTGCTTAAAGATGACCGTTTTGTCAATGCTTTGCTCGTCTATCTGGCGGCGTTGGCCAGTTTCGCAGCCATGCCGTTTTTTCCACTTATAACGATTCCCTTTGTTGCACTCATTCCCGCCGTTGTTACTTATGGCCATAAGCCTGAATATGGCGTTTTAACCCTCGCTGTTCTCAATATGTTGCCAGCCCTCTATCAAAGCACATCCTTTGGTTATATATATATGCTGGCCATGTCCGTTATTTTCTTCAAGGTCTGGACGAGTTGGAGGGAGATTGCTTTTCTCCACATAATCATATTCATGCCCTTTGCCATATGGCCTTTTTCTTACTTAGGAGGGCTTGTTTATTTGGCTATGTTTATAGCGTCTCTGTCTTTAGGTTCTTTAAGGGCAACATCTCTCTCAGTGCCGTCTGTTTTACTTGTTTTGCTTTTAAGCAGCGTATGGCAAGTTCCTAACAGCGCCTATTTGCCTTTACACCTCTCTTATTATCAAACAGACCCATCATTGATAAGAAGCTCTGTTCCTGGCATCGTCGATTTCTTTACGATGGCTTTGCCTAATTCGTTGGGTAACCTCTTTAATGCCCAGGGTTTGATGCAGCTCTCTGAGATGTTGGGCATAATGTGGAATAATCTCCTCATAATTCTCCTCAACGATTCGGGCTTAATCCAAATCATCTTTTGGAGCGCTCTTCTATACATTGCACCCTATTTAACAGTTACTTTCAGAGGTGCAAAGGGCGAGCGCGCAGTGGCTCTCTCATTATTCACAATCCCTATCTTTTACTTTGGCATTTACCTTATGATGGATATGCCCTATCCGTGGGAGATGCTCATCCTAACAGCCATAGACTACGCACTTTTCTATTATATAAGCTTAAAGGATTACACCTTTAGCAGAGAGAGGGCTGTGAGACATGAAAAAGCTATGAAGAATCTTGACATTCCCTGTCAGGACCTCTCTATTATGAGCAATCTTAGGGGGTTGGATGATGTAGCCAACTATGAAGATGTAAAGGCCGAGCTTATATCTGCTATAAAATCCCCTTTAGCCCATCCTGAAATTGCTGTCGAATATAATTTAAAACCGCCGAAGGGCTTGCTTTTATTCGGGCCTCCTGGTACGGGTAAGACATACCTTATGAAGGCTCTAGCCAAAGAGCTTGGTTACATGTTTTGCTATGTTAAGACATCGGACATTCTTAGCCCTTACTATGGCGAGAGCGAGAAGATGGTGAGCAAAATCTTCGACTTTGCTAGGAAGAATTCTCCTGTAATTCTTTTCTTCGATGAGATTGATGCAATAGGCAAGAAAAGGGGCTCGGGCATGGACGATGTTACACCGAGGGTTTTGAATACTTTGCTTCAAGAACTTGACGGTGTTGTAAGCAAGAAGCCTATCATATTCGTAGCAGCCACTAATGTCCCAAACCTCTTAGATAAAGCTCTCATGAGGCCGGGAAGAATTGATAAAATTATTTACATGGGGCTGCCAGATAAAAAAGGCAGGGAATTGCTGTTCAGATATTACCTTGGCAAGCTCGCTAAGAATGGCATCGTCGCTCCTAAAATTAATTATAAGAAGCTGGCTGAGATGACTGAGCGCTTCTCTCCGGCAGATATAGCGAATGTTGTTCAAGAGGCGAAGACAGAATCTGCCCAAAGGGCTTTGCAGTCGGGCCAAATAGAGCCTATTACAATGGAAGACTTGACCAACATAATAAGCATGACGAAGCCATCGACGACATTTTCTCAGCTCGAAATGTACAATAAGTTCAAGATGGAATTTGAGCGTCGTTCTAAGAAGGTGAAGCGCAAGGCCACTGACGAGAAAACCCTTACTTTCGCTGATGTGGCTGATATGGAGGATGTTAAAAAGGCTTTGAAGGAGGCTGTCGAGCTGCCCATGAAGTACGGCGAGCTCATAAAAGAATTCGACCTTAAACCTCCAAAAGGTCTGCTTTTATTCGGGCCTCCTGGTACGGGTAAGACTTATATTGTAAGGGCTGCTGCTGGCGAGTTTGGCGTGCCCATTATATTCCTAAGCGGAGCTGATTTGCTTAAAGAGGGTTATGGAAGAGCTCCTGAGATACTCAAGGAAGCGTTCAATAGAGCTAAGGACAACGCGCCCGCTCTTATATTTATAGACGAGATAGAGACAGTAGCTCCTGCTAGAGGTGGAAGCAGCAATCCTCTCATGGGGCAGCTTCTCCAAGAGATGGACGGCGTTAAGAATCTTAAGAATGTTTTGGTTATAGGTGCGACGAACCTTCCACAGCTTTTAGACCCTGCTCTATTAAGGCCTGGAAGGTTTGATAAAATCATATATGTGCCTCCGCCGACAGAAGAGGTGAGGGCTAAGATATTTGAAATACACCTTGGCCCCTTTGCTGAGATGTTTGACTTAAAAGCTTTTGCCAAGAGGACAGAGGGCTTCTCGGCTGCTGATATTAAGGCTTTGTGTGAAGAGATTAAGATGCAGCTTTTGCAGAAGAAGATACATGGAGAAGCTGTGAAGTTATCTAATAAAGAGATAGATGCCATATTCTCAAGGCGCAAGCCATCTATAACCGACGAGCTTCTATACACCTATCAGAGGTTCTTGAAGGAATACGGCGAAAGGAAGTGATACATTGCCTAAAAACAAAACAAAGATGGACTTTCATTTTCCACCGGCGCTTCGTCGATTTAAGAGGAAGATGGCTGTCATTCAGCCGAAGGACGCAGGCGCTATTATAGCTTATGCTTCTCTCAATAAACACTCTCGCGTTGTCGAGATTGGAGCAGGAAATGGCTTTCTAACCTATTACTTAGCCAATATATGTCGAGAGGTTTATGCTTACGAGGTTCGCGAAGACACATTTAAGCTCTTGAAGAAAAACCTTAAGGGCTTTGATAATCTTCATCTAATAAACGGCGATGGCGTAACTTTCGAAGAGGACAATCTAGATGCTGTTATAGTCGATATACCAAACCCTTGGGATATTGTCTCAAAGGCTTATGATGGCTTGAAGAGCAATGGTTATTTTGTGGCATACATACCTAATATAGAACAGGTTAAGAAGACTTATGATGAGGCCAAGCTTCTCTTCGACGAGGTTTTTGTTTTGCAGCTTCCTATTGTAGAGTGGCGCATAGCTGAGAATAGAACACGCCCAAATAACCTCCAGCTTTTCCATACTGCATTCCTTTTATTTGCTAGAAAGGCAGAAGGGCCTTCCAAAAATGGCGAAGAGCGTGATATTGAATGAAATTGAAGGGCTCCATAGTTTGTGAAAGAAAGCAGTATTTATATAAGGGCAAGAAAGATGAGCGCTCGTACCTTGTGAATAAAGGCATTGGGAAAGCAGCAAAAGGGAAGCTTCTTCTTAACTCTAATGAAGCCCTTCTTCTCCTTGATTTATATGGTGTTGAGAGTGAATGCTTCCCGAAAACAGATTTTTCTAATTACATTGTTTATAGGGATTTGCACCAAAAGGGCTTTACCTTTGGAGAGAGAAAAGGTGAGAAGCTTTTAGTCAAGTCCTATGAGACATCTCCTTTGGATTTAAGGGGCAGATTAGATGTTGTTAGTGCGGATAAATTTTTTATTGCTGTAAAGGGTGATGATTTATATTCGAGCCATTGGTTTGGACAGAAGGGTACTTATAAACGGGGGGATGGCAACCTATATCTTCTCGATTTATTCGAAGCCACATATCTTAAGGAAAGGGGTTTGTTGAATGGGAAAATTCCCAATCTTTCGAAGGAGGATGAGGAAAAATATGAGGTTTTCAAGGAGTGGTGCGATAACGGATTTGTTGTAAAGACAGGATTTAAATTCGGCGGCGATTTTAGAATATACGCAGCAGGCGCTAAACCCGGCAAGGTTCAGCACTCCAAACATATTTTGCATGTCCTTCCCTCCACATACCTTTCGTCTGTAGAGGAGTGGAGCCGGGCTGTTAGAGTCTGCCACGCGGTCAAGAAGACATATGTGCTTGCTCTGCCTTCAACAGGCGCTAAACCTCTGCCTTTTGATTTCACAGTGGCGAAGAATAATGTGAAGTATGCTGTTAAAGTCCTCAACCAAGCCCAGCCCATAAGTGCTGAATTATTGGAAGGCCTGCTTAATTCAGCCCTTGATAAAGGATTAATTCTTCTTTTAGCCATAGTCGATAGAGAAGCTTCTATAACTTATTATAAGACTGAAAAACTCTCGCTGGGAGAAAGCAAATGGTCTTATTATGAAGTGGAGTGGCTGAAATTAAAATAAAAAATGAAAAATTTTATCGCCTAAATCATCCGCCTATAGGCAAGAGCCTTCCTTCGCCTAGTACATTGTCTTTGTTGTCATACACTCTGAAATAAGTTGGCGAAGCACCCATTGTAAATGAGATAGTCTTTTTCTCTAGGGGTTCAACAGGCACTTTGCCTACAGAAGGTACTTCTACCATTATTTCAAAGGGCGCTTTGTTTTCCACACTTAATTTTACTTCTTTGCTTACCTCCACATTTTGAACGCCGAATGTGAAGCCGTCTGAATATACTGTTACGCCAATCTCAACTATGTTGGGGTTTTCTACTTCTGTTTCGTTCTTTTCAGGCTCTTTAACCGTTACTCTCCTTTCATCACTCCAATAATATCTATTATTTACGAATGCATAAGCCCTCACATAATAAGTGCCTGGTTTATCCAAGCTTAAATCTGCTGTTATGATGGCTGGCGCTTTTTTGGATGTGCTCCCTGTTTCGTGGGCGTAGTTGCTTGGAGAGGTTGGGTATGGAATGCTTCTTGTTCCATATAGTAAGCCTGTTTTTACGCTTTTGGGTATTGTGCTCTCGACCTTCCATTTGATTGTGAAGGTTTGATTTGGCTCTATGTCGTCGGGTAATGACAATAGTTGAACGCTATAAACCTCCTTTGCTTCTTCCTCTACTGTTACATTGCCGCCTATATTCACAGGCTCTGTCTTCTTCTCGTCGCCGCCTCCTATGCAGCCCATGCTGAACACGAGGAGGGCAAAGACGAATAGTGCTAAAAGTTTGGTTTTCATGCTCTTATTTTTAGGGCAAAGGCCTTTAAAGGTTGCCTCTTGCCTTGCAGCTCTCTTAAGAAGTAGTTTTTAAGCCTTGCCTTTCCTAAATTTATGGGCGAGAAGAATGAGTGAGGAAGAGCTGAAAGGGAAGAGAAATCAAATAGAAGAAACAAACCAACAGAAGAAAGGTGGCAAGAATAATCCGCTTATAGAGAGGCAAGAGGAGCTGAGGAAGGAGGCAATTAAGCTGCTTAGAAAAGTTAAGGAAGCAAATGGCGATTGGAAGAAGCTGGGTGAAGATCTTTATGCTATTTATAAGCAAGATAAGAAAAAGGCCTTTGAGCTTGTTGGTGTTATCAGCGGCGATGAGAGGTTGAGGAAGGGAATAAAAGCACCTGAATTTAAGGATAAAGACTTCGAGAAATGGTTAAATCTTTTAGAGGATGAAGAATTGGCTTTCTCCTTAGGCGACAAAGAAAGGGTTAAAATTGTGCTAGGCTTAGCTGCTTTATCTGGGTTAAAGAAGATAGAGAATGTAGAGGATGTGAAGAAGGTTTTTGCTGCAGTTGTATTAAGGGAAGCTGCTAGGAGTGATAAGTGGGAACGGCGAGCTGCAGCAGCTAAGCTCATAGGCGAGCTGGGCTTGCAGAATGAACTTAAAGCCGAGTTGATGCTGCTGATGTTTGATGGCGATCCTGCTGTAAGGGGAGCGGCTGTGGTGGCATGGAGAGGAGCGGGTTTTGGTGATCCGAAGGATGTGTATGAAGGAATGAAAAAAGAGGAAAGAGAGTATGTGAAGGAGCTGATAAGAGAAGCTGTGAGGAGTAATTACTGGGAAAGGCGATATGCAGCAGCTAAGCTCATAGAGGGGCTTAGCTTACAGAAGGAGTTCAAGGCTGAGTTGATGGTGTTGAAATTTGACGATCGGAATGGAGTAAGAAAAGTGGCTGAGGATGTATGGAAAGAAGCAGGTTTTGGCGATGTAAAGGCTATATATGAGGCAATGAGAGGGGAAGAAAAGAGAGGAGTGAAAGAATTTATAAGAGAAGCAGTAAGAAGTGGGGAGGATGACAGGCGATATACAGCGGCTAAGCTTATAGGTGAGCTGGGGTTGCAGGAAGAGTTCAAAGCTGAGTTGATGCTGCTGAAGTTTGAGACGGAAATTAGTGGTGTGGGAGAAGCAGCAGAGGAGGCATGGAGAGGAGCGGGTTTTGGTGATCCGAAGGATGTGTATGAAGGAATGAAAAAGGAAGAGAAAGAAAGAGTGAAAGAGCTGATAAGGGAGGCAATGAGAAGATATGATTGGGGAGTAGTAGGTAAAATCATAAGTGAGATAAATGAGTTGAGCTTACAGGAGGAGTTCTTGGATGAGTTAATAGAACAGGCGTTTGGTGGAGCTCTTCCTTACTTTAAGGACGCAGCAAGAAAAATCCTTTTCTCTTGGGCCAAAAAGAAGAGGCAAGAGGTTGAAGAGAAAAAGGCTAAAATAAAGAAAGGGAAGGCCCACTTAGCCAATCCTTTTGTTCTTAGCAAAGATGTCAAGTTAAGCGAGGAATTGCTGTTAGCTATGACAGTGCTTTGCTCCTAACCGCTTTTAAGCCTTACCTTCCCAAAATTCACAGGCGAAAAGAATGACGAAGAAGCAACTGAGGAGAAAAGAAGGGCAGAAGAAGAGCAAGCGGCAAAAGGGAGCTGCCGTGCCTTTAGAAGAAAGGCAAAGTGAGAAGCCCAACAAGTTCCTCGGCTCGCGATTGCACGATAGCTTTGTTAACGTATTGACTGACCTTGTGCTCAATGGAGATGCTAACCTGAAGGAAACCGCTGGAGATGCCCTTTTATTGTTCGTTGAAAGGGGCGTCGCTTTGAGCAATCCTTTCGCTAAAGGGGCTAATGTTAGAGGAGAATTACTATTAGCTATGACTATATTATGTTTGTAACTCCCGTTTTTCAATTATCCGAAGGATGGCGGTAAGGTTATAAGCTTTTATTCAATAATTCCTTTATGCCCTCTACTGATACAAATTCTGATGCGAAATCGCTTTACTCGTCTAGGCAGACTATTTTATATGGTCTTTATGCTGTTTTATCATTCTTTCTATTCATAGGCACTGTTTTAGCACCATGGTTTGCAGCCCAGGGAAATAATGGAGCAGCCTCAACCCTATACAATTTCTACAAGCCTCTCTGCCATCAATATATCGAGAGAAGCTTCTGTTATTTCCCCAACGCAACCTTCCCCTTCGGCAACTGCATAACCTCTAATAAATGCTTCGTCGAGACGCGCTACACGAATGCTACACCCTACTCCGGCTTTTTCCACTTCTCAAAGGCTGATGTGGGAAGAATGAGGGCTGAAGTAGCTAGATGTTTTCCATCGGGCAAAGAAGGTTTTAAGTTCGCCGTCTGCTCCCGCGACTTCGCTACTTACCTAGCGATGTTCTTAACGGCGCTGGCATTTTTGCCTTTAATCCTAAAAAATAAGAGGGTTTCTCGTCTTTCCTTCATCGTTTTTGTTATATTAATTTTACCATTAATCCTAGATGGGACTTTGCAGCTTTTCACCTCATGGGAAAGTAGCAACCTAATTCGCTTTTTCACAGGCTTTTTGGCTGGCGTTGCTATATCTGCTGCACTTATTCCTGCTCTTTTAGGAGCTGAGTGAATTCAACCATTTCACCTTCGAAGCCCTCAGCAGAATTTAAGTAGTTATTTAAACCCTTGCCTTAAAACGCCTTTATGCGAGGTGGATGGAGCTCCCGTGTAGCATTTATTGTGGCATTAGTAGCGTCTGCTGTTGGTTTGGGCAACATCTGGCGTTTTCCCTATTTGCTTTTGGATTTTGGCGGTGCGTTTTTCGTCTTCTATGTCGCGCTTGCCTTTGTCCTCGGCGTGCCTCTAATATATATCGAGCTTAGCTTGGCTGAGAGGTTTAGGGAACCTCTTCGTGATTTATTCAACAAAAAGCTTTCAATCAAGCATCTTTATCTGCCCTCTGCTATTTTGATATTCACTATTTCCTCTTATTATTCCGTTGTAACTGCCAAAGCACTCACATCAGCCCTTTCATTTTTGGCGCTGCCTTTTTTGGATGTACTGGCGTGGCTGTTTGTTTGGTCTTTGGGCATCTATGCATTATTCAAGGGCATCTCCGCCATAGAGAAGCTAAATGATGTTTTCATGGGCTTGCTTATTATTTTGCTTCTCTATTTATTCTTTTCGACAGTCGATTTCGGTAAGCTTCCTGCCCTTTGGCAGCTCAAAGCCGTTCAAAACCATAGCCTGCTCGAAACCTTTTTAGTGGCCATATCGCAGGTTTTATTCTCTCTCAGCGTCGGAGCTGGCATGACATACACATATGCTGGCTACATGCACAAGCGCTTTAATCCTTGGCATATCGCATTCATAGTTGCATTGGCCGATACGACCATTGCTGTTTTGTCGGCTTTTGTCGTTTTCTCCTTTGTAGGGAATTCCACGGGCGTATTTGTAGCATTCTCCGCTCTTTCAAAAGCACTCATGTCTGCTGGCGGCCTTCCACTGCTATTCTTATTTTTCCTTGCTCTATTCTCGGCAGGCATTACTTCCTTTGTGGCTGAACTTAAACTCGTGAAGGACAACTTAACCACCAAAGGCGTATTCCTCTCTCTGTTTGTCTCGCTGCTCACATTTATTATAGGGAGTAAAGCGGTTGAATTCCTCGATAAGGATATAGTCGGCAATGCCTTCTTACCTCTTATGCTTGTGAATATGGGCGTTTTCATATACCTCTTATACTTTCACAAAGGAGCTAAAGGCAAAGCCTCAAAGTCGATAACTTCTAGACGCTCAAGAAAAGAAACGAAGCCGCGCGTCGCTAAAAAAAGGAGAAAAAAGAAATGAATTACCTATACATGCCCGCCTTGCCAAAAGTGCTTTCTTCCTCTATGTCGCTCAGGCCTTCCTGCTTTTCAGCTTCTTTATCTAGTTCGGATGTGTCTATCTTTATGTCATAAATATTGCTTATCATTTTAAGCACTCTACTGCTGGCTTTGGCATCTGCTCCACTGCTCATAGAGGGCACCATGAGGATATAAGCAGGCATCTTTCTCTCTGTGGCTTTTATCATAACCAACGGTCCGACACCGCTTATTGCCCCCTCTTTCATTTTAACGCTCTTTATAGCGAGCTTTAATTTTCTCTCCATGTCCGGGCTGTTTGCTGAATAGTATGCGCTCTTGCTTGTTTCGTTTATGCTGGACATAACGGCAATCTCCTTTGCTTTGAATTTCTTGGCAACCTCTACGATAGCCTCGGCAACCTTTGCTGTTGCAGATAATGGAATGCTTATCTCGGATAGCACAACTATCAAGTTTTTCTCTTCGGATGCCATTATCCTCACAGGCGGCATCAACGAATAATCATGAACAGCCGCCACTGGAGCGAAGTTATCTCCCCATATGTAACCGACGAGCTTAAAGTCGTCGCCTTCTGTGAGATGAACTGCAGATATGCTGCCTACCAGGCCTGGAGAAGGAAAACCTACCAACAAAACAGGGTTTTTCAGCTTCAATGTCTTGGCTTCTTGGCTTATAAAGATGTTTACATTTACCATAACCTTCTTTCGTAGGATTGGCCTTTTAAAGCTTTCTCTTATGCGGCTTTGCAGGGATTATCTGCCGAATTCTTAAACCCTTTATATCTCTCAAGTTCTAATATCAAATAATTTTGGGGCCATACACTGTACCTATCAATCCTTCTCATCGTCGCTCTTTCCAGAACTGCCTGAGCCTGTAGTGCTTATACCCAGCCATTTTCCATAGAAATTTGAGACGGTGTCTTTTATCATGCGCTCTTCGTTGTCTTTTTGGTTTGTTACATACTCTTCACAATTATCCTCTTGGTTTGCTGTTTTAGGCAATAGCATTTGCCAAAGGCCTATATTAACTGAATTCTTGCATATGGTTTTGTTTTGGGTAAAGTACGCCACTTTTTTGATGCAGTCGTTATAATATTCAATGGTCGATGTTTGGAAAAGCCTCTTTAGCCAATCCTTTACGCCCGTTGATTTTGAGGCATTGTATATTTTAGTGCATTTGGCTACAGCTTCCTTAGCATCGTTTTTCATAGCGTGGGCCATCGCCTGTTCATAATAGCAGTTTGGCTGCACATCCTTAGGATAAGCGCTGCAGTCTTCTTTTAGTGTATCTTCTGGCTTTCTTATACAGCCCGCGCTGAGCAAAACTACGAATAGCAATATAACTGCGATGAAAAGGAAACCTTTATAATATGTTCTTTCCATAACGCTTACCCCTATCGAGCCTTTTGGTTTGGTTGGGACAAACATATTTAAAAGCTGTATGTCTAAAAATATAGGAAAGGTGAAATTATGGCTTTGAGACCGGCAAGAAGTATTCGTGATCCCGATAAGAGAGCATATACTAGGAAGAGTAGGCGCAACATGACGAAGAACTACATAAAGGTAGATCCCCACAAGCACCTCCACCATTTGCAGGTGGGTAAGGTTTTGCCCGATTATGAGGTTGCATTCCACCTCGTGGCTAGGCAGACTTTCTATCATAGGGATAATGCCTTGGAGAGCGCTCGTATAGCAATAAATCGTGTGATGGATAAACAGACATCTGGAAAATACCTTCTGCTTATTCGTGTATATCCACATCACATAATAAGAGAAAACAAGATGGTTAGCGGTGCAGGAGCGGACCGTATTCAGAAGGGTATGCGCAGGGCTTTTGGAAAGCCGACAGGCAGAGCGGCTCTCGTTAGAGAGGGGCAGCCCATAGTCACTATTTATACTTACTCTCAGTTCCGTGAGTTTGCCCTCACTGGTTTGAGAAAAGCCAGCAGGAAGCTCAGTGGGAACTGGAAGGTTGTAGAAGAGGCGATAAATAATGGAAATGGAGGACATCTCCATTAATACGGATGTAGATAGGTTAGTCAAATACATATCCCAAAAAGGCAAAACAACTGTTGAAGAGATAAGCAAGGATTTGGGTATGAGCCCCATCGTCGTTAAGAGGTGGCTCACCATCCTTGAGCAGGAGGGTTATATCAAGCTCGAATACAAGCTCACAAAAACTTATGTCCATTGGCTTTTGGAAAATATTGACGAATCTTCTTCTGAAGGCGGCGAAGAGGCTATAAGAGTGCCTGAAGAGAAGGTCATCGAGAGTGCTGAGAAGGCTTTGGAGGTTAGCTTGGAGGAGAACAGGCTGAAACCTACCAAAAGCAAGAGGCCAAGCCTCTCGAAAGAAAAAGCCGTTGAGGAAAAGAAGGCTATCCTGGCAGAAGAGGTTGCAGAGGAGCCCAAGAGCGAGGAGAGGGGGGAAGTCATCGAAGAAGCAGAAGGGGTTCATGAAGTTGAAGAGGAACCTAAGAAGAAGCTCGTCGAGAAGGCAGTTGAAAGGCCCAAGGTGAGGCCTCGCAGAAAGGCTGTAAATGTCTCTGCTGAATTGGAAGATTTGAAGTCTATTGCAAAGGAAGTCGAGGCTCTTAGGAAGCGCATGGCTGAGCTTGAGAAGGAGAGAAAGCTTTTATTGGAGGTCAAAGCACACAAGGTCTTGAAGAGCAGCGAGGCAAAGCTCAACGCTATTATCGATGCAGTTTTGGATTTGGAGGAGCGCATTATAAAATTGAAGAAATTTGGCCCTCATGTCGAGAATGTTTATGATACATTGGCGGAGATGGAAAAGAAGCTTAACCATCTCATTAAAGAAGCTGATAAAGTGGAAAGTGATATAAGGGCTGACATTGACGCTGTTAAGGATGAGATAAAGAAGAAGGAGAGAATACTTTCCAAGGACATCTCCTCGACGGAAGATATGATTAAGCAGTACAGGACTGAGCTTGACAGGAGCGAAAAGCTTTTGAAGACAATAAGCGAAGAGGAGAGCGCTTTAGAAGCGGCTATATCTCAAGTCTCTGCTAAGATCGATAATTTAGCAAGCCAGCTTATGAAGCAGACTGATAATTTAAAGAAGTTGCGCAAGGAAAAGGACATTATTGAAGACCACCTTGAGGTTATGCAGGAATTCCTTTCTGCCAAAGAGAAGAGCTTCAAGGAGCTGAATGCTAAATTGCGACAGCTTGAAGATGTTGAAGGCAAAGTGGATTCAGTGCTTAAAGATTATCTCGACAAGATGAAAAAGGTTAAGACAGAAGCTACGAGCAGCAAGGAAGAGCTTAGCAAGGTTTTAGAAGAGGCTGAGAAGGCGGCGTTGGATGAATATATGGAGGCGCTTTCCAATGTTGCCGACGAAGCTACTGAAGAACTAGAAAACCTAGAAGATGCTGAGGAGAAAATAGCCAAGGAGCTCGAAGAGACGAAGAAGAAGATACGCGAACTTGTAAAGCAAAGCAAGGCGCTTGCTAAGAGAAGGAAGTAACCTATTTTTAAGTGATTTATTTTTATCTCTTTATTTTTCTTGGAGAAAAAACATATATGATTACTCTTTAGAGATTATTTGGAATAAAAATATGTATCCCGCCGGGCGGATTTGAACCCCCAACCTCCCGGTGACCGCTTATAGCAGTGGCAAACTACAGCCGGGCGCTCTACCGTTGAGCTACGGCGGGAATACTCTCTTTATATGAGAGCAATGTTTAAAAACCTATGTTATCCTCGCCGATTACATGAAGCCATAACTCTCATTAATCTTATCTCCATAATGATCACTGCCAAATACCCAATTTTTCATTATGGTTTGGCGCATTTCCTTTTCCCACTTCTTTTTTATTTTTTCTACTTCCTTTTCTTTGCCTTCAGGCGCGACTATGTTAACATGTATTTTTAAGTTTTTAAAATGCCCATCATTACCTACTGTGCCTTGTATTGTAACGCCTTTAAGAGCGCTGCCATTAATTCCCGCTTTATTCAAATCGCCTATAATTTTCCCACTAACATATGTTAAATATCCCTTATTTTTCACCATTGGATTAAATTTTTTATCTTCTAAGTTGCTCTCTACTCGTGTTATATTCTTCTTTAGATTTATTCTTTTTCCAGGCCCTATATTTAAATTGCCGATATCTGCTGATTCTACAGCACCTCCTCTTCTTTTGTATAGTCCTTCAGGTACTCTCTTCTTTTTATTGATTTGTCCTTGTTGCTCTAACATTTTATCTATCTCCTCCTCATCAGGGCCTAAATCACTTAAATTTACATCTATGCCGAATCCATTTGTTTTCTTGCCAGGTTTTTTCTTTGTGCTTCCCACTTGCCTTTTTTTAGTGCTCGGTTTTCTGGCGGCAATTTTAACAGCAGGTTTCACATTTGTTTTTCTAGAGGGTGTTGATTTTTTAACTACGCGTTTTTTCTTCTCTTCATTGATAGTTATATTCGCCGCTGGCATATTTATTGTCTTCATTGGCTTGACAAAGGGCACACTCTTCCCTTTAAATTTTTTCAGCCTTTCATTTAGATTATTTATATATTCTCCCTCGCTGAGATGTACAACTTCACTGTATTCCTGTGTTGTGAAGCCTGTCTTAACTTTACCTCGCACTGTCTTTCTATGTGGATTTGAAAAGGTTACAAGCACTTGTTTCGAGCCACCTACTTCTTGAAAGGCGTAATTCTCAACAATACCTGCCTTTTTCAACTGTTTTAGCATATCTTCTGCTTTATTTTTATCCTTGTAATTGAACCACATCATTCTTGCAGACTCTTCTGCGTCCCTTGTCAATATATCTTGGAAATAACCATAACTTCCGTTGAATTTCAATCCCGCTCTTTCCATGCCTGTGAATACGCTTGCTGTGTATGTTTTTTCTGTACGCCTCTTCCAATCAGCGTATCTTCTCTTGAATGTGCCTATATCGAATTTTTTAGCCACAACATCGAAGTGCTTGCCGTTTTTATCGCTCGTAATCCTTACATCGCGGAAACCTATATCTCTTAATAATTCCGCCGCTTTTTGAGCTCTTTCTTCAGCACTTTGCCCGTTACGCGTTCCTTCAAAGCCGAGAGCTACAATTCTACGCTCTCCGTTTATGCCTTGCCCTATGAGCTGCCACGCTGCAGTGCTTAATTTTATTCCTCTTTCTTCTGACAAATTTCTTCCCATGTTATAAGCATCGTATTCGTCATTTGTGAATTTTATCTCTTTCCTCCCTAACTTAACAGCAAATTTATCTTCGCCATCCATAGTTTTATTTTGAGTATGTTCCTTTTTAACCTTTCCGATTAGCCTTTTAATTCCTTCGGCCTTTAAGCCAGTATGCCCTTCAAATTATCTCCCTCCTCGATAAGCTTGTATTTCGATTGTCCTCGCTGCTTTTGGCTTCTCTTTAATAAAGGCATTCGCAGGCCGCCATCCCCTTTCCCGACTTTGCCTTCAGGTATAGATAGAATACTCAAGCAGAAATTCGACGCTTTTAGGGCTAGAAGGGAGCTCCCTCCCGAGCTGTCAAGTTTGGATGGCAAAGCCTCGCTTTTTCCTGATATAAAAAAGCTGGAGGTGTGGAGAGACAGTAGGAGAGGGCTGAGATGGCAGGATGATGAAGGCAATATCCTCTTCGGAGCCGTCGATGATTTGTTGCTTGTCGAAGGCAAGATAGCAGTTCTCGACTATAAAACAAAGGGCAACTCCAATACACAGGTCTATGCCCAATACAAGAGGCAGATGGAGCTCTACAATTTTCTCCTCCATAAAAACGGCATGGATGTTTCTCCCTATGCATATATACTTTTCTTTTGGCCCATAGGCTTGTCTAACACAGGACATATAACCTTCTCGACAAAATTAGAAAAAATCGAAGTCCTGCCTGAAAGGGGCGAGGCCCTCTTTAAAGAAGTCTTGGATGTGCTCAAAAGTCCTAATATTCCATCTCCGTCGCCGAGATGTGAGTACTGCAAATGGACGCGCCAAGTCCATGAATTTTTTGTGGAGTGATGTTATGAATTGGGAAGAATTAGAAGAATCTATAAAGGCGTGCCAAAAGTGCTCCCTTTATGAAACCTGCACTCAAAAAGTTATTGGTGAAGGGCCTAAAAATTCCAAGGTTGTATTTGTAGGGGAAGCGCCGGGCAGAGAAGAAGATTTGACAGGAAAGCCTTTTGTCGGTAGAGCTGGGAAGCTTTTGAACAGTATATTGGATAAGATAGGCCTTCCTCGTTCAGAAGTTTATATAACAAACATAGTAAAATGCCGTCCTCCTAACAATCGCGACCCAACAGACAATGAGAAAGCTCTCTGCTCGCCTTGGCTTGACATCCAATTATCTCTAATGAAGCCAAAAGTAATCGTTGCCCTTGGTAGGCACAGCGGCGGTTATCTCCTTGAAAAGTATGGTGTCAAAAAGAAGCCCTCCCAGGTAAGGGGCGAACTTCTGCCCTTTAGCACATTGTTTGGGAAGCAGTATCTAATGGTTGCTTATCATCCGGCCGCTGCTCTCTATAATCCGTCGTTAAGGGAAGAAATCGAAGAGCAGCTAAAAAAAGTAAAAGAAGTAATTAAAAATTAGACCTTACTTCATTGTCGACAAAGTCCCTTACTTTAGACAAGGAACCTCTTTTCTTCATTATTTTTTTGTATATTTCCTCGCTGCCATCTATTTCTGAGAACATTTTAATTATCGTCGCCTTGATAGTATTCATGCTTTTTTCATGGGCATCGCTCATCTCCATAATATCTTTTACACTTTCACTGCTTAAGCTGGCTGGGTATGAGATTGGTTTAAGGTTTTTCAATACTTCTGCTGCATTTAAGTTTGCCGATACGCTCAAATCGAGCTCTTTGTAATATTTATATCTGTCGAGAGGGGTTGTCTCTATTATTTCCATAACTTCTGGCGCACCCAATCCAATATCAGCGCCTATCATGTCATGGTAATACTCCAAGAACTCCGCCAACTTTTTCTTTTCTTCTTTTGTGAATATATTGCCATAGACTATGTCTATAAATTGTTCATCTGCTTTAAGAGCACCTACTTTTTCTGCCACTACGTTAAGCTGTACTTCTGCCTGCTTAACTCTTTGATAATCATGGATTGTCTCATAAACACCGAATGCCGTGCCTGCTGCAATCACCATAGCAGCTATTTCTAACATTATATTCTGCTTTTTAAATGCTTGTCGAATGTCTTTAAACTTTACGCCCTTAAAATCTCTAATCTTAGATTTTGCTGCTTTAAGTTTTTGTTTTAAGCTCATAAACATATATTATGCATGAAAACCTTTAAAAATAGTTTTGTTTTCTTAACTAATATGGCCATAGATGCACATATTCACTTACAGGATTTCCCAAAGTTCATAGGTCGTGAAGCTTTTAATTCAGCCCTTAAACAGCGGCAAGTGTTTCCTATAATTGTGGGATACAGCCATGCCTCGAATGTGGCTGCTTATGAATTGGCTTCTACTCATAATTTGCCCTATGTTTTGGGCATAGCCCCTCAAACAGTTGTTGACGAGGGATTGGAAAATTTCGAGGAGTGGCTAAATTTCGTATCTGCTAAAAAACCGTCTGCCATAGGCGAGATTGGCTTGGATTACAAATGGGCCGATACCGATGAGAGGAAAAAGCAGCAGTTAAAGGCCTTTGAAGTGCAGATGGCTTTGGCAGAGCGGCTTTCTTTGCCCATAGTCCTACATTGCCGGAGATGTTGTGACGACCTCGTAACCACTATAAAGGACTTTGGCTTTTATGGCAGAATAATGTTTCATTCATTTTCGTGCAAAGTGAAGCATGTTGAAGCTTTGGCAGATAATCGTCCCCTAATATCGCTTAATACATGGAAGAGCAAGGAGAAGAAAAAGGCCATCCAGCACTTTGGCATAGAGCGCTTCACTACAGAAACAGATGCTCCGTATATAGCGAAGAGCCCTCTTGAAGTGAAGGCCGTCATCGAGGAGATAGCGTCTATAAAAGGGCTCCCGGAAAAAGAAGTCGAGCTTAAAACTACTGAGAACGCTGCCAGATTTTTCAAGTTGGGCGATGATTATAGAGGTTATTCCCTATTTTGATTCTCTTCGAGCATCTTCAAAAATAGGCTCAATTCAGGCTCGCTTATAATGGGCTTGTTAAATAGTTCCTTGTCTTCTGATAGACGTGGGCAAGCTGTATTTATATATATGTCAAAGGCGTTGAAATTTGTCAGGCTCTCTGGATTGAATGTGTTTGCCACAAGAATGTGTGCTTTTTTTCCCAGTCGCTCCAATCTTTCCTTTAGCTTTCTTGCCCATTCAAGCCTGTATTGTCCGGGTTTTGTAGATACAAGGATGGCGAAGGTCTTGCCGTAAAAAGCCGAAGTTAAGCTCCTTTTCCTCATTGTTTTTGTTTGCTCTATGATTTCTTTGCCATTTTTTATCTCCCCATTGTACGGATGTACCCAATAGATATCTCTATCCATATCAATAAGGCTCAGCGCCGTTAGATGAAAGAGTCCGTCAGCAACAATAAAAACGGCGTCGCTTTCAACATTTACAGCTTCGGCGTCGCATCCTAGTATCTGCCCTGCTTCGAATGTAAAATTGCCTTTTTTATAGACGACTTCTATACCTTCACTCTCGATGCTCTTAACCCACTCCTTGAATTGATGCATGTGCTGCGCCGTTGTGCCCAAGCTTATTTTTTTATAACCCCTCTCCTTAACCTTCCCCATAATCTTCGCAGGCACGTCTGCTCTGGCGTCTAGATAATAAGGAATGTATTCGACTTCTATTCCCTCTACGACTGGCTGCTTCAAAAAGGGCAGATGCCCAAAATGAATTAATTTATCTGCATTAACTCTCTTAGCTTCGTCTATGGCTAGGTCACAGGCGCCGAAGGAAGGGCTTGCAGAAATTATAATCTCTATGCCCTTTTCTTCATAAATTTTTGCATATTTTAAAGCCTCCTGTTTAAGCCCTTCTGGGAATTGCAGTAAAACTCTCATTCGCCATCAGCCCTCTCAACCTTTTGATGGAAATATTCTTTAATCTTGCCCAAATTGCGTCCATATCGTTTGAACACTTTATGCCCCAATCTATCGTTTACGAAATCCTTTTGGCTTAGCTCGTTTAAACTCTTTCCTGTTTTTTTCATGAGCCTTTTGATGATTTCAACGGCGTCTATTTCACAGTCCTTTCCAACGCGCTTCATATCGTAGCATTTGATGTGTTTGTATTCTGGCAGCTTGCTTATTACGTTATAAACTCCGCCGTATGTTTTTAGGAGGGTTTTGTAGCCCCTTTTGATAAAGTCCCCTCTCGTTATATCGGTGACGTTCTTTTTGCTTTCCTCCATTATATGCCTCACAATCTCACGCAGGGCATCTATTTCAGCATAGCTATTTGGCGGAGCCTTTCTCATCTGCCATTTTTTCACTTCGCCTAAATAATACTCTAAAGCTTCAGAAGGGCTGCCATTGAATTTATGACCAAGAAGACCCATCAAACCCACTTTATCGAAATCCGGTGCGCCTATTTCCTTTAAGTCCATGATTTTGCCGAATGTGCTGTAAAATGTGTCGAGAGCAGTCCATATTTTTTCGTCTGTCCAATATACTCGCTTATGTAAAATTATAATGCCCTTCTCTAGCCATTCGTCGAAGTTTTCTCTTGCAGCCATTTCCACTTCTATCTTCTGCTCTCTCGACAATCTATGCAGGCGTATGCCTATAATTTCTTCTATGCCTCGTGAATAATCTATTTTATAGGCTCTGAGCCTTGCTTTAATATCTTTATATGTCTTCGAGTAAAGCTCGTTGTGAATTCTTTTCTTCAGCCTACTCTTATATCTAACTTTCTTTTCATCAAACATAGCCTTTTATTTAGTGTGTATATCTTTTTATTTTTAGTGCCTTGAACATTCTTATTTTTAAACTCTCCTTTGCTAAAATAATAAACTATGGCAAAGAGATTCCGTAAAAAGGAGCTTCGCAAGAAGCTGAGGCGCAAAGGAGAACCCAAGAAGAAAATAGAAGAGAAGAAGTTCATACGCCGAGCTAGACAGGAGAAACTCGAAAGGAATTTTGGCATATACCCTTATGATTCGTGGGAAAATTAGAGGCTGATTGCTTTAGATTGCTTTATCTAGCAGGCCATATTCAACTTTTTAAACCCTTCTTTTTCATATAAGCGCATGTCTTCTTTATTAGAAAATCAAATTAGCCAACAGGATTCTGGCGGAAACTCTACCTTCAAAGAGTATTCTGTTGCAGAGTTTTTTAAGAAGAACAAGCAAATGCTGGGCTTCTCTGGAAAAGTGAGAAGCTTAACGACGATAGTCCATGAGTATATAACTAACAGCCTAGATGCGTGTGAAGAAGCTGGCATTCTTCCCCATCTGCGCGTTGAATTGGAGCAGCTTGGCCCTGATAAATATAGGGTGATTGTTGCTGATAACGGCCCGGGCCTTCCGAAGAGGCTTATAGGCAAGGCTTTGGGTAAGATGCTTGCAGGGACGAAGTTTCATAGGCATATACAGCAGAGAGGACAGCAGGGTATTGGTGCTGCCGGCGCTACGCTCTATGCCCAACTCACGACAGGAAAGGGCATACATGTTATAAGCGGGCATAAGGGGAAGATGATAAGCTGCGATGTCAGCATAGACTTCAAAACAAATGAACCTAAAGTAGAAAATCTCGTCGAGCAGGAAAGTTCCTTTCATGGATTAACCGTCGAAGGCGAATTTGCGAATGTTAAATTCGATAAGGGCCACTACGGTGTGTTGGAATATCTTAAACGCACAGCCATAGCAAACCCCCATGCCACAATCCAATTTAGAGCTCCTGACGGGCAGACGATTGTATTCGAGAGAACTTCCAATACTCTTCCAAAGCCACCGAAGGAAATAAAACCCCACCCTCTTGGTATAACTCCCCACGACCTCTTGGATATAGCCCATGTCACAGCTGCGACGAAGTTGGGCAGTATGTTGCAGACAGATTTAATCCGTTTCTCAGCGGATAAGCTCAGCAAGCTGAAATCATTATTGCCTGATATTGACTTTAGCAAACCGCCGAAGGATTTGAAATGGCAGGAAGCTGAATCCATAGTCAAGGCGTTTAAGCAGTTAAAGTGGATTGCCCCTCCAACGGATGTGCTTAGCCCGATAGGGCAGGAGCAAGTTGAAGAGAGCTTGAAGAATATTCTGTATCCTGAGATTGTGGCTGTTGTGGAGAGGCCGCCAAAGGTTTTGTGGGGTGGTATTCCCTTCCAAGTAGAAGCTGCAATTGCCTTTGGTGGAAAGATAAGTCGAGGTGGAGAGATAATGCGCTTTGCTAATAAAGCCCCTCTTCTTTTCGATGCAGCCGGCGATGCTGTTACGCAGGTCGTTAAATCCATAGATTGGAGTAGGTACGGTTTGAGAAAGTTTGAGGAAGAGCCCATAGTTATTTTGGTGAATGTCGTCAGTACGCACATACCTTATATAAGTGCTGGCAAGCAGGCCATCTCACCTGAGCAAGGCCTAACTGATGAAATTAAGAATGCTTTGCAAGAGGCTGCTAGGCGCATAAAACTTCATATAGGGCATAAGAGGAAAGAGGCTGAGATATCAAAAAAGAAAAAGGCCTTCCTTAGGTATGTTTCACAAATCTCCTCTGATCTGGCGTTGCTGGCTGATATGCCAAAAGAGGCAATAGAGGATAAAATAAAATCAATAATTGAATATCGCTTTGATATGGCCAAAGGGAGGGAGAAGACGGAAAAGGAGTTGGAGGGCGCATCGTTTGGAGACGAATCTAATTCGGAGGTGAGCGCATGAGCGACAATCAAAATAAGAGCAGCAATTTGGATGGGGACCTCTTGGCTTTAGACAGGCTTAGGAACATGGGCAGGCATATGGTGGAGCAGATAGAACATGGAGAAGGCCCTGCCTTTGAAACTGTTGTGAGAAGCAAAGGCAATGTCATATTCGATGAAGAAGGTGGGTTTCTCCGTTTGGGTGAGAAGAGGGAAAGGCGTAAGTTCCTTAATCTTAGCCAATCAAAGTCGTTCATGCAGACTCTCGCTGTAGCCGCTAAGACAAAGAAGTTTATCGAAGAGGATTTGCATACGAGTATCAGAGGTTTGTATTATCAGCTTAAATTTACTCTTGGCGAGGATTTGGATGAGAATCTATTCGACGAGCAGAGCGAGAGCAACGCTTTAATAGAAGATTTAGAAGCAGCTCTCGGCGTTAAGAGAGAAGACCTCCATCTAACGACTGATAGAAAAGGCGTTTTGGCGGGGCCCATTGTCATAAAAGACCATTTTGCAGGAGAGGATGTATTTATAGACGGCAGGAAGCAGGGTAGGAGTGGCTGGGCCATTCCTTCGGATGTAGATAATGACATGGAAATAGTTGAGCTGGATGCCAAATATGTTTTAGTCGTTGAAAAGGATGCAATGTGGCAGCGTCTCAACGAAGACCGTTTCTGGCAGAAGGAAAAAGCTATACTCATAACGCCAAAGGGGCAGAGCTCTCGTGGAGTTCGCCGCCTTATACGAAAGCTGGCTGATAAAGGCTTGCCTATTTATGTATTCACTGATTGTGATGCATGGGGGTGGTACATCTACTGGACAATAAAGACGGGCTCCATGAACCTCGCTTATCTTGGCAGAGACTTCTCCGTGCCCGAGGCGAAATTTGTCGGCGTTACTATGAGCGATATAGAACACTACGATTTCTTAAAGAAGCTCACCATAAAGGCCAAGGATGTCGATATAAAGAGGGCTCAAGACATGATAAACTATCCTTGGATAAAGAAGCATGCTGAATGGGAGCGCGAGCTTAAAATGGTGTTGAAAACAAAAAAGAAGCTTGAACAAGATGCTCTGCAAGGGCCTAGACTCACATTCGTTGGCGAATATCTTCGTGAGAAAATTGGGAAGGGGGAGTTTTTGCCATGAATGCAGGAAATGATAAATTATCTGAATTGAAGGCAAAGGTTGAATCGCAGCTATACACTATGCCGAGTATTGCATTAGCCAGAGCGGCTATGGATATTGCCTTGAACTGCAGCGACATTAAGTTTCTCAAGAAGATTAGAAAGGAGATGCTGAGGAGGCGGTTTCAAAGGCCGTTAATCATGATAAAGAAAACCGTGGATGCTGATGTGGTTGAATCGGATGCTGATGAATATGTCGATAGGGGCAAGCAAGCGCGCATAATAAGGGAGGCTGCCAATGTGAAAAAAACGGCTTTAGATATGGTTCGGGCAGCTATTTACAGCCATGGTCTCCGCCAGGCCTTGGATAAGCTTAAACCGTATGTGCCACCAGCAGGCGATTATATCTCCACCCTTTTACCTTTAAGGTACAATGCCATACTCGTCTATAAACGCCTTCTGCATTTATTGAGCAGTTATGGCATTACTGTCGAGGAGACGCGTTATCTCGTTGAGGATTTGGGCGTTGTTTATGGTGCTAAAGAAGAGGAGCTCGAGCTCATAAAGGAGTTTGTAAAAATCGAAGAGACCAGAACAAAAAAGCTCGTTAAGCCTCTAATAAGGATAAAATTAGTCAGAAAGTTGTTGGCGGCAGCAGCAGTTTCATATGCCAACGAACAATTGCCCTCTAAAAGTGAAGAGGGTGATGAGTTGAAACGCTACAATGAGATACTCGCCAAGCATCATATTTTGCCATATACTATCATTGACGCGCATGAAGGACATGAAGCTCTTAAAGACGAGCTTGCTCGAGAGGGCTTTGGCTATTGGGAAGATGAAACCTTTTTTACAAATCCAAAATTGGTTGAGCATATTAAGAGCTTGAAGAGCAGCCGCTTTGAGCTTTTATTGGATAAAGCTTCGAAGGTTCTTGCTGAGGAGCTTCTTAGGGTTTATAGAGATGGTTTGCAATTACCAGGTATGGTTAAAAAGCCTACGCTCCCACAGCTAATGGTGCTTTTGGCACTCAATCCAGATATTAAGAAGGAGGATATTGAAAGCTCTTTAAAGTAAATGGTAAGGTGAGGTTATGTTGTATTTGGATGTCGTTGGGCCGTTCATTTGGTTGTTAGTCACTCTTCTGCCGGGTGCTTTGGCAGGTCTTGTTTTGTTTAAAAAGGAGGATTTAATAGAAAAACTCATATTGGGCAGTTTTAGCTCCTTTGCTTTTCTTTTAGCAGCAGGTGCTTTGCTCACTGTTTTGTCCATTCCCTTCTCTTATCTCATTGTCTTATCACTCATAGTATTAGAATACCTCATCGCCTTGGCTCTTCTCGTCCATCACCATATAAAGGGTGAGTTGGAGGTTAAGTTAAAGGTCGAATGGCCTCACCTTCTAGGGATTGTTGCATTGCTTATACTCCTTTACATTTCATTTATTGTGCGCTTTACGACGGTTACACCTATTTACTATGAGCTTGACCCTTATTTCTATTTATATATTAGCGGCATGCTTCTCTCTCCAGGCCATGTTGTCCCTGCTCAGGATACTACTGCATGGTGGCCTGTACTAAATACGACGCATAGGACTGTTCCAGGCTTGGCGTTTTATCAAGCGGCCTTTTTTGCTCTCAATACAGGCAGGGATTTATTGAGTGGTTATAATGATTTCTATCGTCTAAGCTTCTTAGCCAATTATTACCCGCCTCTTGCAGGTCTATTTTTGACTTTCATGTTCTATTTACTTCTCAAACATAGATTTAAGGATGTCTGGTTTGCTCTTTTAGGCGCGTTCCTTCTTCAAAGCACACCTCTTATCACGACGAAGATGTTTTCAGGTGTCTTCGAAGCGCAGCCTCTCAGTCTTTTATGGCATGTTGCTTTCTTAGCTACAATGTATCTCGCCTTCAAAGAAAAAGACGACGCTTATAAGTGGTTGGCTGCTTTAACAGCCTTTGTTTATCCTCTTGCTACGACGCAGGCAATAATTGGTATGTTCCTTCTAGCATTGTATGCTCTATATTCCTTCATAAAGCGCGATGACACTTCCTTGAAAACGACGCTTTACGCTTCTATTACTTTCTTCATAGGCTATTTTCTCTATGTTGTTTGGCAACCTAATGGAATACTTTCAAAAGGTGTTTGGATAACCTATCTTCTTCCCAGCCTTATATTCGCGTCTGTAGCTTATCTTTTAAAGAACAAGTTTGCTGAGGTGAAAGGCCTCTATACAAAACACCGCCGAGCTGTTTTAACCACATCAGTCGTTTTGTTCTTGTTCGTCTTTTGGGCAGGGTGGAATATATTTGTTGGCGGTGTTAAAACGGGTGAATATGCCTTCCCGCTACAAAGAACGATTGCTGAGCAGCAGCCTTTGGGCAGAAGTGTTCAATCCCAGCTTGGCTTTGTTGGCTTGGATTTTTATCACATTGTTAAAGGCAGCGACGGCAATGCCAAAATCGTTGAGGCATTTCCACTTTCATCCTTCTTTGCTATACTAGCAGCACCCTTCCAGAGCATTTACTCATTTATTATACTTGTGTTAGGTAAGTTTGCTGTTGTCGTCTTTAATCCTAAAATACCCTCCCTTCTATTCTATGTCTGGGGTGCGGCTTTTGCATATTTCTTTTGGGAAGGCTGGCGCTTCTTCTTTAAGAAGGAGGAGCTTGACCATGTGGGTTTAATTATATCCCTCTTGTTTTTGTCTATATCTATTCCTGGCTTACTTAAAGCGAAGTACCTCGTTCAGCTCGCCTTATCTGCGGGGCTTGCAGGAGGTTATTTCATAGCCTATGGATTAGACTTGATTAAAAAGAAGTATGATATTGTATTTGCTTATGTCATAACGGCGATTTTGTTTGTCCTTATTTTGGATGTCAATTTCTATGGCCATCTCTTGGATGTGCCCTTTTTGTATTATGCTTCTGCCATGAAGCCTGCTTATATGCCTTCAGCTCTTAATAGCACATTTTCACCTTTCTGTTCTATAAATACATCTCAGAATATTACAGTGGGGCAGTATTGTGCTATGCACAGCGCTTCATGGTGTTCGTTATTCCCATCTCAGACGCCGCTGCCTCAATTAAAAGGCTCATTCAATGAGCTCTGCCATTATGCAGGCAATCTCTCGGTGGTGGAGCAGTATTCGAGCAATCTCTGCCAGCTTTATTTCATCGTTACAGCGGGCCATGCATTGAGTTCAGCCGAGCAAACAGGTATTTCATTTGCTTGTGGCACAACCCTGCCAAAACAGTGGATGGATAGTATGGCTTTCATATACAGCGACACGCCCAAAGACGCGCGCATAACGAGCTGGTGGGATTATGGCCATTGGATTAATTATTGGGGAAGGCGGAACGCTGTTATAAGGAATGAGCACCGCTCTCACTATATGATAGGTGAGGTTGCCTACGCTTATCTCATGGCCAATCTAAGCGATTTCAATAGTATAACATCTAAATTTGGCAGTAATTACAGTCTATTTGACCGTGAAATCTTATTCAGTGGGAATGCTTTCGGCGGAAAGTACTACGCTTTGAATTACCTCGCCTGCGCCGATAGGAATTTAACAAGTGTTGATAAGGCTCAACTTGAGAGCCAGTGTGAAAAGGACAATCTTTGGGAGAGCATATATGTTACAGACGAAGAATGTACTGTTTCGCCCCTTACAGGGAAGAAGGGGAAAATTGCCTATGCATTCAGAGGAAACGACCCTCGACTTACAGGGGCTAAAAAGAAGTACTGCTTTGCAGATGTTAAGACTTTGTACGGTCCGGTTAAGGGTATATATGAGCTTGACAATAAGAATGCTATGGGCGAGCTTGTTCTTCATAGAGCGTTGCCTAAACCTGTTGGAAGCGGCCTTTACAACCTCTACTATGTTAAAGACCCGATATGGTATGTCAATGGCTCTTATGTAGAAGGTTGGGAAGACCATGAGAGCAGATTCTACGATAGCCCGCTTTACCAAGCGTTTATACTTAACGACTTGCCTGGCTGGTCAAAGGTTTATGACAACCAATATGTGAAGATTTACAAGCGCGGCTGATATTTTTTATTTTTTATTGAGTTTTTGGAATTATTCTCGCGAAGAATCCGAAAGCTTTAAAAAGGTTCTTTTTTAAGTTGGATTAGGTGATTTAAATGCACAATGTCGGAAGTGTTGATCAGATTGTTAGAATTATAGTGGGCTTGATTCTCTTGTTTGCTGCAATGAGCCCCCAGGTGGGAACTACTGACTGGTTAAAGACAGGATTAGTGCTGGCCGCTTTTTGGTTACTCATAACTGGGTTTGTGGGCGTTTGTCCTATATACTCTCTATTGAAGATAAATACATGCCCAGAGTGTCTTGCCGAGGAGGAATTAGAGTATAAGCTGGAATCCGAGCGTTCCCTTAAAACAGAGCCTATGACAGAGAGAAAAGAAGCGAAGCCAAAAGTTAAAAAGGCTGCAAAGAAGACGACAAAGAAACGCACGACTGCTAAGAGGGCTAAAGCAAAAAAAGCTCCTGCTAAAAGGGCAAAGAAGCCTGCAAAGAAAAAGGCTGGTAAAAAAACTACCAGAAAAACCACTAAAAATAAAAAAGCTTCCTCCAAAAAGAAGCGTAAGTAATCTTTTTGGGGGTTAGGCTATGGATAAGCGATTCCTTTTGGCAGTTTTTATTGTCGCCCTTCTGGCGGCAGTTATATTACTTAGTGGTTGCGTTAATACAGAATTGAAAAAGTGTTCCAGCAACGCTGATTGTAGCAGTTGGCAGAGCTGTAACATGGAGAAGAAAATGTGCGAGCCATTACCTGGCAGATGTGTTTCCAATAACGACTGTGAGGGCTGGCAGACATGCGATAAGAAGAGCCACTTCTGCGAAGCAAAGGCTGGGAATTGTGGCACAGATGCTGATTGTGATACCTGGCAGGTATGCAACACAGCAAGCAATCAATGCGTTCCTGCAAAGGGTTTCTGCGCTGCTGATTCAGACTGTGCTAAAGATGAAGTCTGCGATCAGGATAGCCATGTTTGTAAAACAAAGCCAGGCTTATGTAAGAGTGACTATGATTGTGAAGCGAGCTGGCAGATCTGCAAAGATAATCGATGTGTGCCCATAGCAGGCTTTTGTACTTCTGACAAGGATTGTGAAGCATGGGAGTCCTGCAATGAAAGCAGCCATGAATGTGTCGCTAGATCTGGCTTCTGCAACAGCGACGAAGATTGTGGCGACTGGCAGTATTGTGTTTTGGACAGCAAGAACAGCGAAATGAGCCATAAATGTGAAGCTCTTCCTGGTTACTGCGACACGAGCAGCGAATGTCGCTCATGGGAGTACTGCGATAGAAAGCAGCATATATGCGTCGCTCAAAGAGGCCGCTGTAACACGGATAACGATTGTAAGGATTGGGAGTACTGTGATCAGTCTTCGAGGAGCTGCAATGTTAAACCTGGTAGATGTAACACGGACAGCGACTGTGGAACAGGGCAAATCTGCGATGTAAAGAACAGGAAGTGCGTCTAAGTTTTTACCTTTTTTATTCTTTTATTATTGTGCTGCCTAATTTAACACATTTAAGGAGTATTAAGGTAATGCTCTCAATAGCGTTTTAATTAGTGTTGGTGTATAAGTGTGTTTTCTCTAGGTGTTTTTGCGTTGGATTTTAGATAGAAATTAGGGTGGGTTATTAATTGTGAATGTGGCTTATTGAGAGTTTATACAGAGCCTCTATAGAGCTATATCACTCCTTACGTTTTAAAATGTTTTGTATAATACAATATATCTATGAAATACTCTAAAGTGTATTGCACAACTCCTGAAAACTGTGAAATACGCTATTTAATTTATTGGGTTGCTTTCGTTCTACTTAATCTGGGTATAATGTCCTTTGCTGATTTTTATGGAAAATGGCATTATCACAATCTAGAAGCAAAAAAAGTTAAGGAATCTAAAAATAAAGTGGCTTATACTAAACATCACTTATTGGATATATATACTGAATACTTAGAATTATCCAAAAAAGGGGATGAAGAATATTTAACAATCTTCAATAGTGTTTTCCCTTTTAGTGCTACAGAAATTGATCTAGAAAAAAAAGGCAATACTATTATGAGACTAATAAATTATAAACCATATTTTATTATTATACCACCTGAACCATCTAAAAGAATTATTCCGAGAGGAACGAAAAAATATAATTTATATCTCAACTTATTTAAAACAATGGAAGAGAGATTAAATGGAAAGAGATATACTCATAATCATGGAAATTTAATTCCTACTAGTAACACTATACATAATGAGGAATTAAAATACAAATATAATCAAATAATCAATACAAAGCTAAGGTCAAGAAAGATTAACACGAGAAAAAATAAAAGAATTAAGAGATTGCATCATTAATTAATATGATGATTTGATTTATCAATTTGATTTTTGTTGACTTTTATAATTACAGTACAACTATTTAGATTAGACCTTTTTCAACCGTCTCGAGATATATTCTACGGCTCAGTAGAAATCCCCACCTCCACAATAACAAGAAAAGAGTATGAAGCACCTATTCCACGAATAGATCCTTCACTTAATAGCTTCTTTACAACTCCCAAATTATACACGACAATCTTAAGATAAGCTCCTTTTACTCTATTTCTCTTATTGGCAGCTTGGATGTAGCTGCCAAACCTTCTCTTTATATAAGAGAAGACAGCTTCAACTACACTTCTCTTTCTATAAATCAGAAGATTGAACTGCTTTTCTCTAACAGCTAAAAGTATACCACCCCTTCTCCGCGTATATAAGCCTAACTTCTTAGCCCTATTTTCTCTTCTTGGTACAATGAACTTTACTTCCTTCTCTCTAAAGAAGAAGTATAAGCTCATAGAATCGTAGCCTTTATCAGCTATAAAATACTTAAACCCGCTTAAATTCAATTCATCTAACTGCTCTTCAAGCATCTTAATATCGTGCTTTTTACTCACCTCTGAATAAGCGTCTAAGACTATTTTCGTATCGTGATCTATTAACACACTCATTTTTACAAAGTCTTTTGGTTCTCTTTTAATCCTTCTATCATAATACTTGCTTGAGTGCATTATTTCGAAGCCGGTAGATCAGCTATAAGGAGCTTTTCAGGCTTTATTAACTTCCTAAAAGCGGAGATAAGCTCTCTTAGCTTTTCTTCTCCTATTCTTTGTAAGAACTTTTGTAGAGTAGTGAAGTGAGGTATCTTCTTAAGGCCTAAATTTCTTGTTACGTTTAGCTTATTTATCGTCTTTATTAAGTTCCTACATGATAGATTTAGCTCTTCCTTTAATAAGAGAAGGTAGAACTTCACATGGTCGTCGTATATCTTGTTGTGATATTTGTTAGAAGTTTCTCTTATGCCAGCTTCAAAAAGCAAGGGCTTTAATATGTTTTCATACTCACTAATTGGATAGATCGGTTGTAAGATACTCTTGGTTTGTGTGTATATTATATCTATATTACCGACGGTGGGTTTTTAAACCTACCAACGGTGTATAAGTGTGTTTTCTCTAGGTGTTTTTGCGTTGGATTTTAGATAGAAATTAGGGTGGGTTATTAATTGTGAATGTGGCTTATTGAGAGTTTATACAGAGCCTTGTGGGAGGGTATAATTTTAACACATGTAAGGGGGTATTAGAATAGTATTTTTAGTAGTGTTTCAATTAGTGTTGATTTAAAAATATTATTGACTATAATACTCCCTATGGCCCACGAGCGATTTAAGAATAACGGCAGTCGCCAAAGAAAAACAGACAAGAGCGGAAGAAAGGGCTTTAGATATTTTGCTTGATTTATGAGGAATCGCCTAAAAGGTCTTCTAGCTCTTCTAATCCCACTACTTTATCGCAGCCAGCTTCCCTTAGCCATTTCTCTCCTGCCATGCCATCCTTTACTCCTATAAAGGCCATTCCTGCTCTTTTGGCGGCGGTGTAATCGCTGATTGCATCTCCGACGTAAACTGCTTGCTGAGGTGCTGCATTCAGCTTTTCCAAGGCCGTTAATAGGCCTTCCGGGTTGGGCTTTTTCTTCTCCATGTCTTCGTCGGCTACGATAACATCGAAGAAGGGAAGGAGCCTGCCTATATCTCTCTTTAGGCTCTTGTGGGATGCATTGCTTACTATTGCCAGCGTATATTGTCCTTTAAGGACTTTCACCACCTCTTCGGCTTTTGGGTGTAACTTGATGAGCGCTCTTACTTCGTCAGATGAGAATACTTCTTTATACTTTGCTCTTATCCTTTTAACCATCCCTTCATCCACAGGCTCTTCCAAGAGCGCTTTTGCTTTTTCTTCTGCTTTTTGATAGGGCAGTGTCGGCAGCTCTTTACAAGCGTCCATATCCGCAAGGCAAGCGCGAATAAAGGCCTTTGAGCCGTTTAACGAGAAGAGGCCTCGAACGCGCCACACCTCATCGGCGTTGAGCGTTAACTCATGGCCTTCTTCTTCTTCGAAGCCTTTCTTCATAGCCACATGAATGGCCTCTCTACTATCTCTGAAGACGCCGCCTACATCGAAAATTATTATATCTACCATCGCCTTAAAAAGGCCTTATTTATTTAAAAGGCTTCCCGCTTAATAGGGAGCTATGGTAAAAATCACCGTTAGAGCACCGACGAATATAGCAATAGTCAAGTATTGGGGTAAAAATCCTTTGTGGGAATACTTCCACATTCCGACGAAAAGCTCCCTTTCCTTTACTGTTGACGGCCTTTACACTGAAACGATGTTGGAAGTGGAAGAAGGGAATGGAGAGGTAAGCTTCACATTGAACGGCGAGGAAATAAAACCCGAGCAAAAGGAGTTTGAATATGTCGATGTTTACATAAAAAAGCTCTTTGAGCTCGTACCGGAGACAAAGGGGTATAACTACCGTGTCGTGAGCAAGAATAACTTTCCTACAGCGGCAGGCTTTGCTTCTTCTGCCAGCGGCTTTGCTGCGATGGCCAAAGCGTTACAGGGCGCTATGAAGGAGCTTGAACCAGAGGTTTATGAAGAGTATTTCAGCGACGACAAGAAGCTTAGCGTCTTTGCCCGTTTAGGGAGCGGCTCAGCGACGCGAAGCATTCCTTCCGAAGGTGGTGTTGTGGTATGGCATAAGGGCATTCCAATGGACTTTCCCAAGAGGCCAGAAGATGTTCCCGACGAAGAGAAAAAAGATATAATATTCAGCAGCTATGCGGAATCCCTCTTTCCGCCAGAACATTGGCCAGAGCTCCGCATTATCTATACGAAGGTGAAGAAGGGGGAGAAGGCAGTGAAGAGCAGGGCTGGAATGAAGATGACTATTAAGACTAATCCTGTTTATTCTCAATGGGTGGAATATGAGGAAAATAAGGTTCTTCCTCGCGTTATAGACAGAATAGCGGATAAAAATTTCCCTCAATTAGCTAATGATATAATGATGATGAGTAATGGCTTGCATGCCATGATGTACTATACTGAGCCGCGCATTCGCTACTTAAATGATACATCCGAGCAAATCATAGACGCTGTGCTGGACTTGAATGAAAGTGAGGTAAAAGCTGCTTATACCTTCGACGCTGGACCTAATGCTGTTGTTTTCACTTTGGCTCAATACGAAAGCGAGGTGAGTTCTCGCTTAGCGGAGATCGTCGGTAAAGAAAATGTATTTGTGACAAAGATGGGTAAGGGGCCTGTGTTTGTAGAGGGATAATTCGTGTCTGGATCTCTGACTGTGCCGGGCAAGGTTTTATTCTATGGTGCTTATTCAGTCCTTATTAAAGGGCATATTAGTTTGTCTTTGGCCGTGGCGGATAAAGAAGGCAGGGGTGTTACTGCCAATTATAAAAGAGGAAAAAGGAGCATTGCCTCACATCAATTCGACCTTTTGGTAGAACCTTCTCTGAATAAGAAAGAGCTAACGCTTGTGGAGTATCCCTATTTAGTCGCTGAGCTCTTCCTCAAATCGAAGGGCTTATGGAAGGGTGATGTGGAAATCGAGTTATTCAATAGCCCAATCTTCGGCGATAAAGATGAGAAATCTGGCTTGGGCTCTTCTGCTGCTGCTGTCGTTGCCGTCTCCAAAGCGTTGTTTGAGGCTAACGATGTTGATACAGCTAGTCATTTAGACACAATACACAAACTCTCTCAAATCGCCTATGCGTTTTTTGCTCAAAAAATCGGCTCGGGCTTTGACATAGCGACGAGCACATATGGAAAGAGTATTGTCTACCAAAGGTATGATCCTAGTGCTATTACTCTACCTTCTCACCTCAGCGAGGATGTATTCAAAAAGGCTGTTTTCGAAAGCTTAGAAAGGGAATGGGAGGGTCTCAGCGTCACGCCTATTGATTTAGATGTGGGCTTGCTTGTCTTCAATATAGGAGGGGCTAAGACATCTAGTATCTCGGCAGTAAAAGCATGGAAGGAGTGGAAGAAGAGCAACGAAGAGGAGTTCAAAGTCTTGATGAATAAGCAGGATGAAATAGAGAGGAAGGCTATAGAGGCCTTAAAGGCAAGGGACTTTGCTGCTGTTAGGCACTATACGCATGAGGCTAGAGCTGTCCACAGAGAAATGCAGGAAAAGATAAAGGCCATAGTCCCTGATTTTGATCCTGTTGAGCCAGAGCCTCTCAGCCGCATTATAGAAGAAGCGGAGAAGCTGCCAGGTATCGTTGCAGGGAGATGCCCTGGAGCCGGCGGCTGGGACAGCTTAGCTTTCATTACTGACGGCAGCACAGTGGATGTCGGCAAAATTATAGAAGCAGGCGAGAAGGAAGGGTTAAAGCTCTCTGCTTTGGATGTTAAGCTGATTTAATTATTCATAATTATGTTGGTGAAATTATGACAGACGAAAAAATTGGCGTGGGTGTTGGCTACGGAAAGGTGATTCTCTTCGGCGAGCACTTCGTTGTGCATGGCTATGATGCTATTGTCGCTTCTTTGCCTTCGATTAAAACGGTCGTAGAAGTAAAAGAGGGTCCTTGGAACATGGATGATAAAGTGACGGAGGCGTTTAAACGCATCCTCTCTACTTTAAGCATAGAGGGGAAGACCTTTTCCGTTGTTGTTAAACAAACAGTGCCCATCGGCCAAAACCTTGGCTCGTCAGCGGCTTTGAATGTGGCCTTTGCGAGGGCTGTGAATGATCTTTTAAAGCTGGGGAAGAGCGACGACGAAATAAACAAAGCGGCATGGGAGGGTGAAGTTGTTTTCCACGGAACGCCTTCTGGCATAGATAACTCTGCAGCGACATATGGAAAGCCTCTCGTCTTCAAGCGGCTAGGCCCCGGAAAGTTCGACATAAAACCTTTCAGTGTGGGTAAGTCCTTACATCTCCTTATTGTTAGCACAGGGCAAAACTTGAAGAGCACAAAGGAAACCGTCGACTATGTGAGGGAAAGGAAAGAGCAGTATCCTGCCATGACAGAGCATGTCTTCGAGGCTTATGGCTTTCTATTCAACGAAGCTATAAAGGCAATAGAAAAAGGCGAGCTGCCTTACATCGGCTACCTTATGGATGTCGATCATGGCCTGCTGAGCTGCTTTAACCTCTCGACCGATAAGACGGAGCTGGCGAGGCTTCTTTTGCAAGGGGCTGGTGCTTTGGGCTCCAAAATTACAGGCGGTGGAGCAGGTGGAAACCTCGTAGCGCTCTTCGACAGCGAGGAGAAGGCTAAGGCTGCGGCTGAGCTTTTGCAGGCGCATGGCTTTAAGAGCTTTTACTCTGTTCTTAGCTAACTTTTATTTTCATTTATTTGTTTGTTGTTTTAAGCTTAAAGAGTATATTTAGGCAATCATGTGCTTATTTATAAACCTTTTCTAACATAAGTGAAGGCTATGCTAAAAATTAAACTAAATATAACGCCATTGGCTGAACCTATAGCCAATAATAAGAAGGCCCGCCTAACTTCATTTAAATCTCCCAGCGAGCGCACTATTTTCATAAAAAGCAGAGAGACTCTTCAAAGATACTGTGATATCTATGGCATAAGCCCTATATCCTTCCAGCTTCTTAATCAAGCTAATTTGGAAGACCCGAAAGTGAATATGGTTGTAGGTTCGATATCAGTACATGTCATTGGAAGGATGCCTAATTTCACCGTCTTTTCTTTAAACGATGGATTTAAGCGCCGCATAGCTATATTCAGAAGATTATTAGAATGAATCCAACAACTTATCTTTCTAAATATCTATCAGCGACATTCTTATCCTTCTTTTCCTTGTTTTTCATCTCAACCAAATCTTTTAATCCAGCGTCGTAGCCTATAACGAACTTTAATCCCTTGTCGCTCTCCAATAATTTCGACAGCCTTTGAGGATTAATGTACAACGAAGGGAGCTTTCCAAATATCTGTGCATACTTCTCAATAACATCTTTTATATTGGGCTCCTGCCCGGGATAAACACCATAAATCTTTTGGTATAATTCGGACCATTTGGCTTTGCCTTTAATATTCCTTTTTGGCCCTATAACAAAACATTTATCTTCATTTAAATTTAATTTACCCTCTTCTTCCAGCTTTTTGGCAACGAGCGCTGTAATATATTGCTTAAATATTCGTGCATAGCTGCCATAGTGGTATCTTAAAGCTAGTGATATGGCCCTATCAATAACATCATCTTTTTCCTTTTCAGCCTTTTGTATGGCTTTTGGAAGGGTTTTTATCTCCTTTTTTACATAATTTTCAAGTAATTTGAAACTGTCTTCAATGATGCCTAAAAAGTTTTCAATTATCAAGTCCGAGACAATTATTTTATTCTTATACTCTTCTGTAAGCAACGCCCTGTACAATAAACCTTCAAACAGTTCTCTCCGCTCTTTAACCGTTTTTTTAGTTGATATTTCTTTTATCATTTTCATAATTTCAGCGTCTTTTGCCAGTGGGCTGTTTTTTATAATGTCTAAAAGCACTCCTAATTTTTTATGCCTTTTAAATTCATCATATATTATATCAACGCTTATTTGAAATGGTGTCATGCTCATATGTCTTACCTTTCTCTCAGCGACTTTTTTGTAAGTATAGTACATAAGTGCTGTAATGGGATGTTTTATGAATGCTGATTTTGTGCCCCCCTCTTTATCTATCATATCCTTAAATATTTTTCCACCGACGGCAAGCTTCAAAAGTTCTTTTTTCGCTTTTAATCTTACGCCCGTTCCGCCAACACGCATTTCGCTTTGAAGAAGGTAATAAAGAGCTATTCCTTTAACGGGGTCTCGTCTCATTACAGAATTAATAAAAGCCTCCAATCGTTTTGTGCTGCCAGGATAATAATCTCTAATTTTCCCCTCTAAATCTAATTCATAGTCTTCCGCCATAATATACTTTTGATAGAAACTCTTAAATAATAATTCAGAGCTACATTTGGTAAGCTTATTAAAAACTTCTTATCCTTTTTATCCATGCCTTACACAGAGGAAGAAAAACAATGGCTTCTTCGTTTGGCTCGTTCGACGATAGAAGGTGCTTTCAAAAACGACATTCCCTACCCAACAGACGTGCCTGAAATATGGAAAGAAAAGCGAGGTGTTTTTGTAACTCTTACTGAAAGAGGGCAATTAAGGGGGTGTATTGGATATATAGAGCCTATAAAGGAAGTGTGGCGTGCTGTTATAGACAACGCTCAAGCAGCGGCCTTTCAAGACCCACGATTTCCACCTCTCTCGAGGGAAGAGCTTCCACAGATACATATAGAGATTTCTCTTCTCACTGTGCCAAAGCTAATCGATAAACACGGTGATGAGCTTAAGGATTTTCTGCAGCCTGGAAAACATGGTCTCGTACTTGAGAGAGGTTACAACCGAGCTACATTTTTGCCACAAGTTTGGGAACAATTGCCCAGTAAAGAGGAATTCCTTTCTCAGCTTTGCTTGAAGGCGGGTATGGAGCCCACATGCTGGAAAGACAAAAATACGAAAGTATATGTCTATGAAGATGAAGCTATTGAGGAGTAATCTCAGGCAGTGACAACTTGGATTCTACGAACTGATGTTGGTAAAGGACGAATGTAATCTAAATCATTCTTAGGTATAAAGAGAAGGCCTTTTTCTCCTGCCAATCTCTCAACCAGATATCTTCTTCGTAATTCATGCAATTTTTCTTCCTCCCTTCTAAATCTTAAACAGTAAGGAAAGCTATATCTCATGCTTATTAATTCCTTCCTATTCATCATAAGGGCTGCTAGGCCATCATGCTCTATGAAGGGTATCCAATACTTCATAACACCCTCACGATATACATCATTTATTTCTTCGTTGATGCCCCACCAAATTTTGCCCATTATCTCCACCAACTCTTTAATGTTCTCAGCAATCATTTGAGTGGCATAATGGGGGTAGTCCTTTAATTCACCTGCGAGTTCGCTGAAATTCCTCATGAGAATTGTCCGTATACTCTGCCAGAATACAAAAGCAGGACTGTCGAGTCCATCCTTTGAAATGTTTTCCTTTAGAGCCTCCTCTATAAATGGAGCGAATCTACTTTTCTCGACTTTTTCTAAACCTTTTCTTAACTCCTTCATGTTCCTTGCTTTGTGAAGATAATAAAGGCGAGGCATAACGCCCCTTTCTTCCCAATCTCTTTTAAACATTATCCTTCCAAAAGCGGAGAGGTGAAAGTATGATTGTAGGTGATAGAGTACTTGAAGTAGAAGCAAAAGTGAAGGACCGCGAAGCCTGGAAAGGAGGAAGGAATACAAATATAGCTATAACAGATATATCTGACAAAGGTGATGGCTGGACATACTATAAATACATATTCACAGTGACATATGGCAAGAATGGTGCTGCTGGTTTCATAAAGATTGTTGGAGAGCTTATGGGCAAGGATGAACCAAAGGAGATTCTGGAAAAATGGAAAAAGGATAAGAAGGTGCCAAATGCCGAGAACGAGCGCCTCTTGAACACTATAAATTATGTTGGCACAGCTCATGCTGTTTTGGCTGCTAGGATTATAAATTATCCTTCTCCAATAAACTTGCCAATATTTAGAATACAAGCAACAGGCGACAAAAAAATAGAGACTAAGAAGAAATAATTGCTTTTCTTTTTAATGCCAAAAACACAGCTATATACAAGGGGACCTTCTTTTTCTCCCCCTTCTTTCCATCTTCTTTCCAATTTAATAACTCCACACCCTTCACATCTTCTTTTAATATAACATCCACAGGCTCATCGGAGAAGGCCACTGCCTTTTCGACATCAAAATCATCAAAGCTTTTCAATGGGAGAACTCTAAAACCTGTGCTTCCATGGAGGCTATTGGGCATTCTAATAAGGCGTTTGATGTCATAAGTTACGGCACCATCTACATCTATGCCAGCAACGCCTAAATGCTCAACGACGACACCAAAGCGTTCAATAGGGTTTTTAGCCCTTATTTTGCTCCAAATACCTTCCTCTACGCCTTTTATGAAAGCCTCTCTCTCAGATGGGCTTTTGAAATTATAGAGCGGGCTTTTTTGCTCTCTTGCTAATTCAATGGCTTTTCTGGCGAACCTTCCTCTATAACCTCCTTCGCTGGGTTTTGGACCCCTAATCATACCACCTTCTCTTTTAGAGAAGAGGTGTGTATAGTCGAAGCCTTTTCCTGAAACATATTCAACGATTCTCCGGCGTTCTTCGCTGCCGAGCTCTCTAAATTCCTCATCGTACACATGGATATGAAAACCTTTATTGCCTGAAAAGACGCGGAGGGCTTTTTTAATGCCGAATTCTCCTTTAAGAATATCGTACAATTCGGCAGCCTGCCTTTGAATTTCTTTGAGTGAAGATAAACTGCCTTCTTCAGCATCTAAATCGAATACTAAATCTGCGCCTTTCCAGCCTTTATTTTTCATCTCAGCAGCAGGTTTGTCATAGTATGCTATGGAGTAGCTTATATATCTAGGCACTTCCTCCACTAGAAATTTCCTCAGGGCTTCTTCTGTAAAAAAAGACAGATGTCGCCGTTCTATTTTTTTATCATACCCTATGCCAAATTCTCTCTCCTCTATGCGTGGTATGAATATCTTAGCTCGCCTATAATAATTGCTAAAGAGCTCATCTATTATGCTTTCCATGCTTTCCATACTCCATAGGGTTTTTTATGCCGCATTCAGCGACGCACAGTCCATAGGTTTTCATTTTTAGACATGAAGGGGTTGTATATGCCTTTTTCTTTATGTGCTCGACTTGGTAGCGTGTTATCTCTTCTTTGTAATCAGGTAAAGCTGAATATAGCTTTACAATATCATCGACGCTAACACCTCTATTTATAAGATAAACTGCTAGGCTCCACCTCGCGTAATGGCTTAGGTTTTCATGCCGTCTAAGCCTGTTCAAAAGCTCTTTCATGCATGGCGCCATTTCTCCTGTATGGACTGTTACTTTCTTTTTAGGTATTGCCTCCAACAACTCCTTTACCATATCTTTTATGCGTTCGTCCTTTCCTTTCGGCTGCGTCGATAATTTTTTCTTTATAACCTCTTCTATAATGCGGCGAAGCTTTTGCTCATTTAGCTTGACATATCCATTATGCACTTCGAAATAATATAAACTGTAATCTTTACTGTTGGGCGAATATCTCAAGAAATCACCAACATGAATTTTATCACCCTTTATATTTATCCCCAAAAGTTCTGCAATTTCCATAAGCTCCTTTGTTGTTAGAGTGTTTGCTATGCTCTTTGCGTAGGCTATGGCTACACGGTTTGTTAAATAAGGATGGTTTGCGTTTGCTAGAAGAGAGCGTTCGGCCATGAATGTGAGGGCGAATTCCTTTTCCTTTAATTCTCTGCCTTTTGGTATTGGTATCGTTCCAGCTTTTAACGCGTATTTCAGCCTGTCGAGAGCATCTTCATAGTAAATGTAAGGCACTTCGTCTATCTCTTTAGCATATTCGCTCAGCTTTTTGAAAATAACTATACCTACATGCACAGGGGCTTTTTGGCCTTAAAGGTTTAAAGGCTTGTCTATTGTCACTTTCAATAAATCTTCTGCTACATAAATTTTTCCTTTAAAGTGCTTCTTCGCCTGTTCTTCTAACAAGTCACTCTCGGGATAACGCGCGCTTATGTGCGTTAATATAAGCATTTTTACATTGCTTTCTTGGGCTGCTTGGCTTATTTCTTTTACAGTCATGTGCTGCCTGTAATGCGCCTCTTCCTCCAGGCTTTCATCAAATGTGCTGTCGGCTATTACAACATCAGCTCCTTCCATTTTTTCCTTCAATCCGTCGAAATAGGCTGTGTCACCTGTATAAACGACCTTTATGCCCCTTTGAATATAACTTACATCTTCTAAGCGTGTATTGCCTACTTTGCCTTTTTTAACCAATTCTATAATCTCATCTTTATTTAAGCCCTTTATTTTATCTTTGTAAAGCTTCCTGTAGGGCTTCTGCTCGAATATGAAACCATAGGCATTGTCCCAATGCTTTACAGTGAAAGCTTCGATGGTGTAGTCGGCGAAGTCCCACTTGGTTGGTTTTGTTATTTCTTCCAGTTGCGTAAAGGGTTTAGGGTTTATGAAGAAGCGAGAGAAGCCCTTTGGAGCGTATATATTGAATTTTTCTCCTTCATCGAATTCCACGAGGAGATTGAGCGTTTCTAAGAGGCCAATGAGCCCCAGGAAATGATCTATATGGAGGTGGCTTATGAATGCTTTTCGTATCCTTCCATAATGGACCTTTGCCTTCATCATCTGTCGTTGGCAGCATTCACCTGCGTCGAATAATATGGGCTCGCCTTTCCATTTCAATAAGATGCACGGCAGCGAGCGCTTTGCCGTTGGCACTGTAGCAGCTGAGCCGAGGATGTGAATGTCAAGCATAGCCACTTTAAGAATGGAAGGTTTTTAAGAAGCTCTGCATTGGCTAGTCAGAAAATAAATATAAAAGAGATTATTTTTTATCGGTGGTGATTGTTATTTCTCTTATGCCTTCCCAATCACGCGTTTTTTCTTTTGTCTTCTTGAAAGTAATAGTTTTTACGATTAGACCCTTATCTCTGAGTTTCTTGTCTAATCTGTTAATAATTACACTGTACTTCCTCGCTTCTTCCGGTGTGAGTTTTTTGCCTTCTTTTAACCAGAGTTTTCCGTTTTCAAAGCGTTTAAGTATAAGACCATCACCTTTATCTTCACTTACAATTATATTTTCGTTTCCTTCAAAAATAGGGAAAACTTTACGTTCGATGAGCAACTCTTTGCCGTTAACTTCTTCGAGGTAACGATAGGTTGTGCCTTCTACTTCTGCCACAGCTTTTCCTTCTGAGTGGTTAGTATAATAAGCCACTGTTTGGTAGGCACCATACTTAATCCCAAAAGCTAGAACATATGCGGTTGCGATGCCTGCTAAGACGTCTCTAGCAACTTTCCAAATTTTCTTTTTATTATCTTTTGATGTCATAGTAATATATGTGTATAAAAGTGTTTAAAAATATACTCTTTTCACTAGTCAGGCAGTCCTTCCCTTGCCAATGTACTCTTTAAGCTTCTCTGCTAACTCGTCGATGGCTACGCGTTCTTGCTCTCCACTGTCTCTAAAGCGAATAGTTGCTGTGTTGTCTTCCAAGCTTTGGTGGTCGATGGTTATTGCATAGGGAACGCCTATCTCATCTGCCTTTGCATAGCGCTTGCCTATACTGCCTTTTTCTTTATATAAAACATCTAGGCTCTCCATACGAAGCTTCTCAAACACCACCTTGGCTTTTTCGACAAGCTTCTCATCGTTGCTGAGCAGTGGTCCTACAAGAGCGTCGTATGGGGCTACTGCTGTGCTGAAGCGGAACCATGCCCAGCCCTTTTTGCCTTCTTCTTTTTTGCCCTTTTCTTCGAAGCTATGTTCTAACATAACGAAGAGTGTCCTGTCTATGCCAATGGAAACCTCGAAGACATGCGGAATTATTGGCTCATCCTTACCCTCTAGCTTCACTTTGAAACCCTTGTCATTGGTTTTCTTGAAATGCTGGCCTAAATCGTGATTTGTCCTATATGCATTGCCTGCTATCTCAATAATACCATAACTTGTTTCTACCTCCATATCTACATTGCCACCTGAATAATGGGGTGTTTCATCGTCTCTTAAGTGGCGGAGCCACATCTTATCTTCTTTTAAGCCAAGGGTCTTAAAGAAAATCCACTCTTTGGCTAAGAAATATGCAAAGACCTCGCTGCAAACGCCTTTTTCAACCAGACTCTTAGCTGTTTCCTTAACAACTTCACTGCTTCCTCTATGCTTAAAGTTAAACTCAATGTTCTCGACATCTTTGAGTTTAGAGTGCTTTTGGTTTTCTGGGTCCATAAAATACTCAAGCTCTGCTTGTGTGAATTCTCTGAGCCTCACAAGGCCTCTCCTTGGGCTTATCTCGTTGCGGAAGCTCTTCCCTATCTGTCCAACAGCCATAGGCAATTGAGCGCCCGCCAACTTGAAAAGGCGTGGAAAAGCTGTGAATATTCCTTGAGCTGTTTCTGGCCTTAAATATGCTTTATTGCCGTCATAGCCTATTTCTGTATTGAACATCAGATTTACTTTATATGGCTCGCCCAATTTGCCTCCACAGCGAGGGCATTTCATCTCCGCTAACTTCTCTTTCAATTCATTCCAATCTCCCTGCCACTCCATGTTGAATTTTTGCTCTATCAATTTATCGGCCCTAAATTTAAAGTGGCATTGCTGGCATTCTGTAATTGGGTCTGTGAATTCTGCTACATGTCCGCTCGCTTCCAATACAGATTCAGGCGTAACAATCGTCGATTGGACCTCTAAATGTCCTTCGCTCTCTATAAATATCTCTCGCCATAGTTTTTCTATGTTGCGTTTTATTCGGATGCCTATAGGCCCATAGTCATAAAAGCCTGCTATCGCGCCATATGGCTCGTTGCTAGGGTAGAATATCAACCTCGTCAGTGATATTTCAAATACGCGTTCGTGGAGTTCCATGGCTGGTTTTTCTTTAAAAATCTTTATAAATTGCTCCCTGTGGATGAGTGGCTTATAAAGTATTAATGAGTGGCCTATAAACTATTATTTTGTTGTAATCGCTAGGTTTATAAGCATATATCTACATAATAAGCGGCTATGAGCTTCAAAAACAAAATTAAGAGCTTGCTTAAAGGTAAGAATAGGGTTAGTGTTAAGGATACAGCTAAAAACAGCAACGAATTCGTTCGTGTGAAATATATAGATCCAGACATCTATCCAAGGGAAGAACTAATCTCTCGTGATGAATTGAATAGACTGAAGATTGTCACTAGAGATGCAGACGCATTTCATGTAATGAGCCGCGTGAATGAACTTCCAGCCATATACTCAAAATACATACGGGAGGTTGGCAGTGCTATTGAATCCAGATACATATCTAAGGAAGTGTTCAAAAAATGGGATACTCTAGAAAATATGCTCATATCCTCATTTGTGGAGACGCTCATAAGCACGAGTGGCAAAGTCGGCGATGCCAACGAGATAAAGCAGAAGAATTGGATGCGCACAATGATTTATGCTCGTGATGCTGACGGGGAGACACTTCTTTCTCTTCTGATAAAAAACCACCTCTACCCTTTAGCAGTATTTTTGGCTGAGGTTGCGGAAAGTGTGGATTATCATAAATATACAAATGATGCTTTGAACATGATAACGCCGAGCGGTAAGTTAGCAGCTTTGCTTAAAAATGGTGATATAAACAGTGCTTTATTCAATGCAAGAGTTATCGAATGGGAGACACCAGAAGAATCTTATCCATTTTTCTTTGATAGCTTAGCCCCTGTGTTCTACAAAGATTTAGTTGAATATCCCAATCCAGCTATGATTGGCAAAACATTGGCGACGAGCTTAATTTTCATGAGAGTCCTCTATATTAAAATGTATAGTGAATTGGGCCTACCATTGGCAGATCCTGTTCTTCACCATTATATGGGGAGGGCTCTTGAAAACCTTTTGACATTGAACGTTAATGGCAAACCCCTGCTTGAGCAAGCCCTTATTCATGGCAAGCCTACAGTCATAGATACTGCTATGTCTTTGTTGGAATACTATCCACAAATTGCTTCTCGCCTTCTTTCAGACGAGTTCGTGGAGGATGCTCTCGACATCTTCCCCAATCTCAAGGATTCTCTTCCCAGTTTCTGGGAGGATATGGTTAGGAAGGATATGTAAATTTTCATTTAATCTAAATATGTTTTGGTTTTTTATTATCCTCTCAACCACTGGCTTAATTGTAAATTCGCTCTCTACTAGAAACATTGTTCCTTCAAAGCGCCATTCTTTTGTGGCAGTTAAAAATGCGCTTATGTCTGTTCCACAATCGCCTATGTAGATTACTTGTGATGATGGCTTAATGAATAATGCCCTGCCAAAAGCTCTGTTTTTGTCACGTTGCCTCTCGAAGATCAATTCTCTTTTGAATATTTGCCTTCCCAAGGGCCTTTCAACAAATCTCTCCACCCATAGGCTCGTCAGTCCAGGGGATGCTGTAATTATGCCTTGGTCGTATCCTTTTGCGTCTAACATATTTATTGTTTCTATGGCGAATTCTCTTGCCTTTAATTCCGCGAATTCTTTCATAAGAGGGGGAATCATTTCCAATATAAATAAAGGGAGTTTTGCTTTTGCTACTTGCCCTTCTTGCAGAACGAGAAGGTCGAGGCTCTCTTTTAATGGATTTGGATGAGTGAGGACCTTTTTTATGTCATATTCCATACTTGATAAACTGTATATAATCTCCAAACCTAATAGAAGCTCTTTAAAGGCACCTACTCTTCTCAATGATAAATGTTGCGCTATTCCCATAACCTTCCCGAAGGCATCTTCATCTTTATAAAAATCCCTCTCCTCTATGCGCTTGAATGGGTTCCTCCGCTTCGTTGCTTTTTTGAAAGCACGGTAAAGCGCCCTCCCTGTTCGCCGCATTGTGCCATCAACATCCCACAGAATTAGCATCCCTGTCTTTTGAAAGCAAGTGTTAAAAACTCTTTACCTCTCATTTACTCATGGATGCGAAGGTTCTTAGGCAGGTGGCAGAGGATTTAGCCGTAAAAGCGGGCAGAATTCAACGCAGGGCTTTCTTCGGCAATTTTGATGTTGAAAGTAAAGCGGATACAAGCTTGGTTACTTCTGTGGATAAGGAAAGCGAAGCGCTTATAAAGGATGAAATAAGGGCGTTATTTCCTGATCATGCCATTATAGGCGAAGAGGAAGGGGAAGTAGTGGGTAAGGAGTACCGCTGGGTTATAGACCCTCTCGATGGCACAAACAACTTCGCTAAACATGTTCCTTTTTTCAATGTGTCCATAGCCGTTGAGCATAAGGGAGAGGTTATAGCAGGTGCTGTTTATAATCCTATATTAGATGAGCTCTTTTCAGCTGCTAAAAATTATGGAGCTCTCTTTAACAACACTCTATTCAAGGCGCCGCTACCTCGTCCTGAAGAAAAGCAGTTTTTTGGCTTCTGCCATGGCCGTTCTGTCGAGATTAAGCGAAGGGCCGTTAGAATTTTCGCCTACTATAAAGAACGCATCGCAGATATAAGAAAATTTGGCAGTGCTGCCCTTGAAATTAGCTATGTAGCTAAGGGTTACTTCGATGCCTTTATTGGCTATGGCCTAAAACTTTGGGATTTCCGCGCTGCTGAGCTTATAGCGAGAGAAGCTGGATTAGAGGCTAAGCCTCTCAATTACAACGACGAGCCCTTCATTTTGGTTGCCCATCCTTCAATATATACTGAGGTTTATGAAAAAGTAATGGAATTGCTTGAGAGCTCCTAATCTACACAACCCTTCCCAGTTTATCTGCCATACTATTAGCCTTTAAGGTATTTTTTATAGATGTAATAAACCTTGCCAAGGCTGTGCTTTACTTTGCTGAATGCTCTCTTAAACACATCCTTGCCTAAAGGACCGCTTAAGAAGCCGTGCAGGACATAATTTTCTATGTAGCGAGAGGTGTATTCTTGGCTTTCCTTCTTAGTTGCTTTTCTGTTTGGATCGATGACCATTTTCCCTTCGTCGTTTATGTGAGCATAAGCCCAGTAATCTATGGCATTTCTCTCTCCTCTGTAATGAGCGCGCATTGCGTCGAATATGCTGCCCACATCATTCTTCTCAGCCTTTACAAGTGTGTATGCTCTGCCTAAGTGATTCATTGCAGGTTTTGTTACCTTAAATATCTTCTTAAAGTACCAATGCGTATCGCTTCCAGCTGCTTTGGGTACATATATGCCTTCTTTTGAGAGGTCTCTTGCAATTTGACTTGCCAATGCCATATTCATGGCATTTATATAATGTGTCTGCTTGTTGAATTTTCTTTTTGTGGCTTTGTTCATATACATTTCGAATTCTTTGCTGTTTTTCTCCCTGAATTTGCAGAAATCGTCCAGGCCGTTACAGCCACCTTTTATTTTCTCCTTTAAGCTCACATAAACATCCCTTGGCTTGAACTTTGCCTCTCCTTCTGTTAAGGATGCGTTGAAGGCGACGATGCCGTCTAAATAAGGTACGCCGCCGAACGCTTCTTGCGGGCGTAGCATGTCCTTTAATTCATTCAAGCTGAAATCGCCGTCTTTTATCAAGCTGGCAACACCTGTTGCTTGTGGCAAAGATAGGCTTATGAACGGATGGGCTGCTATTATCAGAACTTTGTCGCCATATTTTTTCCTAAGCTCTGCTATAGTATTTTTGTAGAAGACATCGTCAGCTGCCAGCGGCGGGAATCGGGCTGTGCTTTTCTTGGCCAATATTGTGTCTTCGACTTCTTTACCTATAGCAGCGTCTTTATATAACACTATTGTATGAGGTCCATTTACCTCCTTTAAAGGCAGTTGGCCGTCGTATTTTTCGCCAGTGAGCTTCTCATAGGCTTTGAGCATTCTATCCATTGGACTGTTCTTTGTGTAAAAGAATTTTCCTCCTTTGTATGGGACAGTTATGCGCTTCTTTATGCCCTTTTTCTCAAGTCTTTCATTCATTTCATTGGCTAGGAACTTCATATCTACGACATTGTATTCATATAATGGCATAGTGAATTCAGTGCCTGGAACTACCTCCATGCCGAGCTCGTCAGCATAGCTCTTCATCTCTTTATAGACGCCCAAGGGGAATGAGTTGTGTGGGGTATATGCATAGGTATCCAATCCAAAGAAAGCTCCTGAGAGTATTATTCCTAATGGGTGGCTCATGCCGTCGTCAACAGGCCTATTCATACCCATAACCTGCAATTCCCATTTATTTTCGGGCTCGAAGTCTATGAGCCTCTTTGTATATACACTGCTGTCTTTTCTTTCAAATGTTATTTCGCCGGCGTGGTTGTGTGGAGAGAAAAAGAGCACATCCTTCGGTTTATGAGCGGCGAAGAATGCAATTTCTCTGATGGCGCTGTCTATATTTTGGCTTAATTTGTTACTAATCTTTCTAACTCTGACAACCTTTTGTCTAGGGTAATAAGAACTGGATATTGGTGAGTGTGGATTGTAATAAGTGACTACGAGTTTATTCCCTATGCCGAGAAATCCCTTCTTTACACCCACGAATACGAAATAGTTACTGCCATCTTTCCTCTTAAATACCTTGAGCGTATCAATCTCTACGCCAGGATTCCATTTTAGCTGCTTCATGCGCTTTTTTATGAGCGGAATATTCCTCTCTTCAAAGCCATATTTTTCCAGCTTCTCCTTAAGCTGTTTCTCAGCTTGCAGGAGCGTTTTATACCTTGCCATAATATATTAGTGGTAAGGAGTGTTTAAAAACCTTCGCCTAAAACACCAAATATACTTTTAGCCCCTACTTTCTATCTCAAACGCCATCAAATCTTTTTTTAAACATTTTGCAGGAATAAGCGGCCATGGGACTAAAAAAGCGCGTTATGATGCCCTCTGCTGCTGCAGGTATTATGGGAGGCGCATTTACATCTGAAAATGAAAGCATGTTTGTAGTAGCTCCAGATAAACTGCTGATTTTTGCAGTTGTTCTTGTGGCTGCGATTAAGATTTTACATTGGATTATAGGCTGATTTTTAATTTTTTCTCTTCTAGTTTCTATATGGCATTGAATGACAATGAGATTTTTTCGAGGCAGAAGCCTAAGCCTTCGAAGGTAGAACTCTTTAAGAGAGGGCGAAAAAACATATTCTTGCTTGTGGGTCATATGTCTGATCTCCAGAGGAAATTATCTCTTGCTCCACTAGAAAGTTTTAGATATATGGGCATATTTTTAGTCGGTGACAAAAAATCTCAAGAAAAAGCCGAAAGGAAGATTAGGAAAAAAATTGATGATTCGAATCTTTCTCCACATGAGAAAAAGCAGGCCCACAAAACTGTCGATGAAATAGTGAAAGTCGCGCAGAACCTCAGGCAGATCCGTAGCATGTTGGGCGATAAAGAGTATCTTTCGTTTGTTAACACCACCCTTAATGAGGTATATGGTTTTACATTATCTCTTCAGAATAAACCTAAGCCCTTTGGCAAAGAGGTTGAAGGAAAGTCATCTGAAGCAGTCTCAAGAGAATATGAAGACATTTCTAAGATGCTCGAGGCCAAACTTTTGAAAGATCGTTTGGTTCAATTGGAGGGTGCTTCCTTAGCCATGTTTATTGAGCATATAAATAAGCTCATAAAGGCCATACAGTCTAAGGAGGAATTGGTTAAACTCATAAAATCCTCTGAAGTGTTTTTGCAAAGCTCAGATAACACTGAGAAGAAAAACTCTTGAGTATTTTTAAACCTTTCTTTCCTTTTAACTCCATGGTCGAGATTTCCACCTTAATGCGAAAAGATAATGTCATAGCTGTGATAGGGGCGAGCAGGCATAAAGAAAAATATGGCTATAAAGTTTTCATGCAGCTCTTGAAGGAAGATTATAAAGTTTATGGCGTAAATCCAAATACAGATGAGATTGAAGGGCATAAAATTTATTCATCTCTCCAGGCTCTTCCCGAAAAGCCGGATTTAGTTATAACTATTGTGCCGCCGCAAGTAACAGAGGCAACTCTACCAAAAATTGCTGAGCTCGGCATAAAAAATGTGTGGATGCAGCCGGGCAGCGAGAGTCCGAAGGCCTTGGAAGAATGCAAGAGGCTTGGTTTAAATTGCATCCATGACTTGTGCTATGTTAGAGATGGTTTGAAGATGGAGTTCTCATTATAATTATTTATATGACTCTGCCACTTGAAAATACTGTTTAATGCCTGTGCTTATGCTCTTTTGCAATGCTGAATTGCGCTAAGAGGGCATCAATTTGTATTTTTTCGTTAGCCCCCTCGACGAGCCGATAATTGTATTCTGCTATTTTATCGATAAGGAACGCTTTCTCTTCTTCACTTATGTCCATGTCAAGAACGTGGCGGTAGAGTTGTATGAGCACATCCTCTCCGCTTAATCCCATATTTATTCTAAGCTCGTCTATGAGTTTTCTGGCCTTTACGAAATGCCCCTTATACGCTTCCTCCGCTATCTCTTTAATTGTTTCTGGCGAAGCTTGACTTGCCAACTTGAAGATGAGCTCCTTTGTTATTTTTTTGTTTATAAATGCTGCTCCTTGAAGGATGTTTATGGCCTTTCGCATATCACCCATGCTCACATAGTAAATTGCGTCGAGAGCTTCCTTATCCACATGTAGTTCTTCTCCATGAGCTACACGCTTAACGAGCTTTTCAACATCCTCCCTTGTTAGCGGGCTGAATTTGAAGACAGCAGTTCTGCTTTGTATTGGCTCTATGATTTTGCTTGAATAGTTGCAACCGAGTATGAATCGCGTCTCTTCGGAGAACACCTCCATCGTGCGGCGGAGAGCGTGCTGGGCATCTTGGGTTAGAGCGTCGGCTTCGTCGAGGAAAATAATCTTAAAGCCCACTTTGTTGTTTATCATGGCTCTGGCGAAGTCTTTAACCTTTCCTCTGATATACTCTAACTTCCTCTCGTCGCTGGCATTCATTTCTAGAAAATTTCCACCTATGTCGTCGCCGTAAAGCTCGTGGGCTAAAGCGAGTGCTATCGTCGTTTTACCTACGCCCGGCGGCCCGCTGAATAGGAGATGAGGCATATCTCCTCTCTTCACGAAGGCCTTCATTGCCTTTACGACGGTTTCCTGTCCAATAACATCATCCAATTTTCTTGGCCTGTACTTTTCAATCCACGGTAAAAATTCTGACATGGCAGTGAAGGAGGCCATATTTTTTTAAAGCCGTTGCCTTTCCCGATTGCCTGCCTATATTTATAAACTTTTTCCCACAGTAATTAGCTATGGCAACCCGATTTTTCTTTGTTACATTCAGGACAAAGGCAGAGAAGCGAGTAGATTATGAATATTATGGAAAGGCTTTTGAGGCTTTTAAGGATAAATTCTCCAAATTGCCTCATCTTTCTAAGCTGAATAAAGACTCCGTCGTTGAGCAATTTTATAAGCCCCTTCTAACGAGACAAGTAAAAGGCTGGGAAAAACGCTTTAGTGATGTGCCCTGTTACTTCAAGCCTATGGCTGCACTAAATGAAAATACATATCCATTTGTCGATGCACTCCGCCAGAAGAAAGAAATTCTTTGGAATAGAATTTTTCTTATGGTATCTATAACTGTATATGGTGTTAGTATAATGCTTCTTCCAGATGTTCAGAAGGCTCTTGATCAAGCTTATGGTGATACTTATATTCATGCTCTTGCCTTTGGCACAGTCGCGACGGCTCTCTTTCACTATTTTCGTAATGTTCGGGAGCGGAAAGTAAATTTGGATGATATCAACGATGATAGGCTTTTGAAGGCTTTGTTTTCTAACGTGCAGGATGTCACCAAACTATGCGCGATTTCCTCTCCCGATTGTAAGGTTAGAGAAGCAGAACTTCTAGCAGTAGCACCTATTGCTTATAAAATCATCAATGAGCATAAAAAACCTCGTAGGCACTTTTACCTTTATACCTCTGCTGTTTTGGAAGTTGGAGAAAATTTAAAGTATAGTGATGATGATAAACTCTTTTTGTCAAGTTTGTTATAAACTTTAATCCAATGTCCATTTTTAAATATTCGCCTCTCAACCTTTTTTATGAACAGGCCCTCTGCTTCGGATTGGAATTTTGTAAGAGAAACACTTAGAAAGCGTGGCATTAATATACCCTCTCAACCAATATTCTCTGATGATAATCGTGCAATGTACACTCTCTCTTTAGATTCTGAAAAATTGAAAGGCAAAACACCTCAACAGATTTATAATGATGTTCTTGCAGCAAATAATCTTATCTCAAATTATTTAGATGCTACTGGAAGAAATAATATTGGTTATGATTTTTACATAGAAAAAGATAAGAACAATAGAATATTTTTGCGCTTAGTTAGGTCTAATAAAGGCAAAGAACATAGGGAAGTCAATGTTATGAAATCCTTAACAGCATTATCCTCTCTTAATGAGAGGAGGAAACAATTGCAACGATTAAGTACTAATGATTTAGAAAATTATTTAGCACAAGTAACTGAAAAATATCTTCAATGGCAAGGTGTTCTCGAGGGTGGCATAAAAAAGACGCCTCAGGTTATAATGACTATGTTCACCAACGTCGTTCCTGCGTTATATAATTCAATCAAAGGTAAGAAAGCAGAAGATACAGATTTTTATAAAGCCACTACTTACCTCAACAACGCGAAACAAAATTTGACATATCTTAAAATTTATAGGAGAAGAATGCAAAAGCTTCTCAAAGCTGTAAATGATGGGAAAATGGATGAAAAAACATTGAATCAATTAGGGAATTTATTTGAGAAGTATACCTCTACCAAACTTTCCATGGTTGCGAATCTATCACAGGCAACACATATTGTCGGTAAACATGATATTAGTGTGGGCAATGTAATGTACAATTTGGATATATGGATGACTATTTTACCTGTAGGTGGTTTTGAAAAGTTGTTAGCGAGCGGTACTGAGAAAGTGGTGGGGAAGTTGGTGGGTGAAGCTTTCCTAAAAACAAAGGGAGGGAAACTTCTTAGCTTTTTGGTAGAAGAGGGGTTGGTAGGTGCCGTCGCTGGAACTAGCACTGGTGTATTCCATCAATTAAGCGAGAAATCTTCTATACAAAATCTTCTTCATGCTTATAACCCTGAAAAGACACAGAAAATGCTTGATAATCTCCACAAAAAACATATGATTAGTGATGAGATTTATGAAAATTTGACTGAAAAGAACGAGCATATTAAGACTGTTTTGGAGAAAAAAGCTGAGATATCTGGTAAAGAAATCTTCAAAGCGGCCGCGGAGCTTGCTGTAGTAAATATCGCATTAGGGGGATTTGTAAGAGGGGTTAAGATAGGTGGTGGAAAGTTTGCCGAGACTGTCGTTAAAACTAAAAAATCATTGAATGCGAAGAAATATCTAAAAAAGCGGCTTGAAACAGGTATGGTATCATTAGAAAAAGTCGAGCAGCATCTTGAATGGTTTAAAAGAAACTTAGAAGATAAACTTAAAACTTCTGGTGAAACCTATGCAGTTATTCGTGTAACGAAGAGGATGTTGAATTGGTCAGAAAAGTTATTTAGTAAAGTAGAGAAGCCTGCTGGTTTTAAGGAAGTCTTTAAAGAAGATTTAGAGAGAGAATTTGGAGAGGGTTCTGGCAAAGTTGTGCATGAAGTTGGAAAAACTAAAAATCATATTTTTGTGGTCTATGAGCAGGAGGCTGAGATGCGCGTCAAAGTGATTGGCTTAAACAACCCTAAAAAGAGTGTAGATTTATCTCTTGAAGAATTTGGGAAAATGCCTCTTACTGAACTTAATGAGAAACTGAATAAAAGCCTAGATCCTGTTAAAAATCTCTTTTCAAAAGGTGCTATAAATTCACGGTTGAAATCAACTGTCGGCGAAGATTTTTTCAAAAATGGCAGAGTGATCCTTGCTCAAACTTCTCTTGGTGAAGAATCAGTTATCCAAGCAGCGGCCCGCATTGAAAGAAAGTATAAAGGCCACATTAAAATTTACACATATCAAGATAATAGACACACTAATATGGCCATATTTATAGATTCTTCTGGTGTTTCGTCGGATAAGGTTCAAGCAGACCTCACCCACCATTTAAATACGGCTTCTTCTAATGCACAAATTACTTATACCTCTCCACAAGTCCTGAATAGTAGCGTTAAGAAGATTATGAATTATTCTTCTTCGTATAATGTAGCTATGTCCAATCTTTATTATACTCATAATAAACCTATAAGAGATATGAAGAAAAAAATTGACGCCTCTCTTAAAACTGCAAATGTGCCCACATCCTTTCGATCGCAACATTTACATGCTCTTATACTTCCAACTGATTCTTCTGATAATTATACTTCCTATTCGCAGCCAACTCAAACAGCGGCTTTTTCTTCGCCTTCTAGAGTCAATTCATATAAATTTTCTCTGACGTTCAAATACAATAATAAACCTATGGCAATTTCTCTAGACAATTTACCTAAAATGCTAGGTGAGAGGACTGCTGGCAAAATTAAAAATCTCTTCATACAAACGCTTGATAAAGTAGCGACTGAACACAACGTTGTGCTGAATGTCAATGAATCTCAGGACACATTCAAAATATCTACCACCGGCTTGCCCATGAATGAAGCAGAGCAAGGTGAAGTTGCCCACACCATTGTTGCAGAGACTCTTGGTCGCGTGAATAATACGCTTGATCAAGCAGGTGCTAAATTAACAGGTTCTGAAGTAACGCAGGATGGAGAAGAATTGCCTGTTGAACCCAAACCTCCTGAAAGGCTTCCTGCTACAGCTAATCAGGAACATGAAGCAGAGCAAGGAAGGAGATTACAAGAGCGCGGGTAGGTGATGTGATTGAATAATGAGGCGAAAAAAGATGAACTTACAACTATAGCCAAATATCTTTCGGTGTCTAGCGGCTTTGATGATGCCTTATTCCTGCTGTTAGATGATGAGAAGATGGACAAATACACATACATAGGTTTCTTGAAGCGCTTGAAGGTCTACGAGGCTTTGGATAAACGCTTCACCAATATGAGGAAAATTATAGAATCCATCGATGTTGATAAGGTTCGCCTCTATATTTATAGGATTATAAAGTTTGTAGAGGATGAGCAGGGCGGCGAACCTAGAAATGTTGCCCCCCTCCTCCTCAAAGAACTCTACCCTTACCTTTACGGCCTTTACTTGTTGAAGAAGTATTTGGATGAACATTTCGCATCTAAGGCCGCCGATAAAAAAGCGTTTTATCAGTCGTTATATACTCTCCTCACAGATGTCGAGCCCATCGATTTAACCGCTCCTGAAGTAAAAAGCCTTCAGTCGGACAAGGAGACAAAAGCCCTCTTCAATAAGTACAAAGACATTATCCCTACACAGGGCTTTGTGAAAGTCTTATACGATGCTTATAAAGCTAAGAAGCACAGCTACAAAGAATATTTAGCTCGCGTTCTTCCGATAGAGCACTATGAGGCCATATCCCGCATACGCAAGTATATCGACGCCTATTTCTTCAAGAGGTGGGGCTTGGACCCTCACAGAATACAGAAAATAGGCTTAGTTCTTTTTGTGAACCCGCCGTGGCTGAAACCTAAACCTCATTTATAAACCCTTTTTCTCCCATAGCCCCGTGAAACTCCTAACAGAGGATAAAAAGAAAGGATTGGCTGCTGTGCTTATAGAGGGCAGCGAGGACCTTTGGTACCTCCATAAAATCATAAATGTCGGCGACAGAGTCGCTGGCAGGACTTATAGAGCAGTTAAAATCGGTGACAAAGAGGAGAGGAAACCCGTCTTCATAAAGATTGAGGTTGAGAAGAAGGAATTCCGCGAGAAACCCCTTGGCCTCCGCCTAACCGGAAAAATCTTAGAGGGAAAGCCCGAGGATTTTGTTCAGGTCGGCAGGTATCACAGCTTAGATTTAACTCCTGGGCAAAAAATCGACATCGAGAAAGAGTGGCAGGAGTATGAGCTAGACCTTCTCCGAGAATCACTGAAAAAGAGCAGGCAGAAGCTCGCCATTCTAATTTTATCAGATGAGAAGCATTTCATAGTCGTGGATATAGGACCTTTTGGTTACGATGTCAAATACGAGGAAGAACTGCCATCTTCTAAAAGGCTTTCTGATAAGGAGCTGGCTTTTGAGAAGAAAAAGGCCTACACAAAGCTCGCTGAATCCCTCAATAAAGATGCTTATATCCTCGTGGCAGGCCCTGGCTTTGAGAAGGAGCACCTTGCGACATTCTTGAAGGAGAAGGGCTTTGCCGTCAAAACCTTCGATGTTGGTTATGCAGAACTCTCATCTATCAAGGAGCTTTTTGATAAAGGCTTAATAGATAAGGCCATCGGCGAGGCGCGCATCGATAGAGAAGCTCGTCTTGTAGATGATGTTTTGAAGCATATATACAAAGATGATAAGCAAGCAATCTATGGCATAGACGATGTGAAAAGGGCGGCAGGGCTCAACGCTCTCAAAGATGTCCTAGTCTTGGATAAGCTCCTTACGCGAGAAGACATCCGCTCATTCCTTCGCTCCATTGAAGGAAAAGCTAAAGTCCATATAATAAGCAGTAGTCATGAATGGGGCGAGATGTTAAAAGGCGTTGGGGGAATAGCGGCGACGCTTCATTTTTCTATAGAGTAATTATTTCCAAGCTTTAGCTTTGCTATGAATTTCTCCCCTTTTTTCATTTTCTTTAGCACTTCTTTATATTTGTCTTCGATTTCCACATTTCCGCCATATAATTCGTTCTCTTTTTTCTGCCAATAGCTTACAGCCCCATTAGGTATCTCCTTATATATAGAATACATATCAGAAACCCAGCCTTTCTCTGCAATTAAAAAGATGTGCGTTTTTGCTATATTTGTCTGAGCATCTTCATCTAATCGTTCATCCTTCCAGTAAGAGCTTAATATATTGAGCTCTTCTCTTTTTTCTCCCTCTTTTTTCCATTTTTCAACCACTTGCTTTACTTTATTATATGCTGCGAGAGGGATATTTTCTTTTGCTCTTTCTGTTATTGTATTTGGAAGAAGGCTTCTGCTTATATCGTAGAGTTTTTCATATTTGCCTTTGTCTATCAACAAAGTAGCAAGCCTCTCGAAGATTTTTATTTGCTCCTTCCAATCGTTTATTTCGTGTAGCTCATCGTATAACATCTCTTCAAAGGCTCTCTTTTCACTCTGCCTTGAGATTATCATAATCTCTTCATTTTCATTTTCAATTGTTCTTGCCATATCACTGTTTGTTTTGTTTAATTTTATCACGATGTCAGGCAATTTATCCACAGCAATAATTTCTCCTTTGCTTCTGGGCTTCTCAATTAGTTCGCCATCTTCTTCAACTTCCATTGGTTCGATTATATCTGCGAATTCTTTTGCTTTTATCTTTAAGAAGTGTGTAAACTCCCTGCTAAAAGATATCTCTACCTCATCACGTTCTCGCAAAACAGGAATGCGCTTCTCTTCTATAATCTCTGCCAATCCCTCAAAGAATTCCTTTGCAATTCTCTCAGATAAATCTTCATTACCTAATAACAAAGCAGCTTCTCTGGCGATATTTTTGTTATTGAATACTACTGCCAATTTACCCAAAGGCTCTTTAACCATCAGCTTCACTTTGATGGGCACATCGCATTTCAAAACCTCTAAGAGTTTTTCATAATCCCTCGCTGCGAACGCTCTCTTTATGTGTTCTTTTACGTTCTTTTCTTTAGATATAGATATTACTTCAGCCTCTTCCCCATTATCAATTTTTATATTTCTTTCCTTCTGTGCTTTTATATCTTCTTTTTCCTTTGACTCTTCTAAAACACTAGAACTTTCTTCGATAAGAGGTATTATTTCATCCTTTTGCTCAACTTCTTTTCTACTCTCACTTACTTCTTTATTTTTTTCTTCCTCTATAGCATCCCTCTCATCTAAAATAATCTCGTCTTCGCTATTGATGATAAAATCATCTTTTTCTCCATTTTGCTTATTCAAATATCCTTCATTTATATCCACATCTCCATCTACTATGACATCATCCATTTCAGGAGGTAATAAAAAATCACTCACTTTTAATTCTTCAATACTTTTTACCCCTTCTGATTTATTGTTTAATATATCTCTTAATTCTCTCTTTTTCCCTTCAGGCAAATACTCCTCTATTTCCGCTGCTAATCTTTCGTCAAGGTTTTTTGATATATGGTCTAAGACCTTAAAATAGGCGTATTCCAGCCAATCTTCAGGCAACTCTCCATCACTCATTATCGCCTTTAATCTTGCTATTTGCTTCTTGCTGAGACTCTCATCAATGGCTTTTCCAAGGGCTTCTTTAGCCTCTCTTTTCTTTTTCATTTTCTTCAATAAGTTTCCGGATTCGGCTTCTTTCAATAGTTTCTTATAGTCTTCAGCCTTCCTTATAGCCTCTTCTATCTCTGTAGAATACTCGTCTGAAAAGAGCGCATCGTCACTCTTACGAGGCTTTTTCTTGAGTGCTGACCTAGTTTCCTTTAATAGGTTTGATAATGGGCTGTTGAAATTTATCTCAGCCAATGCTTCATCTAGGATTTTGCTCAGTATTAGCTTTTGTTCCTTTTTACTCATCGTCTCGTATGCTTCTACTTTATGTACATCTTCTATAAGCCTCTTCAATATGGCTGCCTCCTCATTATTGTTTATATGAATATCTTCCATATTTGTTCTTTTTCCAGTCACCTCTTCTATAAGTTTGGCTAGCAATGTTTTGTTCTCTTCAATCTCTTCAATAGCGCTTCTGAGCCGTTCTGCTAATTTGCTTTTATCTCCTTCTATTAGCGAGTAAATTGCTTCTAGCGATGCATTTTTATCCCTTTTTATTCTTTTCGCCAATTTATTTATAGTTTTCCATTCTTCTGCTCCGCTCTCTAAATCTACTTCTTCGGTGGGCATGCCTTTTTTTCTTAACCAATTATTGATTGTTTCGATTTTTTCCATGCCCTTATAGAAGGATTCTATTTCCTCTTCTAGCGACGCCAAATATTCTTTACATGTGTCGCATAATTTTTCCCTATTAATCTTCCTCAATTTCTTTATCTTTTTGAAATCCTTGCCGTCAATTGCCTCTGTGGCATACATAATAAATGCCAAGGTCCTAAGTCCGTCAGGGAATTTCGGTGATTCTGCTATTTTGAAAATTTTGTCCCAGGCTCCTGCATTGCCTAAAGCCTCTACAATTTTTCTATCATAAGCTTCCAACACTTTAGCAGTCCTTTTTGGAACATCGCCTTTCATAATGTTTGATATATAATCCACCATTTCTTTATAGTGGCCTTTATTCAGTAGCTTTAATATTGTCTCTTCTCTCATATCCTTATCAGCCATATGTGTTTATGAGGGAAAAGGTTTTTAAATATGTTATTATCTGTATATCTTTGGGAGGTATCTAACACACATATTTCTTGGCAAAGGTTAGGCATTTAAAGAAGAGCTCTCCATTAAGTTCATGGTCCTGCCCTTTGTAGTTTTTGAAGGTATCGATGGCTCTGGAAAAACCACTCAATGGGAGCGTATAGATGATGGCTGGGAAAAAATAAAATTTCCAACATACAAATATGTGCCTGAAATTAGGGATTTTTTGTCAGGCAAGCTTAAACTCGAAGAAAAAACTGCCTTTCTTCTCTTTTTAGCAGATATCTATGAGGGTGTGTCTCGCTTATCCAACAAGGCTGTCTTTGACAGGTATGTCTTCTCCACCATAGCATATTCTCACAATATCCCTGTCGAGGATGCTGCAGAGGTTATTAAAAGAGTGGGAATGCCGAAACCTGATTTGGTTATATATCTAGACATAGAGCCTAAACTTGCTTTGGAGAGAAGGCAAAAAGCTTCGTCTTCATTGTCGATAAGGGAGAGATTGGATGCTCTTGAAGAAACTTATAGGCGTTATGATGAGCTTAGGAGGATGCGCGTTTTAGGTGAGGATTGGCTGGTTATAGACGCACAACAACCTATTGAAGAGATATCCTCTAAAATTTCAGGCGTGCTGGCAAGCCTGCAGAGAGGTGTATGAGTGCCTTTACCTAAACCCAGGCCTTATCAGGAGGAGATAATTAAAGTTGCTAAAGAAGTGGGCAACACAATGGTTATTCTGCCAACGGGAACGGGCAAAACGCTTGTAGCATTCTATCTTATGGCAGAAGCGGGGCATGGGCTTATGATGGCGCCGACGAAGCCTCTTATAGAACAGCATTATAATAATTTTATCAAGAGCTTTCCAAGCGAAGACTGCGCTTTAATAACAGGAGAAATCCCTGCCAAAAAAAGGGGCGAGCTTTACCTAAAAAGATGGGTCTTTGCTACACCTCAAACAGTAGCCAACGATATTAAGAATGCTATTTTTGACCATACTGCTTTTGATTTGGTTGTATTCGATGAATGCCATAGAGCTGTAGGAGACTATGCCTATGCTAAGATTGCCAAAGCCTTACCCTCTTCTATAAAAATTCTCGGCTTAACAGCTTCGCCCGGGAGCAAGAAGGAGCGCATAATGGAAGTCGTGAATAACCTTCGCATAAACGCCATCGAGATACGCACTGAAGAGGATTTGGAGCAGTTCCTGGCTAAAAAAGACTTCAGAAAGCTCTTCGTGGCGTTGCCTCCCGAGATGCTTCAAATACGCTTAAAACTCAAAGCAGTTTATTCGGAGTACAAAGAAAAGTTGAACAAGGCAGGCCTGTATGTGCCCTTCAAAAAAGGAGAGCTTATGGCGTTGGGCAATAAAATCATGGCCATGAACAGCGATGCCAAATTTGGCCTCATAAAGCTCTATGTGGGTATTCTCCATGCACAACACATGCTGGAGCTTCTTGAAACCCAAGGCCTTTCATCCTTTTTGAATTATGCGTTGTCGTTGGCTAAGGAGGGGAAGAAGAGCGTTAGGCCTCTCCTAAACAACGAGAATTTCATGGAGGCTTTGACATTGGCTAGAGAGGCGCTCAAAAAAGGACTGGAGCATCCCAAAATAAACAAGCTCTTAGAGGTTCTCAAGCTTTTCAAAAATAGGCAGGTCATTGTCTTTGTACAATATACAGACAACATTAAAAAAATCCTTTCAATTTTGAAGGAGAAAGGCTTTAAGGCAGAGTCCTTCATGGGGAAGCGCCATGGCTTCAATAAGGCAAAACAGCGGGAGATTATGGACCGTTTTAGGGCCGGCGAATTCAATGTGCTCGTTTCGTCGAGTATTGGAGAAGAGGGTATAGATGTGCCTTCTGTTGACGCGGTTATATTCTACGAACCCATTCCCAGCGAGATAAGAAGCATACAAAGAAAGGGAAGAACCGGCAGGGTTAGGGCCGGCGAGGTTATAATGCTTATAACAAAAGGCACTAGGGATGAAGGTTATTTTTATGCATCTAGCAAGGGCGAGAAGCGCATGAAATACATTATAGAGCAGATACAGAGGGATATCCGTAAAACCCTCTCGTCAAAGGGCAAGAGGCTTACTCCCAATGGTCGAGGTAATGAGGCAAGCTCGTCTAAAGGCGATAGCTCTAATCAGAGCAAAGATAATTCGAGCAAAGATGAAAAGGATAGGAAGGTAAAGGATAAAGAGAAAGATAAAGACAAGCATAAGAAGTCGGATGCTAAACTTGATGAAGTATCTTCTAACAAAGCTTCTCCAAAGATTAAAAAGATAAGCGATTGGCTTTGATTTCTAATTACTTCTTTTTCCTCTTGGACTTTTTGTCTTTCGCCACGAATACGCGAGTCCTGCTGATGATATACAAAGCGCTCCCATCGAAGAGAGCATCCAATAAAGCGACGGTTTTATTCACGGGTAAAAGGTCTTTCTTTAGTAGCGGATGAGGAGTTGTTTTTATTCGTATAGCTCGTTTTCCATAACCGCTGTAGAGTGCTATTCCTTTTTTATCTCCTACTAAAAATAAGAGGTCGTTTTTATCGCGTACGACACCTTTTACATTTACCAATTCTGTCTCTCCTTTCCAGCCTTCCAAGAGCTCCTTAATCGTTCGTATGGGCTCTTCTTTAACAACTTCTATTACTGTGAATGGATTTACAATAAGAGAGCCTCCAGCAGCATCTACATTTCTTATGTTTATTGTGTCGCCTCTTTTCAGTCTAGCTAGCTCGCCAATGTTTTTGTTGAAGGCTACGACGAGCTTTCTCTTTCCGTCTTGCTCCACAGCAGCCCGTCTGTAATGCCCTTTTTTATATGCCTTTGTTGGAAATATTTCAACGACTTTTACATCCTCGACTGTTATATGTTTGTCTCCGTCTTTTACTTCTGCAAGTTTTCGTTTGAACTTGCCTTCTAAAGCTTCTTCAACGACCTTCAAAGCATCATCTGTAACGAGCCCGTTAAGCTTATCCAAAAGCCTCTGCGCATCTCCCACGCTTTTAGTTGGAGATAACCCTTTAAAAAGGCTTTTTAGCCAACCTTCGTATGGACACGCCAACAGGTTTTCGTGATTATTGGCCAAAGGATGCGAAATTTAGAAATGCCTTCAAACGCTATTTGGAGGAGCTTTTTTCTCGCTATGGCTTTGAGCCAATGGAAGAGAGCACAATGGAATTTCTTTCCACATTGACAGCCAAGAGCGGAGATGCTATAAAGGAAGAGATTTTTCAAATAAAAGGCGAAGAAATAGGTCTTAGGTTTGATTTGACTGTTGGCTTGGCGAGGGCGCTGGCCAATGAACTCAATGTGTACAAGCCCTTTAAGAGATACTCTATAGATAAAGTTTGGCGCAATGAAGAGCCTCAAAGAGGCAGATATAGAGAATTCATACAGGCGGATGTCGATATAATAGGTGTGAAGGAAGTTACTGCTGAGGTTGAGCTCTTGACAATGGCGAAGGAGATTCTCAGTTATGTTGGCATGCCCTACACTTTATTATTGAACAATAGGAAATTTTTAGAGGCCTTTGCTGAGAAAGAGGGCTTCGCTGACAAAAAGCAGGAGGTTTTCAGGATAATGGATAAATTTGATAAGATTGGCAGGGATGAAGTCCTCCGTCTTTTAGAGGGTATTGGAATAAATGTTGAGCCCATAAGTAAGCTTCTTTCATTGGAGGGTAAAGACGCTCTTCTATTCATAAAAGAATATAGTGATGAAGCCTACGATGAGCTTGCGTTTATACTAGAGTATGTGCCTGATGCCGTCATAGCGCCTTATTTGATAAGAGGTTTTGACTATTACACAGGGCCTATATTTGAGTTTAAGAATAAGGAAGGATTGACTATTATCGGCGGCGGCCGCTATGATACTTTGCTCGGTCTCTATGGCAAAGAGGATTATGCGGTTGGTATGGGGGTTGGCTTCGATAGAATATTGGCTTTCATCGAGAAGAAGGAAATAAGGAATACACACATTTATGTTGTTTCTTTCAAGGGGAAGTGGAATCTTGCCTTCGATGTTGCTCAACGACTCAGAAAAGAAGGTGTTGCTGTTGATTTGAATTACAGTGATAGAAGTTTGAGGAAGCAAATGGAGTATGCCTCGCACAAGGGTTATAAATTTGTCGTGTTCGCTGGAGAACAGGAGATTAAAGAAGGCAATATAAAAATAAAGAATATGGAAGAAGGCAAAGAGTTGCTGCTTCCATTAGATAAGGCATCATCTTTCTTTAAGGATGCAATTAATAATGAATGAAAGAGGCTGCTAAAATTGCCTGCGTTATAAATCAATAGCCTTTAAAAATATTTTTACACATAATCACACACTATGTCAAGGGACAAATTCTCCAATCAAGGAAAAGGTAAGAAGAAGGGTAGCGACAAAGAACATGTAATTGTAAAGGGAAGATTAAACGATGTTAATGATTTCTCCTCCATGGAGCCATTAACTGATAATGCTATTTTTGATGAGATACCTCTCCCTAAATTGACGCGAAGAGACGAAGCAATACTTAGGGATATAACGAAGGCTATGGAGTCCGCACATGATTTACCTCATGAATTTACAGAATCTTTCGTCAGGCGCTTGACTATACCTGCTATTATGCACATGGATGTTCAAACAGCCGTGGAATTCTTGGACGTTGTATATAATAGCAAATTTTCAAGGGGCGAGAAGCTTCGTGTATTCAGCCTCTTTGCGCAGTACGCCCAAGAAGATGCTGCAGGTATGGCAGATTACTATACTAACGGCCTCTTAAGCGGCGATAATATAGGGTATTTCTAACTGCTGCTAGGTGTGCCGAATGGATGATGTAGAGAAGCTCACTATAAAATTCTATGAATCTCTTCCTGAAGATGTAAGCCAATCCATGAATTATTTTCTACCTGGTGCTTTGAAGGGCTTCTCTGCTTCTTCCCGCACTTATTTTTTAGAAGTCCTCTTAAGGCTTTCTGACACCGCCCTCTCAATTGCTTTGGTTAGAACGGCTTTTTTGGCTAATTATCTGCCGGAATTTAGAGAAAAAGGCGTCTCCGAGAACATGCTGAGAGAGTATCTTGGAGTTATTGAGAGGCATAGAGGTATTCTTAAGGAGAGAATGCCTGAAAATTTTTCTGTTTTCGAGAAGCAAGTGGCTAAATATGCTTTATTGACGTCTTTGCCTAATGATGTTGACATAGCCCTTGCTCATACATTCGCCTACAAGCGTGCTCTACAAGCCATATCCGATAAAGCTCCTGCTATTAATACCAAGGAAGAGTTGAAAGCCTTGGCTAAACTTATCATCGGCGCGCACATGCTTGGAATAGAGAATGAGCTTCCATCAATTTATCACTCTTTCAAAAAGAAGAGAAAAACCGAGCTGAGCTTTTTGGACATACACAAGAAACTCGCTAAAACAGTCGAGCGTGTGAAAGAGAAGCGTATTAAGGAGGCAGTTATTCTTTATAGGCGCTTAAATCCTTTATAATCTTTGGCATTAAGTCTATTCGGTAATAAGGGAGAGGTTTTATTTTTTCTAAAACATGCTTCCCCCATTTGTGATAAATTGCACTGCCAGCATAGGCTATCATAGCTCCATTGTCTCTATTGTATTCAGGGGGGGCTATACCCACCTTTGTTTCATTCTCTTCTGCTAGTTTTTTGAATATATTAGCCAATTCCCTGCTTTGGGCGACGCCACCACATAGAAGAAAGCCCTTTGCCTTTTTCAAATGGAATGCTCTTTCAGCTACTTCGGCGACCATATAATATGCTGTGTGCATTAAACTGTATGCTACATCCTCTAAGCTGTGTTTCTCCAATGCCCTTATTCCTGCTGTCAGCAATCCTGAAAATTGAAGATTCATGCCTTTTACAGTATAGGGCAATTCTATGAACTTGCCCTCCTTGGCTATTTCAGCCAAGGCGCTGCCGTGAGCGGGTTTAATGCCTGCTTTTCTAGCGAATGTATCCAATAAATTGCCTATGCCTATGTCGAGCGTTTCGCCTAAAATTGTGTAGAAGCCCTTTTCTTCGTACAAAATTTGTGTATTCGCTCCGCTGACATACACTATAATGGCGCCAGACATTTTGGTTGCATATTCAGCTATTTTTATGTGGGCATAGGGATGGTTGACCCCCACAATATCCTTCCTATAATATGATGCCAAAAACTTTGCTATATACACACCAAAGCTTAAAGGTGCGCCTATGCCTGGGCCTTGAGCAACGCTTATTACATCAATGTCGTCGATTGAGCTTTTACTCTCATCAAGCGCTTTTTTCATGAGCTCTGGAAAGTATTGGCTGTGATGGTCGGCAGCTTCCCTTGGTAGTATTCCCTTTTCAGGCATGTATGTGTCGAAGATATTGGACATGATACCTTTTTTATCGTCGTAAATGCCTATGCCTATCGTGTGTGCTGTACTCTCTATACCTAAAAAGCGCATGCGTGAAAAAGAGACGAGAGGTTTTTAAAGGTACATCTCTAATAAGCAGTGATGCGACGGTTGTTTATACTCTTAATTGTATTAACTCTCACTTACTCTGCTGCTGAAATTAACTCCTGCAAAACCATTGATAAAAGTGGTGATTATTCAATAATCAAAAGCTTGTCATCTGAAGATACTTGTCTGATAATTACTGCTCCGCAGGTTACTATAACCTTAGACGGTGGTGTGGTTAAGGGGGCAATCGTTTCATACAATTCAAATTTAAGCATATCTGGTGGGCCTGTCGATACTTTAATCATGAATGGAGGTAGTTTGCATTACAAGGGCTTGGTAAAAAATAAGTTGGTGCTGAACGATACCCTTTTCCAGCTTAACCTTACAGAGGGAAGCCTCTCGCCAGAAGGGGTTTACATTCAAATAAATCATTCAAAAGGTGCTATCACAGGGAAGATTTCAAATATTCGAGAGGATGGCTTGACGCTTTTCTCAATTGTTAACAGCACAGTAAAATTCTCCTCTTTGTCAATAGTTTCTGTAATAGGTAAAAACGCTCTTTTCAACTTCACTAACAGCACGTTGTCAATTTACCAGAGCGCTTTTTACAACCTCTTCGGAGATGTTCATGTTTTCAAGGGCAGAAACGGCGACCTGTCTTTAATTGATACTTATGTGCGTTCCAACATAAAAGGCGTCTTCGATTTGGAGAATGTAACCTTTTACATACGCGGCGGAGATGTGAATAACATAAAGCCTCTAATCATTAAAAATGCCATCAACCAATCATTCACAGGACAGCAATCAGTTGTTTATATCATGGATAGTAGAAATATAAGCTTGCATGATTGTTCTGCTGCATTTGTGTATTCAGAGGGAAGCAATTTCTCAATAAACACATGTTATTTGGGCGGTTCGTTAGAGGCGTACAATAGCATCCTATCTATAATTGGCCTTAGGCAGGTTTTTTCCAATGCCTTTTTCAACAATTCTGCAGGCTCTATCCAGCGGAGCTGTTTTGGAGGAGAAGAACCTTTCATTGTAAGCACATCGCCGTTAAGCTTGGACATGAATTACTATGATGGCGTGGAAGAGCTTTTTTCCAATGCCTCTCTTATAGACACAGATGATAATGGTTTGGGTGATGCAGGCGAGTATTATCCTTTTGGCATAAAAGGCAACTTTGTCTCTTATGGCAGTTTTGATTATAATCCTGCTGACGCTTCCGATACTGGGAATTGTATTCTTAAAGATGGTGATGCAGGCGACCTTAACATGGTTATCCACTACAATTGCTCCACAAATGTCGTTTCTATTGAAACATACAATGTTGTTGTGCCTGTCGATGCTGTTGTTAGAGTTATAGGTGCCAATGAGCCCTATGAAAGCCATGAGGTTAAAGCATCCATGGGAAGGGTTGTAATACCTCTCACTGCTAGAGGAACTTACCGTGTCTCTGCTGCATTCAACGCCATCTATGCTGAACCCGTTGTTTTGAATGCCTTGCCCTGCGAAGAGATGCCAAAAGTTAATTTATCTGTGGGTGAAGACCGTATAAAGATAATTCCAATGAACAGCTTGTCGAATGAGCGAGTTACATTCAAGGTTGAGTATGCAAATGGCAAAGCTGCTAAAAATCTTCCTTTGACTTTACATACTCCTTTTGGCTCCTTAAAAGTTGTTAGCGATGAGAACGGCTTTTTTACAGTTGATTTGCTTTCTAATGGCAAATATTATTTCTCTTCCTCCTATATTATAGTCGAAGGAAAGGCATTCACTGTAAGCAGGGAAAATGTTTATTTTTACAGAACATCTATACATGTTGATGGCGGTACAATACGCATATTTCCCTATGTCAGCGGTAATTACACAGTAACGATTTATCAGAATAATGCATCACTTCCCATCATTACAGATGAAACATCAGGGATATATGCCGTGGATTTGGAAAAAGGGGAGTATTATGTCGAGATTAAAAGCCGTGAACCTATAAAGTATGTTCGCGTCTATACTTCCAATCAGTCCGCCTATGACAATATTTCTTTAGGCTTCAACATCTTTTTAACAACGCTCATCGTTTTGGCCATCGCCGCCTATGTTTATCTTCGCTCTAAACCCTATGTTGTCTTATTTGAAGATGAAGGCAATTATATAAAAGCCACCATTCGTGATTACTATGGAAGGCCACTCGTTAATAAAAGGGTAAAGGTCTTTTGGGAGGGCGAGAAAATTGCCGATGCCCTCACTGATGAAAGAGGCAGTATAATTTTCCAGGCTAAAAAAAGAGGGGCTTATTGGTTGGGCTCCAAAGGGGTTTATTTCAAGAATGCTGTTTTCAGGAAGTATTGAGAATTCTTTTCCAGCCTTCCTCTGTTATTGCACCGACTGCTTCTACTGCGTAAAAGTCGTTTCCTTTGAACACCCTTCCGTCTATAAGATTGCTTATCCGTTTTGCGCTGCTTTCGTCAGGCACAATTATTAGATAGGTTGGCGTGCCCCTGACTTCAAAAGTCTCCGCTAATTTCTTATCATCTTCTATTTTTTTACTCTCCCCTTGTATAGCCACACATTTTTGCAGGGCGCTTGAATCGTCGACTACACTGCCTACACCATCGACAATTTCACTTTCACTGCTCCACTCATGGGAGAAAAGCCAATCATGCGCCTCCCAGAACTTGCCTTGTTCTCCAGCACATTCGGCGGCTATTGCAGCAATATATGCCAATGGGTGTATGCTTGTCAAAGGAAAGTTGCGGAAGCCAAATTGCACGCCACTCTTTGGCTCATATTCAAAGGATTTTTTACAATAAGGGCATTGATAGTCTGAGAATGCGACCACAATAATATTGCCTTCTCCTTTGACATGAGCGTCTCCTAGAATGGCGCTTTTATTCATATCTATTGTCTTTGTCGGTGTCTCTAAACAGCCTGCTGATAACAAAAGCAGTGCTAAAATTATTGTGCTTATGATATATCTATTCATTTTCTCACCATTTAAATCAGCTTAGAGGATATTTATCCATGTATAGATGAGCACCAAAAAATATGGAAAATGGAAGAATTACCAAACTAGCGAGCAAATAAGATAAATATGTTCCTATATTATACCCCAAAACAATAAGCGAAAATGCATGTTCTATAATTAATAGACTGAATATTAGTCCTACCCATAAAATGGGCCTAAAAACATATTTTAAGCTTAAACTTATGGATTTCATGAGTGCTGTGTCCAGAGAATACTTATCTATTATTACGGCATATGGCATGAAGAAAGTTAGAATATAAATGGCCAAACTTACAACATGGAAAAAGCCCAATCCAGGCACGACCAGCGAGAGGCTTTGAAGTATAAAGTTTATGCCGAAGAGTGTTAAATAGAAAAAAGTTATAGGCAGGATGGCTTTATAGAAGCGCTCCATATACACTCGCTTTGTATGTGTTGTAAGTGTTCTCTTTTCCTTAACGAGAAGGGCTATGAACACAAGCGTCGCCGATAATAATCCAACAGCTATAAACACAAGAATGATTGAAGCAAGGAGAGAAATGGGGTTCGCTTTCAGTAAGTCGCTCGTCCTAAAAAATAGGCCTCCTAATGCCATATATGTTGGCTTTGAGAAGATGTATGCTAATAAAATACCGACCGCAGCTGGTATGGAGAATATGATGGCGGTATCCCACATCTTGAAATAATCATCGACAGCGTTGAAGAGCGCTTTCATTGCTAGCTTATGAGAAGGGGGGTTTAAAAAACTTAACCTCATGCGCATCTTTAAGTTTAAGCATGGCATTTTAGCTTGTCTTTGACTTAATCATGCAGCCATGCGAAGACCTTTTTAACTTTTCTAATTAAATTCCCTCTATGTTCGATGGAGAGAAGATTGTGGCTTTTCTTAAAATTTCATTTATCCTATTCGCTGTTGGATTGTTCTGGGTTGCATTGAATTTCACTGTTTTTGGCGCTACAAAAGACACTTTATACTCTAGCTCGTCTGAATCGATGAGGGATAATATATGGCCTCTGGGCCCACTTATCGTGGCATTTTTCTTATGGATTGTCCTTCTCCATACATTTCTCTCCAATTATAGGGCTCGAATAAGAGAAATTCTTTTTGGATTGGATGTGCCTGCAGAGGTTAATGATTTTCCCACAATTAGACATAGTTATGATGTGGCTTTATTTTTCAGTGGCACCCCTTCCATTAAGTGGGAAAATAAAGTGCCTAAATTTGTTTTGGCTTTGATGAGTGAAGCTGTTCTTCGCGGAGCTGCCAATTTTGAATTCGGTCAGTTTATTCTCTATAAAGATAAGCTGAAAAAATTTGATTCTGAGGTTCAGGAGGTGCTCAAAATTTTAGACGGAAAAACTCCTTACGATTTAAGTAGCGAGGATATTAAAGCAATAAAACACTACATAAACCTTCGCTATCAGAAGATAAATTCCAAGGACATGATTTTTTACATACAATCAAGATATAATTTCATGTGGCTCGCTGGATTCTTTTTAGGCATACTCTCTATGGTTTTTCCTGTTTTAGGAGGCCCATCCGTGCTTTTCTTATTTTTAGCTCATTATCTTGTCAAGAGATATGAACCTCTCTTATTTGGCAGATATGCATCCAAGGAATACATGAAAGAACGCGCCCTTTGGGATAAGTTTGCTGAATGTTTGAAAGATAAGAAGAGAGTTTTACAGAATAGTCCTGTAGATACTGAGGGTTGGTGGAAGTGTTTGGCTTATGCCTATGCTCTCGGCTTATCTAAGGCGGAAATTTCCTCCTTTATAGAAGCAGCCAAAAAACGCTCAGCCTTTTATTTAGACCGCCAATCCCAGCAGGCTTTAATGCAATGGATGACGGCTTTAGAAAAGCCCGGCGCTTTATCTAAGAAGGAAGCAACAACTCTATATCCAACGGATTCGCCCTTCCATTGAAATCTTTTTAATCCTTTTCCTTCTATACAGCTCATGCTCTCTACATCTGAATCGAAGGCTCTTAAAAAGAGCCTTCG
>JALWQW010000029.1 GCA_026982895.1 Microcaldota archaeon | reverse complement strand
CATCAATTTTTTCCTTATCTAAGAACTCTTTTAGATTGTCTATTGATTTATCTGGTTTTATATAAGTATATAGTTTTAATAATCTTGCTATTATCGTTCCATAATAATCAAGTATTAGATCGATTTGAACACTATTATAGTTTAAGTCTTTGAGTAACTTTTCCGCTGTTCCTTTTTCAGAATGTTCTATTAATTTAAAATCACTTGTCTCTTTCAGTTTTGAGTCATTGTAGATTCTGTTCAGGAATATTGTATTGCTTGTGAGTATGACTACATGAGACAAAAAAAGAGTATATGAAATTTTCATAATTTGATATCAGAGTCCTCCTCAAGTTTAAGTAGTTTATCCAGTATTTTCTTCTGTCTAATTCATTTTCTATCACATATTCAATTAGTGTGGTCTTGCCCGTTGATTTTGGACAATAGACAAATAGAATCCTTTGTGGAATTTCCTCAAAGTAGCTTTTTAAAAAAGCTATCTCTTCTTCTCTATCAATAAAAGGGGCGTTCCTGAATATTTTATAGCCTTTTTGCTTGAGAAGCTCTGTCAGCATTGGGGTTTTCTCCTCTTTCTGTATTTGTCAACGCCCACTTGAGCCCATCTCTGCGTCATCGTCGGGCACATTGCTCAGATATTGTTCGCTCTCCGCTATTGTGGGAGCTGGATTTCTTCTCTATAAGCGCCAATTTTGACTTCAAAAAAGCTCCTCTATCGCCCTCTGAATAAGCCTGCTCTGCGGCCTTACAGTGCCTTCTGCGGGATTGTAAAAAAGGACATTTTCTTCTATCCAGAAGGATAAATACCTTTTCTCTTTTCTAAGATCTGCATAGCGCACATTGAAGTCCTTAAAATTCTTTAAAAACCCCCAAAGCTCCTCTCCTTCTTTACCATGTCTTTCAAATATATCTCCCTCTATCATTCTAAGCTTACCCAAGTCTGACTTTAACATCTCTTCCAGAGATTTCTCTTCTTCATATCCTTGTTTCTTCCACTCATATAAAATCACCATGTCGCCAATCTTGCCCCCAATATAGTCCCATATAAAGCTTTTCTTCTCAAACCCAAAATTATTATACATATTAAACGCCTCTTCTTGTGCTAAATCATCTATCAATAAATATCTGACTCTGCCTTCAAGCCTTGCGTTACTATAAACATTCTCTATAAACAAGCAGTCACTGGTTGCACATAGACAATGACATAAATGTCTTTCCTTTGTTAATCTTACCATAAAATTAAACAGCCTTCCAAGTAACGGCTGCCCAGCTGCATTAAGCTCACCTTTTAAGATCTGCATTTCATCTAATACAAACACCGGTCTTTTATCTCTTTCTACAAATCTTTCCATTACTCTCTCTAAATAATGAAAGACATCAATCTTCTCATGATCATCATCATCATCACCTATCTGCAACATCCTTATAACTTCTGCGGGCAATTCAATTGACGTGTTCACCTTCTTTGCTATCCTCTCAACATATTCTACTGCTGCAGCAACAACTGGCATATTGCTCTTTATCTTTTCCCACAAGGTCTTATCTCCAAGTTCAAAAAAAACTCTAGTAAACTTCCTATAGCCCCCCTCAAATCCACGGAAATTCACATAAAAGACCCGATAGTCATCAGAAAGTTCCTCAAATACCTTTGTTAATAACGCAGTCTTTCCGCTATTTATCGGCCCATAGAGAAAATAGACCAGATTCGGCCTTCCTGACAAAAGCTCTTTAAGCTCCTTAATTTCTCTCTCACGATTAACAAACTCAGGGATTCCTTTTCTTTCCATCTTTAATATCCTAATTTTTAGTCTTTAATCATATCAAATTTACTTATAAGTAAAGACCAATTAAAATATCTTCAGCCACCATTCAAAATTGAGTAATGACCAAATAAACAATCTGAGGTGGACCCCATGTCAAGACAAAAAATGAGGTTTTTTAAGGCGGAGCGGCCTAATAGATTCGTTTAAACCTAACACACTTGTTAAAAATCTATGCGACCCCATTATGTTGCCTCCTTCTAAAGTTATCATTCAAGCTATCATTAAAATAAGACAATTTGTTTGGCCCCTAACAATCCACCTTATTACTCTGTCCAGTTTTTGGGGTCCACTATACTTTCTCAAAATACTTCTTTATCCCCCATTCAAGGCTCTTGCCTTGCAGGCCATAGATACCGTCAACGGGATCATAAAAAAGTATATTATCAGCCACTGCCTGGCCGAGGATCGGTTTCATACCCATGACTTCCTTGCGCGGGATGAGCGGCGTAGATGCAAAACGCCGCAACAACTGCTCGCGGATATGCCTATCAGAACAGTCAAGCCAATCAATAATCATGGTCAGCCTTTCCCGTTTGATCTTAGCCACGATCGTTTCCAATGGGCGCTGAAACAGCTTTTCCAGAATGTAATATATCTCCCAAACGCTGCCACCCACCGTGTCCCAGATGGTCTCAATCTGTTGCTCATCCAGGGTGTAGGCCTCTATCTTGTTGTAATGCTTTATGTTGCGTAGCCATGTTACTACGTCTTCTTTCATTAAATAGTCAAGTTTCATAAACTGGCT
>JALWQW010000028.1:12131-34529 GCA_026982895.1 Microcaldota archaeon | reverse complement strand
TTCTTCCAAATCTTAATGAATAAATAGATGGCGATCCCTGCGCCTACAATATTACTTAAAGGGAAGGCCCACCAGAAACCCTCGATTCCATATAGCTTGGATAATATATATGCCAAAGGTAATCTCACCAAGAAAAACACACTCAATGAGCTTATCATGGAGATTGTCGTTTTACCAATACCTCTAAACACACCATTTCCCGTCATTTGAACGCCTATAAATCCAAAAGTAAGAGACATCAAGCGAACAAATTCTGCCCCTAACTTAATCACATCAGGGTTATTAGGTGCAAAGATAGTGACAATTTGGGTTGCAAATATAAACAATAAAATGCCTGCAAGAGTTAAGATTGTGAAGCTAATTTTTCCACTTAATTTTACAGCCTCTAAAACTCTTTCTTTTTTCTTTGCTCCGAAATTATGTCCAACTATTGTTGAGGTTGCTACCGAAATACCAAGAGCTGGAATTATGATCAGGCTTAGAAGCCTTGTTCCAATTCCGTAAGCAGCTAATGCTGTTGTGCCAAAATATGCTGCCAATGCAGTCAGCAGAGCCAAACCAAATGCCCGCGTAGACTGTTCAATGGAGGCAGGAGCTCCTAATTTTGCTAAGGCTATTAATGTATTTTTTTTGATTGATACATTCTTATCTATTTCTATGCCTGATCTAACCAATAGAATACCTATGCCTGCTATTGCGGCTATTGCCTGAGTTATGATTGTAGCTAATGCAGCTCCATTTACACCCATAGGATGCAATGGGCCCAAACCGTAGATGAAAAATGGATCAAGAAAGAAATTTAATAAAACTGTTAAACCTACAATAAACATAGGTTCTTTAACACGGCCGACGCCTCTCATTATTGATTGAGCGGCCATGAAAATTAATATGAAGAATGTTCCAACGAAAAGTAATCGCAGGTAATTATTTGCTAAGGAAAATATCTCCTGATTTATCCCCATGATTTTAAGAATAAATGGAGATAAGATGTACCCAATTAAACTTAAGATTAAAGCAACTATTCCGATTGCAAGCATTGTTTGTGTTGTTATATGGCCAACCGCTTTTTCGTCATTTCTTCCTCGTGCTTGTGATACTAAAATCGCTCCAGCGATAGTTAAGCCGCTAGCCAATGCAAGAATAAAGAATAGAATCGGCGAGCTAGCAGATACAGCTGCAATAGCCTTTTTGCCTAACTGCCCAACCCAATACATATCAATTATTTGATATGCTGTCTGCAGAATATTCGCGAGTGTTATTGGTATTGCTAGCGTTATGAGCGCTTTTGAGATGTTTCCTTCTGAGAAGTTTATTTTTGACACATACTTACTTCAATAATAGTCCTTAAATGACTTCTTATCTTTATACTCCTTTTGTTATGTGGATTAGCATATGATGTTTACATAAGATATTAAAACTTTCCTTTCAATACCATATGGTGGGATAATGCCTAAATTATCTGAAAAAGTTTTAGCTCTCTTGGGCTATTTTTCTGGCTTAGCGGCTGCAGTAGTCTTCTTTTTGACCGAAAATGAATGGTCAAAAAAGCACGCCTTTCAAGGTATGGTTTTCGCAGCATCTATCTGGACATTGAATTTTATTGGCAGGTTCATTGATACATATTTGCCTACAATCCATATTCCTATAGCTGGCTTTCCATCGGGGGGTATCTTTAGTGTTTTAGGAGATCTGGTTTACATTTTTTCTGTCTTGATAGGTTTGATCGCTTTTTTGAATAAGGATATTCTTCTAATTGAAGATAAATAATATTCATTTTCTTTTTTATTTATTCAGTGGAAATATTCTTCTTCTTCCTCCGTGCTTATTGGCTCCTCTGGTTTGTTATCTTGGTAACACTTTCGCCAATATTCGTACTGCTTGTAACTATCTTTCAAATAGCTCTCATTAACTTCCTCACCGGCATTTCTTCTGCTCATTAAATCTGTGACGATATTGTAATATTTCACATACTGCTTGTAAGCGTAGTCTGCGTTGTTGCAACTTTCTTCCTCATTGTTAAGCATGCTTTCGTTATCTATGAGGATTGTTTCGTTTATCGTTGGTTCTTTCCAATAGTCATTTTTGCGTATAATTAGCTGGCCTTTCAGCGCATCCTCGCTTATTTTTCCGTCTAAGTAATCGAGTAGAGCATTCTTAGGTACTAAAATGTCCAGTGGCCCAACCAGAAATGTGAAGCGCTCTGTCCACGGCGCATATTCAAAGCCTATGAGCGCCGCTGAGAAGAGCTGATTGAAGAAGTCGCTTTCGTTGCCAATATATTCTCCCCTGAATACAATTTCTGGCCCGCTCATCCATATACTGCCGTAAAAGTCAAAGACGCTCATCTCGTCCATTATGCGCCATTCTGGACTGCGTATGTCTTCATAGTATGTGTCTTGTCCGTCGTAAGTCATGGCCCAATAGGGTTTGCCATCTCTGAACGCTTCTATACGAACATCCTTGTTAGCAGTGGAGCGTGTTTCATTCATAAAGGAATTCATCATATTTATCATGTCGGCATCGCTGCCGTTGGCTTCAAATGTTATTAAGATTAGATTATCTGTTGTCGTTACATTGCCGACGATGCCTTTCTCTGTCATGAAATCCTCTAAGCGTTCTTTTGTGCCATCACCACTAGGTCCTAATGGGATTATGCACCCTCCTAATAGTAAAATACTAAACAAGACTAAAAGTAATATCTTTCTCATCCTCTCACCTCATTTCTGCTGAGCCCATTCTTGGATTTTACCACTATCCCATAGGAGGTCAAAGAAGTACTTGGCTCTATCCCCTGGGTTCTTGAAGTTGTATTTGCCATTATTTCCCTTTGCTATCGTGTTTATGAAACGTCCATTGCTAACTAAACCATTTCCATTTTGATAAGTACTTCCTATGTAATCTTCCACATTCTGCGCCGCTAAGTTTCGAAGCGCATCCTTCATGTTCTTGAGCTTTTCAGGGCTCATACCCTTCACATAACCTTTCACTGTATCTTCGACGGTTTTGTATTCGAAGGCTAAGCCTGAGGCAGCCGCTCTATCATGGAAATGCTCGAGGGCTGTGAGCGCCTCTTTAGCTTTTTTCGTTACTTCATTGTCAGGTACTTCTTCACTCACCGCTTTGTATAAATCCCTATTATTTGTGTCTACGACATCATTGAAGAGCTTAGCTCTATGTCCATCTACACCAAGCTCTTCCTTTGTCTTCTCTACTTTGTCATCGTCGTTGTAAACGGCGTTTTCCAGCTCCTTGTTAGCGAAATAGCCGAGGGCTTTGTCTCCAAACGATAAGCCAAGAGCATTTTTCAGGCCGTCGAAAACTTTGCCTAAAAAACTCTTACTTACATTAAGGACCTTTTTCTTCTGTTGATAAGTGAGGAGGCTCTTGTTATCTCCATTAGGTGTTGGCTTTTCTAAAACAGGCATATCTCCATAAGGTGTGCTTACAAAGGAAATCTTAAACTTCCTCTTCTTGGCTATGTCTTCAATGCGCTTCTTCGTGTTAGTCGATTCAGAGGTTACAGCAGAGGCCCTTACGCCGTCGAATATACTTTTGCTGCAATGTGTGCAGCCGCTCGCTGCCATTTCATCGTCTATACGCTTCTTTCTCTCAGCGGGCGTTTTCGCGCTTTTTCCATTTTGACTGTTTACACCAGTTCCGCTGCTTTGCTTACTTCCTGCCGTTCCTTGGCTCTGTATCCCGCCGTTTCCTTGCTGGCTTCCTTGCCCACTTCCTTGGCTGCTTTGCCCACCATTAGTCGATGATTGTCCATTGTTGCCTGCAGCTGTCTGTCCTTGGCCATTAGTTGCAGGGCCACCTTGATTCGTGTTTCCGCTCTCGCTAATGGTCGCGTTCTGGGGTACGACATTTACATAAAGCTTTTTTGTTATTGTCCCGCTTTCGAGGGTCGCAACTATATCTACCTCTATTTGGCCATCCTCTACTTTGTAAGCTGGGATAATGAATTGGTGATACCAGCCTTTTCCGCCTTTTTGAAGCATACCCATGCCGAGCAGCTTCTTACCTTGTGTGATACTCACATCTATATCTCTTACTTTTCCACTTGTCCCTACTTCCACTGTTAGATAGACATCGCCATCAGCTACGCGTTTAACCGTGCTTGGTGGCTGGTAGATTGTGAGTGCATGAGTATCGTCGGCGAAGATATAACTGCAGTTATCCACCATGTAAAGACATTCACCATGGCTGTTCGTCGCGTAGTCTAGCTCGTCGGTATATCCATTATAATCACTGTCTTCATAATTTTTATTATAGGTTAATTGGTTATTCAATGTGAATGCTGCTACTGTATATTCTCGACACTTTGTGCTATCTGCTTTGGAACTATCTCCACAGTATATTTGCTTGCCTTGATTGGCCTTTGCTAATGACTGCTTTAATATATCTATGTAACGAAGACATGCCAAATTAGCGGCTTCTACCTTTGGCTTGAACTTTTCATATGCCTCTCTCCACTGGCTTTTTGTGCACAACTGAGCTTGTATATATCCGAAGCTGTTGTTGTCGTAGCGTTGATAACAGTCGTGGAAAAAATCGTAGTATTGCTGCCTCGCATCTTGAAATTCCTTCATGGCGTTATTGCATGCTAGTCTATATTGGTCAACGGTCTTTATGAGGTTCTCAGCCAAAACGGTCGTCGCTAAGAGTAAGAAGAGTAAGACTGTAGCGAATTTCTTCATAAGTTGGCTTTATATGAGAATGTTTTAAAAAAGCTCATTATGAAATTCTGATTAATCAACCTTATAAAGGTGGTCTCTTGACCAGAAAGATGAAGCCAATCCTCCCGCTATTGTGGTGGTTAATATAGCGAGAGCTACTTCTAAGCACTCCTGTGGTCTGGACGCGCTCATCTCCATAATAACATCAAGAGCACTTTTTCCATCCTTGCCTTTTTCCAGGGGATTTACACCAGATTCTATGAAGAGCTTTGCCTTACTCCATTTTCTATTCATGACAGCTATCTTCACAAGGTTATTCTCGTTCTCGTCCTTTATAGCATTCAAATTGACACCTTTATCCTTTAGAAATTCTACTATCTTCTTCGTTTTATCTAATCTATCCTCATAGAAATGTGTTTTACCAAGATCTTCTATTAAATGACTCTTTAGATTATATATAGTAATTACTTTCTCCCACTCTTTTTGATACCCTTTCTTTAATGACTCAAGCAAGTTTAGTGGTTTAGTTGATGCTTCGAGTGTCTTTTCTAAGAGTTCCTTTGAGGGAGCGTTTTCTTCACTTACCATTACTCCGACAATTGGAGGTAACTTGCTATATTTGTCCACTATCTCTACCAATTTTTTGTGCCGAAATAAGCTCCGCTATCTACAGTGACTACCGTTGCAGGCACTAAAACCCATTTCTTAAACTTCTCTCATATCCTCTTTCGTTTCTCTTCTTTATTAGATGAGCCACCATTAGCATTTTTCCTAAACATAGATGTCGTTGCCATGTTTTATTATGTGTGGTGAAATGTTTAAAAATGTATAACATTAAGCAACAATACCTAGTCTAGGAGATATGTAATATGTCTGGTCATTTTAAGGTATAAGTTAGTTATTTAAACATTTCTAACCACTAATAAGTGTATGTCATTATCTAAAAGAGCGAAAAATGTTATCAAGGTAGGTTTGCTTACTGGAGCTATCATTCTTTACAAAGGGGACTTAATATCTTCGAGACCTTTGATTGGAAAATCTCTTGATTATGTCTTGGTTGAGAGGGAGTATAACTCAGAAATACCTCGAGATACTCTTAAGGATACATCTCCCTTTAATAATATTTCCTACAACTATTTTAGCAGGAGGGATGATATGTCACCAAGAGGCGATTCTCAGGAATTGAATGTTAGTAAAGAAGAAAAGAAATTTAATCCTGATTATACAGTGAAGGTAAATCTCAAAGAAGCAAATAAACTTATATCTCTCTTATTGGAGAAGGAGGGGTATAAAGAGATCTCTAGCTCGGGCATAAGTGGTGCTGTAAAGTTGTTCACAAAAATGGAATTTGCCTATGCCGTTGCAAAGATCACGGAAGATATCAAGCAGGGTAAACTAATCGATGAGAAAATTGATGCTTTTTGGGATAATATCTCCAGGCTGTTGGAAGATAAGAATATGTTTCTTGCGTTTTCGACGGTTTATGCCAACAGCTTACCTGCTAGGCTTGCTGTAGGATTGGCTTATAATACACCTGGTGGGTATAAATTAGCTAAAAATCTTCTCCTTAGAAAGCCCTTTAGGTTGATAGACCTTATAAAAGTGATAACACAAAAAGTTCCTACTGAAGAACAGAGATATGATTATGAAATATTTAAGCTTCAAGTAGATAGGCCGATGCTCAGTAAGGATGAAAAGGGGTATCTAAAAGGATTGGAAGAGTATCTCTCGAAAGGCTCTAATGAAGGTTTGAAGGATTTTATGAAGCTACCTGATGAGGTAAAATGGAGAATACTTGCTTCAGACTACGCCAGACTCTTATTAGCTCACGCTATAAATGATCCGGATGGGAAGATAAGGTTATTGCGGTTTTTGTCAAAAGAAGGTGGGAGTGAGCTATTAAAAGGGATGCTGTCCTCCCAGTATAGACGCCACCTTGTAGCCACCATAGGATATCTCTTTAACACAGAGGCTGGACGAAGCTTTGGTAAGGACTTGGTTTTAAAAGAGCCAACATTAGCTTTTAAAATTCTTCTCGCGCAGATGGAAATTAGGAAGGAGGATTATGATCCCTCGGAAGAGTTCCTTAGGAGAGTAGAGAAGCATTAGGAAATTTTTTATTTTTCATTCAATCCTACAAACACTCTTTTATAAACTTTTTCCCACATAAATCATCTATGGCATCTAAGGTTAAAGGCATTATTACAAAGGCAGCACTGCTCACCACTTTAGCTTTAGGTCCTGCATCATGTGCTCATTTCCAAAAGCAGATGCCTTTAGTTGATAAACATAAGGTAACTGAGGGGCAATTAGGTAATAAGAAGCAGAATGAAATTAAAGGGACTATAATAATTCATTTATATGATCTCATTAAAATGAAAAAGGATTTCGCCACCTTCCAAGCATTCAGTAAATTGAAGGATAAACTCGTGTGGCAAAATCTCTTGGAGACGACGAAACCAAATGAGTATGTGGGCTCGACTGGTCTAAACAAAAGAATATTATTAGCAACCATTGCTGATGTGGATCCACTCAACCTACTCCATATGTCTGGTGATAAATATGCTTTAGACACACCAAACAATTTGCGCTTAATTGGTTCTTATTTTCTCATAACAACATACAGGGATGAGCTTAGAAATTCTAAGATGGTTTTGTTCGACACGCGTAAGATTTATGATTTATTCTCTACATTACCTGACTTCACAAAACATATAATATTGTATGATAGTTTTGAATTATTCGACTATGACATAAAAAAAGCTGAGAGATACATTGTTGATTATTTGATGGTGTATTCATTCACAGCATACAAAGATAGAGATCTCTTCAATCCATATAGCGAACACAACATATGGTATAGGCTTAATGCTTTGAACAAGGCTTTACTTAAGCTAAAAAAAGAACTCATTGCAGCTCGCCAAGTAAAAGGTGAAAGTTTAGCTAGAGGTTGGATGGAGCGCATTTACAAATACATTCTTCCATTATACAATGGCAATCTTCAGTTTATAAATCTGGGGAAATTGAGGAAAAAAAGCACTGAATATGCTTTTTTCAAGGATCTCTATAAGAAAAATAAATTGGAGGATTCACGACAACCTAAAGCAAATTCAAGTGATATGTTCAGTGATCCTCATGTTCATATATTGGTAACAAAGAAGATTATGAGAAACATAAAGTTGCATCTCAAAAAGTTAGTTGACGCAAAACGAAATTATAATTTGCTTTTCGGCGATTGCAACGATTTTTCAGCTGCTTTCATATGGCTGGCTAAAAGTCTTGGCATCGAGACATATCCTCTTCTATTCATTACTACTGATTCAGAACATCCTTCAGGACATACAGCCGTTGCGTATAAGTACAATGACAAAATAATTTACTTCGATCCCGCGAATGGTATCATGAGCTGGGATAGCAAACACTTTCAGGATTACATTCATAAACATATTACTAAAAGAAAATCTCATATGAAAACATATATCTTCAATAGTAACGCTCTTTTAGGCATATCCTATATTCAAAGCCTTTTAGATCTTGCCCATTCGGAGTGATATCACCTCGTCAGCACTTCATTATTGAACTAATTTAAGAACCCCATCTCCAACAGGAGTTTTAGCTTTGCTTCGAGGTTAGCAGCGTTTTTATTCTCGCCAATTCCACTGCACTTTTTGAAAGCCTCTAAGACTTTTTTAGGAGGCACGCCTATACCTCTCTCATTGTACTTTATCATGTTTGTTAGTAATATGTCCAACATATCCACTACGAACACCACCTTCTCTTGCAAATTGTTTATATTCTTATAAACATTTGTTTCTCTAATGGCTTGTAAAGCTTCCTTGAAATAGTTTCTGAACTGCCCGCTTGGTACGCCGTAGATTTCTATATAATTCTCAATTGCCTCTTTCTTAAAATCCTCTATCAAAAAGTTTTCTTTTTCAAGTATTTCTTCTTCTATTCCATAGAGGATGACTCGATATGCTTTTTCTTTAAGCTTCAATCGCTCTATTTGAGGAAGTCCGAAGCGTCCATAGTTGTCGGCTAAGATATTAACATATCCCTCCACCTCAGCTTTCTCTCGTGCAGGTATGAGCTTTTCTAAGTCTTTTATTCTCCTTTCTATTTTTAGCATATTCTTATTCTCTTTATGCCTCTCCTCTAACAGGTGTATTGCGAATGAATAGTAAAGGATCTCCTCTTTTTGAGCAGGTTTTATTTTTTCTAACATATTTACCACAATATCTTAACTTAACCACGCTTTATAACACTTTCATTTCAATTTTTTGACATTTTTCCAACATTAATCATGATTAATGGATGGCTGTCACAACTCGCAATAACATTTTTAAGATTAGCCATCAAATTCTTTATGGTGAAAATATGTTTGATATACTATCTGCATGTCTTGGGCCATTGGGGGCTATATTATTTGTAGCAGCTTTTGCTTCTCTAAAACAAATTATGGAGTATGAGAGGGGTGTGCTCTTTACAATGGGTCGCTTCTCTCGTGTTCTGGGGCCAGGATGGCACATCATTATTCCTGTGTTTCAATCACTGAGGATTGTTGATACGCGTATAACGACTGTTGATATACCGAAGCAAGAAGTTATGACAAAGGATAACGTGCCTGTTAATGTTAACGCAGTGGTTTATATGCGCGTAGACGATCCTGAAAAGGCTGTGCTAAAAATCCGCGATTATATATATGCTGTTGCTCAATATGGTCAGACAGCTTTAAGAGATATTATAGGTGAGCGTGAATTGGATAATGTACTTACAGATAGAGAAGGTATAGCTAAACAAATAAAAGAAATGGTTGATGCGGAAACAGAGGCGTGGGGTGTCGATATAGCTTCAATAAAGGTTCAAGATATCGAATTACCAGCTAATATGAAGAGAGCTATGGCAAGACAAGCAGAAGCTGAAAGAGAAAAGAGGGGTGCTATTATTAAAAGTGAGGGCGAAGTCGTTGCTGCTAAGAACTTGGCTAAGGCTGCTGAGCTTTTAGCTTCTAGTGAAGGTGGTTTACATTTAAGAACATTACAAACACTCTCTGATATAAGCTCTGATCAAAGTACAAAGTACATATTTACAGTGCCTTTGGAAATACTGAAAGCCTTTGGTGTTAAGGCAAATGACCTGTCAAAAGAAGCAAAAACTTCTAAGAAAAAGGCTTAACCCCTTTTTATTTTTATTGAAGTTCCACTTGGAATGTGCTAATTTTTAATTATTACCTTTCTCACCCGTTCATGGCTGTGAAGTTTTATATCGATACAACAGGCGATGTAATAGGCAGGTTCTCGCCTAAGGAGTGGGCAGATTGGATAAATAGCTTTCTGAAAGAGAAAGTTTTTTTCGTATTACAAACTCTACAAACCGTCGAAGATCAAATTAAATGGCTTGAGAAAAAGGTGAATGAATTAAGAGAGGGAAAAACAATTATGATTATAGCCGTTGACGAACAAAAGCGTCGCATCGTCGGCACATGCGAAGTTAGACGCGCTTCTTCTATGCTGGCTGAACAACACAACATTACGTTTGGCTTAGCCATTCATCGCGACTATAGAGGGCGAGGCATGGGCAAGAAGCTTTTGAAGAAAGGCATTGAAGTAGCTAAGAGGTGCATGAAGGCGAAGAACATGTGGATTGAATACATTGACGGCAACGACGTCGCTAAACACCTCTATGAGAGCCTGGGCTTCGTTGAGTGGTGCCGCTTGCCGAAATACGTGAAACACTATGGTAAATACAGGGACATGGTAAAGATGCTCTACGTCGGAAATAAAAAAACTTGAAGACCTGTTTTCAGCCAAGTTTTTAAACTATTGCAGAGATAACAGGTTATGGATTGCTCGGAAAAATACGAGATGGTTAAAAATAATGCCTTCGCCGTCTTGTGGCTCTTAAAGGAATGTCCTGAGTTGAATGAAAAACTCCCCATCATCATTGAGCAGCTCATTAAAACCAAACAAATTGCCTATCTTCTGAATTTTTTGGATGGGGACAAACTTACTCCTCAGACCAAGGAGCAACTGTTGAAGGCTCTTAGGGAGCGTCATGAAGATTTAGCTGAGTCATTAGTGTATAGAGGCGACGTAAATGAAATAGAAAAGGCCTACAAGCTGAATTTGTTCACTGAAAAAGAAATTGAAAAGATTTTAAGAGCTGTAATCAAAGGGCACTCTCTAACAGCTATCGCGGATATTTGGAGACGTTTATCGTTTCCTTATGGCATCAGAGAATTCTCTTTGAAGAAGGTGGTCAAGGATTTGAGCGAAAATACTCTGAAAGAGTGCATAGAATCTAGCGAATATGAAGAGGGCTTGAAGAAAATCTGCCTTATTGAATACTTGAAGCGGCAAAAAGCGAATCCATATTTTGGCATGGATGATCTTCTATGGTTAGAGGAGAATTCAAAGAGGTTCGATGTCTTAACAAAATACTTCCCTCTCATGAAGAAGTATATGTCCATACTCTATGAAGATGGTATTATGGATACGCTTTTGGATATAGCCGTCGATGAAAAGTTTCTAATTCAAACCAGAGAAGCTTCAAAGGAAGCTGCAATAAAGTTGATTAAAGAGTCACGGTATCTACCTTCTGAGTTTGAAGAACTAAAAGACTTTTTGGCATCCAAGGAGTTTATGAAAGATGTCGTGGAAGCCCATGAAAAATACAAAAATATCTATGCTGAGAAAGTGGTGGGTGAGTATTACAAGGAGAAAGATATCTCCTCCATAATAGAGGAGTTTATCCTAGATGATGTATGGGATGCTCATGTTAAAGAAATGGCTTTGAAGAAGGTTTTGTCACTCATTCCCAAGTGCAAGCAGGATGAATTAAAGGGGCTGTATAAATATAAAAAAGAGGGAAATCCTTTCATGGAGAAGATTCTCGAAGAGGTTGATAAATATTAGAGAGGACTTAACTCATTAGGTAAATGTATTCAAATATCTATTTAAAGGGTGTTTTGTTAAATTAGCATTTCTATATTTTTAGAAACATTTAAAAATGTTCTGCTAATAAAATAGAAACATGATGAGAAAAGAAGAACTCTACCTTTATATAACGACTAAGTTCATGGAAGATCATATTTATACATTTACTCAGAAGGGTTTGGCTCAAAAATTAGATATGAGTATTAGTGTTATTCACAATGCTTTACAACCATTGAGAGAGATGGGTGCCATAACTGTAAATAACCGAGACTTTCAGGTGTTTGATCTAGAAAAGATTCTTGTTTATTGGGCTACGATACGGCGAATAAATAAGGAGATTGTATATTCAACATTTGTAGCTGAATCTATTGAAACCATCGAAAGTACAATGCCTGGTAATAGTATATTCACAGCATATTCTGGTTATAAGTTTAAAGTTGGCGATGTACCTGCTGATTATAGTGCAGTCTATGTATATGGAGGGGAAAAAGAAATTAGAAAACGCTTTTCAGAGAAGAAAGGTCCCAAAAACCTATTCGTCCTTCATTCTTTACCAATCATAGAAGAGCTTAGTAGTGAAGGTGTTGCACCATTATCCCTCATATTTGTTGATCTTTGGGGTTTGAGGGATTGGTATTCTAAAGAATTCATAAAAGATTTTAGGAGGCGATTTTTATGAAAGAATATTGGCCAGAATCAATCACAAAAAAGAGCTGGGAACGCTTAATCCTTCTAAAAAATGAATTTGATTTTATCTTAATTGGGGGGTGGGCTATTTATTTATACACTCACCTCCATAAAAGCAAGGATATTGATATTATTGTAGACTTGCCTACGCTTTATACAATTAGGGAGAAATATACTCTTATTAAAAATGAGCGACTTAGAAAGTATGAGATTCGTGAGGATAACTTTGATATTGATATTTACACACCCTTCTTTTCAGATATAGGTTTAAAGATTGAGGAAATATTAAAGATGAATCCTGTTATTATAGAAGGTATAAAAGTGGTGCAACCTGAGGTATTACTTTTCTTAAAGCTACATGCATTCCAAGATAGAAAAGGAAGTGTTAAAGGGGGAAAAGATGCTATTGATATTGTAGGCTTACTCTATAAAGTTGATATGAACTTCAAGAAATTTCTCTCATTGGGAAATGTTAATTACACTAAGGAACTTCTTCTCATCCTAAAAGCATTTAAGGATTGGGAATATCTTGGTTTGGATTATATTACCTATAAACGATGGCAGAAGAATATAATCGAAAAGCTGAGCAAGTATCTGTGATTTATATTCAATCCTTACATTATAAATATCCCATCAGGATATATGATGAATAATTGTTAGAAGCAGTTTTTTAGATTAAGCAACAAAACCTTCAAAGCCTCGGGAGGGATTTGAACCCTCGACCTTTCGCTTACCAAGCGAACGCTCTACCTACTGAGCTACCGAGGCGACGCTTTGTATAGGTTAAGAAGGATTTAAAAAAGTTAAGATATTGTTTGCTTGATTTCCGACTTTGTTTTACTTGCCAAAAGCCCTTTATAAGTTTCCCCTCATTCCTCCATATGATTGAAGTATTCTTTCAAACGAGGGCTGTTAATCCTAATGTCGTTTGGCTAACAGGCGTTTCATCGGAAGGGGTTGTCCTAGTAAAAAATGGGAGAGGTCTCTATTTCCTCGCCGATGATTTGACAAAGGGTTTTCTACAAAAACGGGGCTTTAAGGCTGAGAGATTAACATTAAAGGGATTGGAGAAACTCGTAAAAAATGAGAGAATAGGTTTAGATGAAAGCCATGCCTCGTTAAAAGCCGTAGAGCTTTTGAAGAAACATGCTAAAAGCATAAAAGATATAAGCCAAAAGTATGCCGAGAGGCGAAGAAGAAAATCTGCAAAAGAGCTCGCCATCATAAAAAAGGCTGCGAAAATCACAGAAGAATCGCTCATAGATGCTTATGGAGAGAGCGAAGAAGAATTTCGCTTTTCTTTAATAGAGGGCTTCGCAAGAAATAGGGCTGTTGAAGCCTTTCCGTCAATCGTCGCTACAAAAGAGCATAGCAAATTTCCGCATAGCTTCCCCACAAAGGTAAAAGTTAAAGACCTCTTATTGGTGGATAGAGGAGCTAAATACATGAATTATTGCGCCGACATGACGGATGTTTTATTTCTGAAAAGGGATAAGAGAACAGAGGAACTATATGAGAGGCTCCAAGAAGCCTTTTATTTAATTGTAGATGAGCTTCCTAATCTGGAAACAGGAGAAGATGTGCATAATCATTATCTGCGCGTATTCAAGAGGCTGGAGTTAAAACCGATGCCCCATCTAATAGGACATGGCATTGGCATAGATGTTCATGAGTTGCCGAGACTAGCTCCGAAGAGCAAGGATAAAATAGAAGGTGCAACGATAGCTATTGAACCTGCTTATTATGGCAGAACCTTTGGCCTGCGCTTCGAAAGAAACCTCTATGTTGGGAAGAGGCGGGTTTCGCTATTCTAAATGCTAATTTTTTTAACCTTCTTCCGGCTGAGCATTATTAGAAGAGCAAAGGACAATATAGCTGAAGCGATTGGAATGTAAAAAGCATTCCCACCGTATTGCTGAATGGCCCAGCCCAATACAATATTTCCAGTCAAAGCTCCTAAGCCCATAGCTCCTTCTAGAAAACCAAAGCCTTTTGCAGATGTGCCTATCCAATCACCTACTATGGCTTTGAGATTTGATTTAAAAGATGCGTATCCCAGAGCGAAGACGGCAAAGGCGTATATGAGGAGGCTGTTCATGAATAGAAGTGAAGCAATCACGAAAAAGATAAGAGCCAACGATAATATTTTCTCTTTCCCCCATTTATCTGCCAATAATCCTGCTGGATAAACGGATAAGACATAGACAATATTGTAGAGGATAAAGAGCGTAGCACCTTCGAAGACATTTTCAGCCAATGAAATAGCTATGACGACGCCGAAAGCTGTGAAGTACATTAGAAATACAAAAGCAGCGTACGATAGAGAAACAGAGATTTCTGCTTTCAGCAGCTTCTTCTCCATCGCTGGAACAAAATAAATGGGGATTGCGCCGGCTAAACCGAAGAGTCCTGCGAGAATGGCTATATTTTTTATCGGCACAGCTATTGATATGAGATAAGCAGCCAACAAAGAGCCCAACAAAGCCCCTGCTGAATCCAGAAATTGTCTGATAGCAAAGCCCTCTCCTCTCTTTCTAGGCATAAGAGCTGAAATCCATGAATCGCGAGCAGGACCCCTTATACCCTTTCCAATCCTATCTAAACTAATTGCTGAGAAGAGCCATGCTAATGATGTTGATAGAGCAACACCTAATTTGCCTAATCCAGAGAGAATATAGCTGAGAAGTGTTGTTCTCTTCGCCCCAAACCTTTCGCCAATATACCCACCAACAAAATTAACGAGGGGTGGCAAAGCCTCCTTTATAGCGCTTATAACCCCCACCAAGAATTCCGTGCCGCCTAATGCAAACACAAAAGCAGGAAGTAGAGGTGTTAGTAATTCTGTTCCAGCATCGTTGAAGAAGCTGGCCAAGCCCATATAAGCGACATATTTTTTATTGCTCCTCGCCATAAATACCTTTCATCGGAAAGATTAAAAAATCAATCTAAAAGGAGATAAAGCTCAACCTTGTCTTTCTCAGATAAGGTTAGATCTGAAATGAGGAGCTTTATGACATTATGAGCCTTTTCCTTTCCATAAAATAAAATCGACCGCTCGTAGAGAATCTTCACACCTCTTTTTATGGCTTTTATGAGCAGCCTGTTAAAGTCTAGACGGTAGAAACGCTTCTCTTTCAAATCCTTTATTGCCTTTGCAATCTCCTCGTCATATGTTCGTCTTTGGAGCGATTTTAATATTGTTATGAGTCTTTTTTTATCCAACTTGCTCTTTTTGAGCTTTGCATACATATCGACGAGCTCTTGAATGGGTCTGTAAATTCTTAAGAGAAGGTATGGAATATCAACAGCTTCTTCCGAATAACCTCCAAAACGGTCTATAAATGCTTCAATTACTGCTTTTGTGAATACTGGTAGTCTGTTTAAGAAGTCTTTTTTCAAGCCTTTCTTCTTCAATAAATCTATAAGTGGTTTTGCTTTTATTTTTCCTCTCACAAGTATCAATAGGAGCATAACATATCTTTCCAATGGTGATTTTGCCTCTTTTCCAGCTAAGTCGTCGTGTAGCTTTGCTATTTCCCTAGCAACAGCCTCTTTGCCGCTGCATTCATACTTTTTTGTAAGCTTCTCTTCGATATCAGTCCCTTCCACATATTTATACACTAAGTTGAATACATCTACTAATACAGGGTCATCAAAGTATTGGTAGATTGTTTGCATCTCTTCAGCTTCTCGTGCTTTCATAGCTATAAAAGAGTCCAAGTCGAGAATGACTGCATCCGTATCCGCTAATTCTGATTTGGAAAAGATTGTGAATGCCTTTGTGGCATCTTCTTTATCGCCTAATTGAGCATATATCAATGCTAAATAATAATTTGCCCTCGCAGATAGGGCTTTATCTTTCTCTGCTTTTTGAAGGTGAGGGAGGGCTTTTTGATAATAATCTTTATCGTTTTTCTCATACCCTGTTTTGTAATACGCTATGCCAATGTATAATTCAACGCTTGTGTCTTCCTTCCACGATAAGCTTTCTTCATAATAACTTATAGCATCAGCTTCGTAGTTGTTTGCCATTAGTACATGGCCAGCCGCCTTCAATACCTGAGCAGTGAATTCCCCCCTATTATTTGGCATGGGGTGTTTTGAAGGCAAAGTTTAAAAAGATTAAAAGACGATGAGCTTTTCTTTTGTCATCTCCAGTATGCTTCGTCTTATTCCTTCTACTCCTAGCCCGCTTTTTTCATGTCCTCCAAAGGGGAAATAACCTATGCCATGGGATGGTGCATAATTAATAGTCACAGAGCCATCCGGCAGCTTTTTAGCCAATGAAAGACCTCTTCTCAAATCCTTTGTAAATACGGCGGAATCTAAGCCATAGTTGGACGCCTTCGCTATGTCCAACAAATTCTCTTCTGATGTAAATGTTTGGGTTGTTATTACTGGACCAAAGACCTCCTCATGCGCTATTTCCATTTCTTCGGTTATATCCTTCAATAGCGTTGGGTAATAAATATTTCCTTCATGCTCGCCCCCCATGAGGAGTTTAGCTCCTTTGCCCAAAGCCTGCTTAACCAGACGATCTACATGTTCGACGGCTTTATTTGATATCAACGGGCCGACGCTCGTTAACGGGTCGGCAGGGTCTCCTGCTTTGTATTTTCCCATTTCTATGCGTATATATGCTACAAGCTCTTCATATATTTTCGGGTGGGCAACTACCTTTTGTATGGCATCACACCTTTGCCCTGAAAAGCCTATAGCTCCTTTAACAATCTCTTTAGCTGCTAATTCTAAATCAGCGTCTTCAAGAACAATAGCTAAACCTTTCCCACCCATTTCGAGTATGAGTTTTTTGCCAGCCGCCTTTTGAGCTATGTCTATGCCTGCTTTTGTAGAACCTGTAAATGTAATCAAATCAACATCGTTGTGACTTATTAAAAGGGCTTTAGCACCATCTCCATGAGCATTAACAGCAGAGACTGAACCATCAAAATGTTTTGCCACAAACTCCATTAATTTTAAAGTGGATAAAGCAGCAGACGAACTTGCTTTAACGATTACGGCATTTCCAGCGGCTAATGCAGGCCCTATTTTGGCTGCGGTTGTCGCCATTGGATAATTAAATGGTATAATGGCAACAACTTTTCCATAAGGAACGCGCTCTATAATACCGTGCTTTCCTGCTTTGTCTGGGCTTCCGTCTCCTTCTAAAAACTCGCCGTGGAGAAGAAGCCGCGCTTCACTGGCAGCATACCTAAAACGAAGGGCTGTTGCTTCTACTTCATGGATAGCAGCTTTAACGGGCTTTCCAATCTCGGCTGTAAGGATAGAAGCTAAAGCTTCTTTATTCTCAAGTATCTCGTCGGCTAATTTTTCCAAGAGCTCCGCTCTTTTCCACAAGGGAAATTGCGATAAAGATGTTGTGTTGATAGCTTCGTTTATTTCAGAGGCACTTGTTTTCGGAGCGTCGCCTATTACTTGCCTGTCATAGGGACTTTTTACTTCATAATATGATGCGGCAGACCGCCTGGAGCCTGCTATTATATTGTGAACTTTCATGAGTCCTTATAGGAGGATAAAAATTTAAAGGGGTTTGGTAGATGCTTACTTCTTCAGTTTTTTCATTTCCGCCTTCAAATATTTCTTGATTTCATTATCATCGGTTAAATCTAAGGCAGTCTTGCCATCATTATTTTTGGCGCTTATATCAGCTCCATGCTCCACTAGATATTTTATTGTTGGCATGATTCCTGTGGTGGCCGCATACATAATCGGCGTCCAACCAGTATTGTCTTTTGCATTCACATTTGCTCCATGCTCCACTAAATATGAGATTACATCTAATCTTCCAAGATATGTTGCATGTATAAGTGGTGTTTTCTTAGATGTGTCAATAGCGTTCACATCAGCTCCGTTATCTATGAGGTATTTCACAATATCAATGTTGCCATTTTCACTAGCATACATGAGCGGCGTCTCATTTCTTTCATCTTTGGCATCAATATACTGTTTACCGTTTGCTAAAATAAATCCTTTGACAGCTTCTAAGTCACCTTCCTTTATTAAATCTACAAATTCATGAATCTTCTTCATATCTACTTCTTCCCCTGGCTGTTCCTCTTCATGACTCACCTCTTCCTCAACATTTTCCTCACTTGGCTCTTCTGTTTCTTCTGATGCAGAGGGAGCAAAACCTCCTTGACCACCTTCTTCATCAACCCTCTTTCCATCTCTTAAATCCCAAATAGCTCCTCCATTTCCGTTTTTGGTGTAAACAATCAAGTTGTTCGCAGCGTCTATATTGACCTTGTATGCCTTGTTGCCTATTGAGAGCGTCTTCGATTTTTTATCTGCTTTAAGCTTGAATGTCGTTCCTATGGCAGTATAGGCTAGGCCCATGTTGTAGTATATTGCCTCTCTCACTAAGAGGTCCAATGGCTTTGACATGCTTTTTTGCAGAGGTGATGCTTGAACGCTTCCTACAAATTCTTCATAACTCATCTTTGCAATTGCTGTGCCATCTGCTGATTGCACTTCAACGCTGGAAGGCAAGCCTCCCTTAAACCTCACGAGAACATTAACAATGTGTTTCCTCCCTTTTACATCAGTTGCCTCTAAATTGGATATCTTCATTGATGATACATTCAACCCTCTTCCATTGTACCTCACAGTAGTCTTTGATGTAGCCTTTAGATTTGATATTACCCCTCTAACCTTCTTTGGCTTCTTTAAAGCCTGCGCCATTCCTTCTGGTGAGGTTACATCACTCTCAGGCGGGAATTCCTCTGTATATGCTATGTTGGTGTTTAGTCCATCTTTCAAGAAGAGGGCTGGTGCTATAATCTTCAATGGATGTGCTGCTGCTTGCGTTTTTTCTGGTATTGTCAATTTGCGCCCATCCGCTAATGTAGTCTCATACTCCTCACCCATGATTTCTAAATTAGGAGACTTTAAGCCTAATCTCGCAGCCTCTTCTATAGGTACTTTAACTGTTTTAACATTTCCGCCCAAATCCTTCTTATACAGACTCTCTTCAACCACTATCATGCTTCTTAAAATATCGCCGCTGTATCCCCCTCTCGTTACTCCTCTGCTTACACTCCCTGTATCAGGTGTCAAAGGTCCTGGCACATCTACGCCGGGCGCCAAACCTTCATCAACACCCATATCAACGGCGAATATGCCTGATAAAACTTTTTCACCATTCTTAATTCTATAATATTTTGCTCTTTCCTTGGCTGGCAACAATTTAATTCTGTCTTCTATAACACCTTTCAATTTATCAGCATCAACGTCCGTTGCTTCTACATATCTCCTAGTTATTGGGTCCATCACATAAACTTTTACATCATCGCCTGAAATACCAACCAAATAACTTCTATGGGCGACTTCTCCCTCTTCATTCTCTACAGAGTAACCAACAGGTCTAGCAGCGAGCAATAAGTAGCGTTTCACTTCTTTATTGTCTTTAAGCTTGTCGTTGTGTATTTCTATTCCTTCATCATCAGCAGTTCCCCAATCGATTACGCTATTTTCATCATCGCTTGCAGGCCTTGACATTAATTTATCAATATTGCCGCCTTTTATTGTATAACTCTCTCCATCTTCTGTTGTATACACGCCTAAGAGGGACTTTCCTGCTTCGAATGTGGATGCAGGAGCGATTATATAATTGTCTTCCTTAAAGACCTTCCAGTTGAAGTATCTACTTAAATCAACCAATTCGCCCTTCTTGTTGCTGGCATATAGGAGATGCCATTTACCCTTTCCATCTTTAATTATCATGTAAGGTATATTTGTATTCTTATCGACTGTGTATATAGTGTCGCCTATCTTAATCTTATCTCCAGGGATAGTCATGGGTAAATATGCATAAGCGTTCCCTTGTGCATCTCTTATAGCAATATAATTACTCGTTGAAAGTAGGTAACCAGAATCATTATTCAATGTTTCTACATAGCGGTCTAAATTTAGTATTGGATTTTTATTAACATCTAACACCTTGCCATCTGTATCTTTCATCTTAGTTATGGCCGCGACTTGAGCAACAGGCTCGCCGTTTTGTAAATCCTGCTCTTCCGAAGGAAGGATTCCAACTCCAATATCTCTGGCGGCTCTAACTTCTTTGTATTTTGGCGGAGCTGGTTTAGGCTTTGGTGTTTCTTTGCGCTTCTTGGTGGGTGTTTTGAGCTCTGGCGGTACAGGATGATGCTTTTTAATCTTCTTTTTTTCAGGTTCTTCCTCCACCTTTTCTTCTTCTGGTTCAGGAATGTAAAACTCTCCTGGAATCTTTGGCTCCGTTAGCCAACGGCTATATTGGAACATGCCTACAGAAGTGGCTCTATATACTAAAGTATAAAGATACTTGAATGTTCCATATTTCCCTTTTTCGTCAAAGCCCCCTTCTTTTATGTATTTGACATAATCTCCTTCCTCGCGAGCTCCTTCAAAGGCATAAGGTCCTAATGGATAATATGTTATTTCTTTACCATTCACTCTCTTTGTTATTGCCATTCCATACATCATAGGAACCTTTACCATTGCCCTGACTTCAGCTTGTGTTTTTGGTAACTCATATTCCAATCCCATAGCTTTTCTGAATGCTCTAACAGCTTCATTATCACCATTGAAGGGAGACCTGAATGCACCAATGCGCACTTCTTTGCCTTTGATTTTTGTCCAGAGTGTAGTATATACATGGAATCCCGGTCTATACATCAATTTACCATCTTCCCATGCTAATGCGCTATTACCTCTTTCTGTCTTGAACCTTGCGTTTAGAGCCCTGATGGTATTTTCATCTAATTTGCCCTCTTCTATATTTTTACTTCCGTCTCTATTAAACTTTATGAGCTGGTATTTGTAGCCGCCTTTTTCCGAGATAATTATTAAATTCGCTGGCTGGTATGAACCATCTTCATTATAATATCTGCCAACAATGCTTGTTTTGGCATAAACTTTATCCTTTATCCCATCTTTAATGGCAGGATTATTTTTAATTACAGTATCATAACTAGCGTCTAAATATATCGATGTGCCATCCTCCAACTCTCCTTCTTTGGCGAAGAATTTTATTTCCTCAATGCCAATCTCGCTTAATTTCGGAGAGCTTCCAAGAGTCATCATCTCGCTCAGCGTCTGCGCAACCATTAATTTAAGGACTTTATTAACACACTCATCAGAAGTGCAGTTTTTCCAGCCCGCCTTTATATACTCAACAGCTTTTTCATAAGTCTCTTCTCCATAAGCGTCTATGAAAAACTTCTTAACATCCCCTCCATAATTCTTTTGCAGATATCTCTCGAAATTTCTATAGTTCCTTATCAAAGCTATTGCCATGTATGCTCTTCCTTTAGCATAACCTCCATAAGCAATACCATATGATAGGAAATTATCGCCACTCTTTAATATTTTTATAAGTGCATCAGCGTCTTTGAATTCCTTTTTATGCTCATTGATATATTTTATGGCGGCATTCAAGTATGCCTTCCTCGTCCTAGCTGAGCTGTAATACTTTTGCATTATATTAACATAATCCATGAATTGGCTTACGACGCTTCCACCACCAGCAGTTCTTTTATCTAGGGCGAAGTAGCCCACATTTATCTCACCATACTTCTTTTCTTCGGTTTTTGCTGGTGTTTCTACCTTCTTTTCTTCGGTGCCTGTTGCTTTTTCGTAAGCAGTTAATATACTCTTTGGTGTGGCGCTGACATAAATGACACCTTTTCCAGCATATCTTACTTTAAATCCTAATTTTTCTAATATCTCACCAACTTTCTTTGCTTTCTCGCTTTGTATGAAATGGAGGTCTGCCTCACCACCATTATCTATAAGCCTCTTTAAGATGTCTCTACCACTTTTATTAACATACACATTTTGCTTCTTCGCATCTTCACTGCTTAACCAATCAACCTTTTCTTTAGCCCACCCCTTCGCCTTTTTAATGCGCTCTTCAAGCGTTGCCACTTTTTTCTTCTCAGTTTTCTTTTCTTCAAGTTTCTTCTTTGTTGTTTGGGGCTGAGCAGTTTCTTCTCCTGGCTTTTCCTCTTCCTCACCCATGAAGAAATATCCATAACCTTGGTCTTCTACAAAATCCCCTTTATTCTTATCATACTTTAGAGTGTAAAAATATAGGG
>JALWQW010000028.1:0-12121 GCA_026982895.1 Microcaldota archaeon | reverse complement strand
ATATAGGGAGGGCAACGAAACACTGAAGTCGAAATGTTTCTTCCCATCTTTTGATGAAAAGTGGAAATCAATAAATGAGCCGTTATTCGTTTTTACAACGACCATAGATATATTTGGCGTATATTTCGCCCATTCTGGAAGTTTCAAAGTACCTTCCGTTAGCTTTAATTCTCCTTTTGTTAATAGAGTATTTACCGCACCAGCATACTCTATATACGTTTTCGCTTCCTCTTCTGTAACTTTTCCCTCGCCAAACAGCCCTTTACCATTTTCGAGTATATTTATTTCTTTACCTGCATATTTTTTCGCCAGCCTATCGATAAATTTGTCTTCAGGGAAAGTATAAACATTCGCTATTATAAATTTATTGTATTCTTTGTCTCCTTCAACTTTCATTTTTATTGTAGCAGGGCCATGCTCCTTCCCATCTTTATCAATGAGTATGATGTTGTTTATATAAGCATAATAACCATCCTTTTCTGCTTTATAATTAATCCACAAACCCTTTCTATTTCTTTCAACATAATCCTTGAATTTACACCCCAATATAGAAGATGAAGTGTCTAAGAATAATCCCGTGTTTATAATATTCATAGCCAATTTTTCAGAATTTGTGCGTTCTCTTCTAATTTCAGCAATTTTTTTCTTTTTCTTCATAACCTCTGGACCAGAAGCGCCACCTATTGCCATATTTTCACCAATATTGTTTCTCTCCCAATATTTAAAAAGGTTTCTAAAAAGCGCTCTCTAACATTATTATGCTGTGATAATCAATTCCCATAAAGTAGTATCCAAGAAAAATAATTGCTCAACTCTTTAAGCTTATCTATAAGGCATATATCCTCTCCAGTATAGTATGCTAATAATGATTTTGAAAAATTCTTCAACTTATCCTTCACATTCTTTCCATTATCCTTATCTAACCACCATTTCAATGTGGAGGCTACATCTCTGTATACGCTTATTTTTGAATTCCCATACAATTTAAACATGCCCTCTAACATCTCATCAATATCTCCGCCAAAGAACTCATTAAAAAGTATTATGCCAACAGCAGAAGCAAAAAGTTCGGTGTCTGCATGAGAATATCTTCTGTGCGTGTGGATATCTAAAAAGTAATGGCCTATTTCATGGCTTAATACGCTGAGAATATCTTCCATTGCTTTATCGAGAGCATCCATAGTGTGTAAGTGATAGCAAATATCTATGAGAGGGCCTCCATTATACAAAGGTTTATATGTGCCGCTCTTGTAGATAATACCCTCTCCTTGTTTCTTTTTAATTGTTACATTTATAGGCAGTGAAAGCCCTTTCACCAACAAAGTTCTCCGCTCTTCGTTTATGGATAAGTCAGAATATATTTCCCACCCTTTAATAAAATAATGTTTGTGTTTCTCCCCTTTACTCTCAAAAAGCGAACTGGCTATAAAATATCCCAATTCATGAAGATGTGAAGAGAAAAACAAAGATGTTTCAAGATGCTTTTCATCGTCCACATATGCATTTCCTAAATAGTGGTTTATTATCTTGTACAATCTTCTCTTTTTTTGTTTAAGGCCTTGCTTAGGGGCCACTCTCTCTTTAATTTTACTGAACATACTACTCCTTTTCAACCATCAAAACTCAAAAGGCACTTCTCCTGTTTCTGCTCGTTTTAGGCCATCAGCTATAAGGAATGCATCAACCATTGTTAAATAACTATCCAATATCTTCAGAATCTCAATGGCTACTTTTTTATAATATGGCTTATCCTCTTCATTTGAGAAATATACTGCGCCTACAAATAACATCAGCGCGCCTTTACCTTCACCTTTCTCCAATAACTTATTTGCTTTCTCAAAAAGGTATTTTGCAGCATTTTTACATTCGCAATATTCTTTATTTCTTTTAAATATGTCAGCGATATAAATATAATATCTTGCTCTATCACTCTCTTTCTTAACACTCTCTGCTCGTTCTTCCAAAAACTTGACAACCATATCAATGTTTTCTCTCGTTGGGCCGTTGTACTTGAAGAATTCATCAATGAGTTTTTTGTGCGAGTTGAAGCTCCTTAATCGTTTAGCTCTTTCTAATAATGTTAATAGAGTTGAATCTACTTCGATGAATTTCTCAAATTTTACTATGCGCCTTTTCTTGGAGAAATCTACTTTTATTAGATTTTGGACTGCCATACCCTATTAAAGTGGGAAAATGTTTTTAAATGCGTACCTCATGACCACTCTCAAACATTATACTTCGGATGGAGGCATGATTTCTTTAAAGGGCAGGTATTTATGAAGCGCTTTTGGTATGTGGATTACTCCATCTTCATCTTGGAAGTTTTCTATAATGGCAACCATTGTTCTTTCTGTGGCTAAACCCGTGCAGTTTAATGTGTGCAAAACCTCCCTTTCTCTATTTCGCCTAATAACTTTAACATTCATCTTTCTTGATTGATATGTGGTGGTGTTTGAACAGCTGGCCAACTCTCTAAAAGTCCCTTGGGCGGGCATCCATACTTCAATATCATATTTTTTTGCTGCAGTGTCATTCATATCGCCGGCACATATATTTATTACGCGGTAGGGCAACTCCAATTTTTGAAATAGCCCCTCTGTATTGTGCGTTATTTCCTCATGTATATCCCAGCTTTCTTCTGGCTTTGAATACACATATTGCTCGATTTTATCGAATTGATGGACGCGGAATATACCCTTTGTGTCTTTTCCATGCGCCCCGGCTTCTCTCCTAAAATTTGTGCTGAACCCTACATAGCGTAGAGGCAACTTTATCTCTTCTATTACTTCATTCATATGATATGCTGCTAGGGGCTGTTCCGCGGTTGCTATCATAAACATGTCTTCATCTTTTATATGGTATAGGGTTTCTTCGAAATCTGCCAGCTCAGCTGCAGCGGCCATCGTTTCCCTTTTTAGCATGTACGGTGTCCACATCGGAACAAAGCCCTTTCCAGACAATTCCTCTAGAGCAAAGTGTATGAGGGCGAGATTTAAGAACACCAGGTCTCTCTTCAAGTAATAAAAGCGCGCACCGGCAACTTCACCAGCTTTTTTTGTATCTGCTATATTGTACTCCCCTATAATATCTGCGTGGCTCTTTGGTTTCCAATTTATCTCAACATATTCGCCTTTTTTCTCTGTTAATCTCAAAAAATTATCTAAATCTTCGACATAAACCTTTGCTTTTCCCCAAAAGCGCACAAATGCATTGTCTTCTTCATCTTTGCCGTCAGGAACGCTATCGTGGAGTATATTTCCAATAGTGTATAATATGGCATTTCGTCTTGCCAAGTAATCCTTTTCCTTTTTTTCAAGCTCAGCAATCTTATCTGAAACGCCTTTAAGCTCTTTTATAAGAGCATTCGCCTCATCATTGTTCCCACTTTTCTTCAGCTCAGCGACTTTTCTCTTTTTTCTGTTCATCTCCGCTCTCAAATTGCTAGCTTCTTCAAGCGTCTCTTTCCATAGCTTGTCATATCTGAGCACTTCATCTACGGCGCTTGGGTCTTTCCCTCTTCTCTGTTCACTCCTCTTAACTATGTCCGGGTGTTCTCTTACGAAATGAATATCTAACATGGTGGAGGAACGATGGGAAATATTTAAAATCCACCACCATTGAATTGGTTGAGTTGGGGGTCTTAATAAAAGTGATGATAAGTAGATTAATGACAAATATATATGCGTATTCGAGCTCTGAAGGCGAAACTTTCATATCATGCATTGATTGGCTTCTCTACACCTCTACTATAATCTCTATTTACCCTTATATTCCCACCTTTCATTATTGTGCCAATCTTCCATACTCCTTTAAAAATATTTGCTCAGCCTAAACTAACAGCATTTTTGGAGGGATAAATATGGCCAAAAAGGAACATATGAACATAGTCTTTATCGGCCACGTAGATGCCGGTAAGTCTACGACAGTAGGTAGGATTCTCTATGAATCCGGAAAGATAGACGAGCAGGTCATCCGCCGCTTGAGGGAAGAGGCGGAAAAGCACGGTAAGCAGACTTTCGAGTTTGCTTATGTCATGGACCGTTTGAAGGAAGAGAGGGAGCGTGGCGTTACCATCGATATCAGTCATCAGGAATTCGAAACGCCAAAGTATTACTTTACTATTATTGACGCTCCTGGCCACAAGGACTTCGTTAAGAACATGATTACAGGTGCTAGCCAGGCAGATGCTGCTGTGCTTGTAGTCAGTGGTAAGGATGGTGTCCAGCCACAGACAAAGGAGCACACATTCTTAGCCAAAGTTCTTGGTATCAATCAGCTCATCGTCCTTGTAAGCAAGATGGACGCTGTTGATTATAGCGAAGATACTTATAAGAAGGTTAAGGGTGAAATTGAAGCTCTTTTGAAGGGTATTGGCTATGATGTAAGTAAAATACCCATTATTCCTGCTTCATCCTATTTTGGTGACAACTTAGTAAAGAAGAGTGATAAGACACCTTGGTACAATGGCCCAACATTGTTCGAGGCCCTCGATGCTTTAGTGGCTCCACAGAAGCCTGTTGACAAACCTCTCCGCATCCCAATCCAGGATGTTTTGACAATCACAGGTCACGGTCTCGTGCCTGTTGGTAGGGTAGAAAGCGGTGTATTAAAAGTTGGGCAGAAGGTTACAGTCATGCCTGGCGGTGCTGTTGGTGAAGTTAAGAGGATTGAGATGCACCACCAAGAATTGCCTGAAGCAGTTCCAGGCGATAACATCGGCTTCAACTTAAAGGGTGTCGACAAGAAGGAGATTAAGAGAGGTAATGTCATTGGTCCAACTGACAACCCACCAACAGTAGCTCAAGAATTCACAGCGCAGATCGTCGTTTTAAACCATCCAACAGCAATTAGCGTAGGTTACACACCAGTGTTCCACATCCACACAGCAACATTCCCAGGCAGGTTTGTTGAGATAAAAGACCCACAGGGCAACCCCAAGGACTTCTTGAAGACTGGTGAGGCCGGCATCGTAAAGATTCAGCCATTGAAGCCTGTAGTCGTTGAGAAGTTCCAGGAGTTCGGTCCTCTTGGTAGGTTTGCCATCCGTGACATGAACTCAACCGTTGCTGCCGGTGTCGTTTTGGATGTAAAGAAGAAAGAGTGATAATATGGCAAGGGCGAGGGTTCGTATAGAGGGAGCAAGTAGCAAAGATCTCGAGTACATAGTTAGCCAACTGAAGTCAATGGGTCAGGCTCTAAATATAAAGGTGGAAGGTCCTATAAGACTCCCTCGCAAAAACCTCGTCCTACCAACGAGGAGGACGCCGTGTGGGGATGGCAGCGACACCTATGAAAAGTGGTGGAAGCGCGTCTCCCGCTGGTTTGTAGACCTTGTTGGCGATGAGAAAGCCCTAAGGCAAATCCTTCGCATAAGGGTGCCGGACAAGGTTTATGTGAAGATTATCCTCTTAAATTCTTAATTTTTTACTCTCTTTTTTATATCTCTCTTCTCTATTTCCCGAAATATAGTAAATGTATGTGCTAAAAGCTTTTAATGTTTCATTTCAATAAGCGCATATGACATCGCCGATAAGGTTTTTTGTCGATGAGATGCTCTTCGATGTAGCTAAATATCTGCGTGTAATGGGTTATGACGCAAGATTCCCAAAGCCAGGAACTCGCGATTCTGTTATTCTTCGTCAATTAGACAGTAGAATCTTGATAACTTCTGATAGAGAATTTTGCCAGCGCGCTACTCGGAAGAAAAAAGAATGCATTTACATAGAAGTGCAGGATTCATTCATAAAGAAGTTGGCAAAAATATTTAGGAGAACAGGTATTCGACCAAACTATAAGGAGAGTCGGTGTCCCCATTGCAACGTTATTCTGAAAAGGCGGCGAAGCGATACTCTTAGAGGCATTGAGCCAATTATTAAGGAAGAGTTTCAGTGGGTTTACGTGTGTCCTAAGTGTGGGCATATCTATTGGAAAGGAAAGCAATGGCGTTCTATGACGAGTAGAATTAGGCGCGCTATGAGAAAGGCAAGACTCTAATGTTGCTTACGAAGAGGGCAAGGATTAAAAACCCTTTAATGCTAAATAATAGTGCAGCGGGCAAGGCAGGGTCTAGGGGTCCCTTTGCCGCAGATCCTCTTTAGCGGGCCGCATGCTCGTGGAGTGCAGGGCATTCGAGAGAGCGCCCTTAACAGGAGCGTTGACCTCCTGTCCTCCATTAGTCGTGTTGCCTGAACCGAGTCAGGCCGAAAGGAGCAGCTCTAAGGGTAACAGGGCTGTTTGGAGGGTAGCAGGAGCGAGCACACCGCTAAGGGAATGCGCTTGGGTGCTCTGTGCAAGGCGGGCTGCCCGCTGCTCTAATTTCAGCCGCTTAAAAGCGTGGATCTGCTGGTTTCCAGCCACAATGTGGGCAGCGTTTTCCCCTTTCTTTTAAATGATGACAGCGAGGACATTTGACGCGTATAGGTGCTAAACCTAATGAGCTTATCTTGTATCCAAGGGTAAGGCCAGCACTACCCATTACCCCCATCCCCAGTCCATAATGGAGTAATAAAGGCAGACCTATTAGATTTGTTGCCGCTGTTCCTGCAAATGAGCTTATTCCACCCATTGCGCTAAAAGCTTTTTTATAGAAGGGCTCAGGACTAGCCCATCCATAAGCAAGCCTTTTCCTCGAGTTATCTAACCAGTTATATCCGCGACCAAAAAAGTCGACAGCTTGTTTTCCAATATACTCGCCTAGAAACATTGGTGATAACAAGCCGAAGGCAAAATCATATTCTGGACCAGCACCCATCCACTCTTTTCTAAGTTCATCCATCTTCTTTATGAAGTCCATTGAAACGGTTACATCACCAATATGATACCCTCTTTCTCCTCTCATAGCAGCGAAGACATTCTTTTCAATAATATGTCTTCTAGCCAAATCTCTATATGACATTCCTGGTGTTGTAAAGCTACCACCTTGCATAATACCAACTTGTTTATTGTACCAAGTGTAATGTGGGTGGCCCATTTTCATATTCCATGTGTAATCATCTAATCCTACAACTGCCTGTTCCTCTCTACCTTTAAACAATCTTGCGAATAGTGTACCAGGGCCCCCTCCTGCTAAATCTCTGAACAATTTATATGTCCAATAGCCGCCTATGGCAAGGCCAGGAACAGCCAGTCCAGCAGTGCCACCAATAAAACTACCAGCGGCTAAAAGTGCTGTTGCTAAACTTGGGCCTGTTGCGAAACCCAATGTGTTGCTAAATAATGAATTAAGCCCTAAAGTATATTTACCAAATATTTCTGTTTTAGTTGGATGAGAGAACACATCTTTAGCTCTTGGTGTTGCTGATGAGGTTACTGTACTCATAGCACTTGCACCATATTTTTCTTCCAAGTAACGCCTTAATCTGTCGTCAGTTTCCCATATTAAATCAAAACCTGTTGGTTGCCCTAAACCTCTATAAAGCCCTACAGTTCCTATGGCTGCTAATCTTGAAAATTTCTCTGCTATTGTTGAACCAATATATGAGCCCCAAAAAACGGATGAACCCATTGGCATAAACTCTTTGTACATCTTTCTCCTATTGAATCCAGTGGTTTGATACATGAGTTCAGGAGCCATACCTATTGAGCCACGAATATGACCTTTTGCTAAACTAGCTTCCTTTCCTCCATGAGATGTGGTTATAAAGTAATCATCTCTTCCAGCAACGAAGTCTAGATGACCTTGATATATTTGCACATAATGTTTTGTTTGAGTATAGACATTGAACTCATCTTTAAGCGCCTTTATATTGTCTTTTATAACTTTTCTTGCTTTGCCTTTAACCTTCTTTAATCTTGCTCTTTCACTCTGAATCTCTGCTCCTACTTCCTTTATCGCGTTGTTAAGGATCTCCTCGTATTTAAACAGGTAAACTTTCAGCATTTCTTCTCTAAATGGCATTGCTTCTATGTGTTCCTTTCCAGCTTTACCTCTTCCAAATAAGGGTTTATCCGCCAGGGGTGTATATGCAGCTCCTGATAGGAATACCTCGTCAATAGCACCTTTAACTGTTCTTGCAATAGCCATATGAGCGGCGGTTAATCCTGCTTGCAGCGATTTCATTGAGAAGCCTGACCTTGTGAATATGTTGTGCATGATTCCCATAACATCCTTTTCATTCCCGAATACAAGCATGTTGGTAACTGTTGGGTCATATAAAATAGATCTGTCTCCACTAACGCTAGAATAGAAGTTCGCTAAACCTAATAATAGATCAGGGTGCAATCTTTTAGCACCATTCCTATACATCGCGCTGAGGTCCCTTATTACTTGCTTCATTGCGCGTCTATCTAAGTCGCTCATAGGCACTTCAATTATTTTACCTGAGGAAGATCTTAACACAATGTTGCTCCTTCCTCTTTCAGCAGAATAATGTATAGCTCGTAATAGTGTTTCGCCATCAACTTTTTCCCCATTTATGTCGTAAGTCTTACTTGCCAATTGGCTGGCATTTTCCTTTATGAAATTTTCCAAGTTCTGTGGTGTGAGGTCTGGCAGGTAATCCCTAGCCTCAAATATAAGACCATTTTTAGATTCTGCCGCAACAAAATACTTGTGATTACCGTATACTCTACCTATGTTTGGCATCCTTGAGAGCAGTGCTAATGGACTACTATCCATAATGTGTGCTATATCGCTTTTGAATGGCCCTGTTTTCTTTCCGGATGGGGCATACATTTTGTCTGCTTTAATGAGTATGTTCTCAAGCATTGCCTTGTGCTTCGGGCTGCCATTGTATATAGGCAAGATGTTCCCATCTTTTGTTTCGAATATGAGATAACCTTCTTCACTAATGAGGTGCTTCATTGTGTGGAAATCTGCATGCTCCCAATCCTTCCAAAACTTTTCAACCTTATCCACTGTTGGTTGCTCACCTCTTCTCATCAGCATATTAGCTGCGAAGGCATATGCATTCGTGTATAAGCTACTTATGAACATAGCTCTATCGACTTCGGCTCCAAAGAGGTCTCTTGAAGCAATCTCCACTTCACCGAGAATGCGATTCCTTCCTAATGCTGTTATATCTCCTACGAAGTCTGTCTTCTCGAACATAATCTTCTCTGCCAGCTCGCTCCATGACATTCTTCCCTTTGCCAAAGGCACTCCTTTTGATATGTATTCTTTGAGTGTCTTATCCTTTATGAATGCTTTTATAAGCGCTTTGTACTCTCCCTTCGATAGTTGATTTAATGTTTTTCCGTCGAATGTTGCTGTGTGTTCAAGAGCTTGTATTATGGCATTTTTGAGTGCATCCTCTTTGACTATGAGCTCGCCTTTCTTATTGAAGTGTATCCCACTTTCTAAATGCTCTAATAAAGCTCTTGTGAAGGCTCTTTCATCTATGTCAACTTTGCTAAAGGGTGGCTTTTTTCCACCACTTGTAAGGTATGATTCTATCTCTGTTGTGAGCGGATTTATAACGTAATTTTCTAAGAAATTTAGATTTTTTTTGCTTGAAGTGATGTTCAACACCTTTTCAGGCACCTCTTCAACACCACGGCCGCGTGTTACAGCAACGCTGATAGCAGCGACTAAATTATACTCATCTAATTTCGTTGCTTCATTGGCGAACTTCTTTCCTTTATTTCCACCGAATTTTTCGAGTAATTCTATTGCATTATCTATAGAGGACCACCCACCTCTTTTATGGTATTCAATAGGTCTCTCTTCCTCTGTCAAAACAGATGTGCCCGTTCCATGAAGGTTTTCAGTGAGCATCGCGGCTATAACTTCATTGAGCTTAGGATTAGCTGAGTAATGGGCAGAATCTTCCAACACACTTTTTAATGTCTCACTAGCACCAGCCGCAGCCAAGTATCTATACAAATCATCATCAGATACTGTGTATCCTACATTCCCTAATCCTCTTATCATCTCTCCTAAAATGCTGTTCATAAGTTCATGTTTTTCTCCCACACTTTTCCCAAAATCCTTGGTGTAGAGTTCGGAGTAAAATTTTTCCTCTTTGTATATCGATGAACTAATACCATAATAACCATTGAAGGACCTAAGAATACTCTCTTCAAAGGCCGTTTGTGCTAAATAACCTACTCTATCCGGTTCCTTATAAAGGTCGTTTAATGCACCTCTTTCCTCCATTCCCTCTAAATAATTGTACAAATTAGCTCCAGTCCAATAGAGATATCTGTTCTCAAGATCTATACTTTCATCAGTCGCGTTCTCGCTTGGAAGTGCTAGGAATCCTTCTTCTCTTAATCTTGCAGAAAAATCGCCAGCCACGTAATCTATGAAGAATTTCATGCCAACACTTTCTGATAGATTGTATTGATTTATCTCATTAGCGGCTTCTTGTGCCAAAGTAGCTAATCTTGCTGCATCTGCTGTTCCTACACCACTTAAAACCTTATTGTATTCCATTAAAGCTGTTGATATATCTTTTTCCTGAAGAGCCTTGTATATATCGAGGATAGCACTTCCCTTAACAGCACCTAATGCAGCAACAGCGTTTTTAATGCGCGTTTCAAGCTCTGTTTTGGACATTTCATTTATATCCAATCCATTAAGAGCTGAATAGAGTCTGTTCGCGCTTTCCTCATCCAAAACCGCGCCTATCGCATTTATGAACATCTGCATGCGGAAAGCTTTGTTCATGCTTTCTTTTTTGTCTTTTATAGCCTTTAGTATATTGAAGACCTTAGCACCCATTGCTTCTGGCGCTGAGAAGAAGCCCCTTGGCTTATAATCTTCTGGTCTACCTGCTAACAATGCTTGTTTTGCTCTTCTTTTATTTATAGCTTGTTCGGCAGCCCTTATACCAAGTGTTTCTCCCACAGCATATTTCAGCCCTTTCTTTAGACCATAAATTCCTGCATTTGCTCTATCCAATATGAGAATACCTGGTAAGACTGCTAAATTGAGAAGACCACCAACAAATTTAACATTCCTTACTTTCTTAAGCTTTTCATACCCTTTATCAAGTAATTTATGTATTCCTCTCTTTGGCTTAGCCCCACCTATCAGATATCCTGAATCAAGCATTTGCTTTTCCATAACTTTATGCATATCAAGTAAAGCTCGTAATTCATCGTATGCTTTTAATTCATCTGGCTTACCTAAAAGGGATTTTCTATCTATAAGACTTAATCTTCGTTTAATAGCCTCAACATCTGTGCTGTATATGCCCAATTTTTTAGCTAGTTTAAGCATGCGTGTATTCATACCCATTTTTATCTTGTGTAACAATTTGCCTTCCACTTCTTTAGCTGCTATTGGCCCCACAAGACCACTATAATTTGGTTCTGGAGGTTTCATAAGTCTCGGATAGAGGAGGTCATAGAGGTTTGTTACAGTGCCTAAACCCCTTGCCGAGAATGCTGCCATCAACAAGCCGAGCAATAAAAGGCTTATGAAGCACATGGGGTTTGAAGTGGAATTATTTACCTGAACGCGAATTTGTGTGAAGAGGTCTGGGGTGTAAAACGCTTTTGGATGCACCTGCTCGAATGATATAACCTCATCAAGCCTTTTGTCTCCAATGTATGGGTCATAGTGTATATATACAGCGGCATCCTCAGGCTTTAAATCTGAAGGCAAAGTCGCTTTACAAGTATATACTGGTAGATTAACCTTTTGCCCGTGTATCGTTAAGTCTTCTCTTCTCCTCACAACTTGCTTACAGGCAATACCTTTGTCCTCATAATCCTTTGTTTTCCATCTAACATCGACAGCATCTATCGACGATGGAGCGTCTACAGCATAATCGCGAGAGGGGTCTTTAACCAAAAGGTAGGGGGCAAATTTTATTTCTATCTCATTTTGGGAGATATTTTTAATGCTCACCCATGTCGATGAGCCTAATATATCTTCCTTTGTTAGAGCATAAGTGCTCGGGATGACGAGGGCGAATAAAATAAACATAGCCACCAACATGTTAAATTTACCACTCACAATATATTATATCCTTAGATGTTTATAAAAAGCTTTGCTTAAATATACGCTTAATATAACTTAGTTTCTCTATTAAGTGTGCAAAGCTTAAACTCTTTATTTTCTAAAAAACTCCTTAACATGCTTTTCAGGGTCGTATGTTGAAATGTATCTCTCCGTCGGCAGCAGCTTAAAATAATTGCTCCATGTGAATCTGTCATCCATGTATATTATAGC
>JALWQW010000027.1 GCA_026982895.1 Microcaldota archaeon | reverse complement strand
TCCTTATACCGTGCGTAAGTCTATGTGGAGTGGTGAGGACGTTTACCTCGTCCATGATAAATACCCTGCCAAAGGCCGCTTTCAGTCTCTGGAGGAGCTCAGTAAACACTACCATGACTTTGTCTCGCTTTCCATAGATGAGGTAAAAGACATTGACTCAATAATTGAAGCCCTCAAAGAGCGTTTTGTCTATACAGGAAACGTCTTGCTGGGGAAAAGCTTTGATGTGGCTAACTCAACGCACGTGACGGACAGCCATGCCATCCTTCATTCGATGGATATCGGTGAATCTAAGTTCATGGCGTTCTCCACTAGGCTTAGGCTTTCAAGCTATGCCTTCGGTGTCGATTGGGGCGGAGAGAGCTCTTTTATGATTCATTCCACAGATGTATATAAAAACAAGCGCATACTCGAGACCCATGCCTGCTACGGCAGCTCGGACATTATCTTCAGCTGGGGTGTGAGAGACTCTTCTTATATTATGTTTTCCTTTGGCCTTATAGGAGCTCGCTACGTTATAGGCAATCTTCAGCTCAGCCCCGAAAAGTATAAAGCGGTGCACTCAGCACTCATAGAGCAGATATACAGCGAGCTTATGGAAAAGAAGCGCTTCCCTTCCATATTTGAGCTTCTTGGGGAAGGTTCTGTAGAGATAAGCGAAGAAGATAGAGGAGGCTTTACCGAGCTGCCTCCATTGGGAGATATTGAAAAAGTGAGGCCTAAAATAGAGAAGGTCTTCGAGAGAACCTCTTCTGTAGTGCTTGGGAAGTCATTACCTAGTAGTATAGATGACTACAAGGACTGGCTTTTGAAGAATGTCATGACTTATAAGACAACAAAATCCGTGCTTACAGAAAAGACGCTCCACATATTCTCAGGCTCCTCTTATGAGCTCTTGCCTACTAATAAGCTTGTGAGCTATGAGGAGATGCTCTACTTGGCTAAACGCCGCCACTTAGACAGCTCTGCATTAGAAAAGCCAAGCCTTGATGACATTATAAGAGCTGTGGCCGAGTTTTTCGTCTTCAGCGAAGACATGCGTATAGGCAACTTGAGAGAGGTTGTTAACAGCGTCATATTAAGCGGCGACACTTATCTCACATATAATGTGTGCGGCACTTCATCCAGCAGCGAATCGGCTTATTCATTTTGGCCGAGGAATAGTAAGTATATCTTTGGCTCACATACAACCTTTGAATCCTCACTTGTTATAAAGGGCTTTTTCTCGTCTAACGTTACGCGGGCCTTTGAAGTTGACAGCGTCCACAACTCCAGCGATGTCTATTTCTCGCACAACGTGGAGAATGCCTATGAGTGTTTCTTCTGCTTCAACACCAGAGGTTTGCGCTATGCCATAGGTAACACTGCACTCTCTCCAGAGAAGTACAAATCCATAAAGGGTACTCTTCTCGAGCAGATATGGAACGAGTTATCTAGCAAGAAGATGCTGAAGTGGAGCATCTTCAACATAGGGGCCGAATAGCCCTTTTTCACTCTCTTCTTAAGTAATAGGAGGATATAACGAGAGTGTGAATAGAAATCTTTTTAGTTTAATGAATAGCCCATCCAACCATCACAAGAAGCACGCTTTTAAATCCCCTTGGTTATATAAGTGTATGCAGGACCAGAAAAGGCCCATCCAAAATAAGAAAAGTGAGTCGAAAAGGCCTCCGAAGGCCAACATCTTGGAGGAACCGCCTAAATCAAACCTCGACTATTGGAGAGATTACTTAAAGAATGCCCACCCTCTAATCAAGGACTGGTTGAATAAAGAAGAGGAATACCTTAAAAAACATGTGAAAAAGGGCTCCACCGTATTGGATGTCGGCTGCGGTTTTGGCAGAAACATGCGAGCAATAGCAGATATAGCTGGGAAAATCATTGGAATCGACAATGATGCGGCTTTATTCGATGAAATTAAGCAGAATCTAGCGGATTTGAAGAATATTGGCGTATTATTAGGGGATGCTACAGAGCTGCCATTCAAAAATGGTACTTTTGATTATGTGGTGTGTATGGGCAACACCTTTGGAAATTTAGGAGATAGCAAGCTCAAAGCGTTGAGTGAGATGAAGCGCGTCGCGAAGAAAGACGGCAAGATTATCATCAGCGTCTATTCTGAAAATGCTTTGGATGTGCGGCTGAGAGAATACAAAAAAATCGGCGTGAAAATTAAGAAAGTGGAAAACGGCACAGTTTATACAGAGGATGGCCTTATTTTAGAGCAGTTTGACAAGAAACGCCTTACAGAGCTCTTCTCATCAATTGGGTTAAAGGCGAAGATTGTCGAGCTTAACCCTCTCAGTTATTTATGCGAAGCTACTGTTGAGTGATGTTTTCCAAAAGCCTCTCAACCTTTTTGAGGTTTTCCTTTATGCTTTCAGGCTTCAGCCTCAGGCCTACAAAGGGAATATTCAGATTCTGTTTTGATATTTCTTCCATCAACCGCTTCATGAAGATGCCGCTGCCTTCCTTGTCTTTGCCCTCGCAAAAGTCGACGCCGCAGGAAGGCGAACCATCTACACCTATCACAGCTATGACTTCAACATCATTTTTTGTAAACTCCTTCATAAGCCTTAGAACATCATCGACGACATGTTCGATTATTTTGTAGTATTCATCATTCGAGTAATGGTCGATTCCAGCAGCATCTCTTTCAAGGCCCTCCCACAGTATCTCAGGGCAGGGCATTTGTTCTATGGCAACGTTGTGCTCAAAGAGCAGATCTAGAAGGGGCTTGACAAAGGGTGCTGTTTCTCCATTGTCGTATTTGTAGGTGTTATGAACGCCTTTAGCTCTCACCCATTGGTTTAATAGGCAATGAGATATGAAGACTACTCGCTTTTTGTTGGCCATGGTTAAAATAGGGCAGGCCCTTTTTTATTGTTTTCCATTCCTCTTTTGCTATGGCGGAGTTAAAGCCAGGCATATATGAGCACTACAAGAGGAAGAAGTACGAGGTCATTGGCATAGCGAGGCACAGCGAAACCTTGGAAGAGATGATTGTTTATAGGGCTCTCTATGATTCAAAGGAGTTTGGGAAGAACGCTATGTGGGTTAGGCCAAAGAAGATGTTTTTGGAAACCGTCGTTGTCAACGGCAGAGAGGTACCTAGGTTTAGGTATGTGGGAAAAGAGAATAAGTGATCAAATTGGAAAAAGCTTTACAGAATTTGTTAAATCGGCATTTTGGCAAATGATTTGACAGAATGCGAGATGTTTTGAGTTATTTGGGGAGATAAATATATTTAAAAAGCTTTAGAATTATTCACTGTTTAATGAGTAAAAATAAACAAAATGGTGAAACCGGAGAAGATGAGATAGTTAATTTAATTTCTTGTCCAAATTGTGGTAAAAAACTAATGAAATTACCTAAAAATTATCCTTTATATGATTTACAATGTACCAGTTGTTCATTTAGAGTTCAAGTCAAGACTAATCATTCAAAACCTAAACCCATTATTTTTGGTGCTGGCTGGGATATAATGAATAAGGTATTAAAGTCGGGTTTTATGGTTCCACCACTTATTGCAAATTTTAAATGGACCGATAAAAAAACTAAAGAGCAGCATCAAATAGTGTTATTTTATCCTTTTATCCCAAAAAAGAATTTAAAACATAGAAAATTACCTCCTACTGCTAAAAGGGCAAATTACAAAATGTTTAATTATGTGGGTTTGGATAAATTGCCTCATTTTGTTCTTTATGAAAAGTAAATACTACAGCAAGGGCGCCTTCAGATAAACGAGCCTCGCTTGCCCATCTTTAATTGTCTTTATGAGGTTTTTCTCTTCCAATCTGCGGAGGTATCTCAATATTTGTGAGAAGGGTTTGTCAAGCTTCTTTGAGAGATCCTTGGCATTTATTCCTTTGTTCTTTTTAATTGTCAGGAGGATTTCTCTTTCAAAGGGTGTTATATTCGTACCAAAGACAATCTTTGGCAGCGTTATTACTTCATTTATATCATCCCTCACATAAATAATGGCTTTAACTTTTTCAGTGTATTTCAACCCCAACGAATACAATAGAAGAGAATCGAATTTAGGCCCACCTGTAAGATTCAAGACAATGGATTTTTCTCTTTTGAATATCCTTGACAGCTTCTCATATCGCTCATCCATGTTGTAATTTCTCTCAAATTCTATAATCTCCAAATTTATATCGAGCATTTTGCCAATTTCTTTAGCTTGTTTTATAGTGTCCTCTATTTTATCAGCTTCTTTCTTTGTGCTGGCTTTTGAAACGAGCAGGATTAATTTATTTCCGCCGTACTCTTTTATCGGCCGATATATCTGTTTAGAATGGAAACCAAGGGGAACTATATGCGTTACATTTTTCTCATCCACCATCTTCATATTTACCACATCCGTAAATTTTAGCCTAAAATTTACAACATTATATAATTAATTAAATGTTTTTAAAGCTTTGCTTTTCCAATTAGGATGTAGATATCTGCTTTTGAGATTTTAAGCAGATTCTATGGGATGGTATGTATGAAGAAGCACGAAGACCTAAGTAGGAAAGAAACGGAAGTTCTTAGGAACTTTTTCGGGGTAGTGAAAAGAGGCAATTTAGAGAGGATTAAGGCCTTTGTTGAGCAGGGCGTGGATGTAAACGCTAAGAGTATGGATGGGCTTACCCCTCTCCACTATGCTGTAATGAAAGGTTACTTGGATATTGTCAAGTATTTGGAATCCAAAGGAGCTAACATTAGGGAAGGTGATAACTACGGTTGGACGGCGTTGCATAAAGCAGCTAGCGAAGGCCATCTGAATGTTGTTAAATATTTGATTGAAAAAAGCTTAGAAGTGGATATTAAATCAAAAGGTGGCGCAACGCCCCTCTTTCTAGCAGTTCAAAGTGGACATTTTGACATCGTTAAGTATTTGATTGAAAAAGGAGCGGATGTTAATGCTGCTGATGAGTGGGGTTTTAGGCCCATTCATTTAGCGGCCCGCAGAGGCATACTTAACATAGTGAAATATTTGATTTCAAAGGGCGCTAGGATAAGGGTGAAAACAAAGATGGGCTTTACCGCTTTATATTATGCGGTGGAGTCTGAGAATGTTGAGTTGGTTGATTATCTTATCAATAGGGGCTTAGATGTGCATAATAAGAATGTAAATGGAATTGGCTTATTATATTCGGCAGTGAGGAAGGGAAATTTGGAGCTTGTTAAATATCTAATAGATAAAGGCGTTAACCCACATATGAAAGACAGTAAGGGAAACACGCTTCTTCATGTTGCTGTGAAGCATATGGCCATGAGAGATGGCAGCTTAGCTGTTATAATTTACCTTCTAAATAGGGGTGTTGATGTGAATGAGAAAAATGCCGATGGCAGAACACCAATTCACAATGCTCTTCAATGGCCTTTTGAGAATAGGGGTGAGAGGCTGCTTAACATAATTAAGTACTTGGTTTCTAAAGGCGCTGATATCAATACAAGAGACTATCTCGGCTGGACACCTTTGCATAGCGCTGCTAGATGGGGTCAATTGGAGATTGTTGAGTATTTGTTATCCCAAGGTTTAGATGTAGATGCGAAAACGAATGCTGGTGATACGCCACTTCATTTAGCCGCTAGGTGGGGGCATCCGCACGTGGTTAAATACTTGGTAGAGAAAGGCGCGGATATCGAATCAAGAAATGTGTATGGCTGGACGCCACTGCTTAGTGCTGCCGGGGGAGGCCATTACAACATGCCTACATACCTCATAGAAGGCAAAAACATCCCCAACATGTATCAGCAGTATGGTTGGAAGCCCATACCCCATACAAATAGTTATAAGAGCACGTTTGAGTGTGTTAGATATCTCATTGAGATTGCTAAAGCCAATATGGATGCAAAAGACGATTTGGGGAGAACTGCCCTCCATTTAGCTGCGGGGGTTGGAAACAAAGACATTGTCGATTACCTCATTTCAAAAGGTGCTGATGTCCATGCGAAAGATAATGAAGGGGAGACGCCCGCTCAATTGATGGGCCAAAGCGATGTTGTCGAAGTCGTGTCTTAGCTATGGAGAGGGTGTTGAGGGTCTTTCCCTCGCTCCCGCCACAGCTTTTATAAAGTTTTTAGTTTAATGTTGATTGGAGATGGGAAGATGGAAGATAAAGAATCCTTAAACATGTCCATTGAGAGAGAAAATAAAGAAAATGAAATTGAAGATGAAAGAAAAATAACCTATGCTTTTGAGAGCTTAATTAAGAAGAATATGTGGGTAATTAGAAGTGGTCTGGAGAGTAACTTTTTTGATGAATTTAAAGAAGCAAATATAATTGGAGTGGAATGGGTTATAGAAGATCTTTCAAAAATAAAAAATCTTAAAAGTACATTATCTAATATTTATACAACTACTTCTAAATCTATTATAGGCAGGTGGGCTACTGAATTGAACAGATTTTATAAACAAATCCAAATAGGAGATTTAATTATAACTTCTAACCCTAAAACTAGGATATATCTTATAGGTGTCATCGAATCAAATTATTTTTATGATCCTAGTAAATATCCAAAATTCCCACATCTTCGCAAAGTAAAATGGATAGAACAAGTATCTTGGAGTATTGTTTCTAAAAGCACCTCAAAACTTCTAAATAGCAACCGTTTAACTGTTTTTCCTATTACTGATGAAGATTGCAAGAAAGAGCTTATAAATCTGTTAATAAATAAAACTACAAAAATTCATGACTTGAAGAATTTAATTAGAGAATGGGCATACATAGCTAAGAAGTATACAAAAGGGAAACATTTCGATCTTAGTGAGGAGAAGAGGAACAAAATTATAGAGAGGGTTAAGAAATTCTTGGATGACCCCACAGAGGAGAACTTTAGGGCTTTTTGGGAATTGTTGGATTCTGTAGGAAGTATGAAAATCTCACCTATCAGTCCATCCAAAATTCTGGACAAGGAAGATGTAAAAAAGGAAAAAGTCCTCCGAGAGCACTTGGAGGAATTCGCCAAAAAGCTTGAAGAATTGCTTAATGCTGAGGAATATATTCCCGATTTAGAGAAAGAATGGGGTTTACCTGCATCGTTAAGAGAGCTTTATGGGTTCTGGAATATAAAGAGAAAGCCTATAGTGAACGGATGCACAAAAGGGGCCCTAAAAACACTAATAAGTGCCAAAGGTATGAAAACCTATCAAGACGTAGAAAAAGCCTTCAACGAGTTTAAGGAGCTATACATAGAGGTGATGAAAGAAGAGCTAGGAAGAGAGCAGGTAACAGAATTGCCCCTTAATCTAGAAATCGATCAGTTTCTCAACGTTATCCACAAAGTAAATGAAGAGAAGGATATCAAAGGAGAACTAAACGAAGAGATTAGAGAATTTTATAAGCATGTGTTGGAATTTAACGAACGCTATGACATTGAGGAAAATAAAAGTAAAGAAGAAAGCACCAAAGTAGTCCATCAGCAAAGCGAGCCCAATGACTGCCCTTCATTCGATAAGGCACCACTAAACCTAATCCTCTACGGCCCACCAGGAACAGGAAAGACGTACACAGCTGTAAAATGCAATCCTGCCAAAAGCAGCTCTACTGACGAAGATGGGGATAAGGACCATGGAATCTTCATCACATTTCATCCCAGCTATGACTACACGGACTTCATAGAGGGCATAAGGCCAAAGGTCGAAGGGGAAAGTATAGCCTATGAGATTAAGGATGGCACCCTGAAGGAGATTGCCAAGAAGGCACTGAGAGCTGCACTTGAAAGAGCTGGGAAGGCCCCCAAAGAGGGGGTGAGTTGGGCGGAGCTGCTCCAAGCCTATGACGAGATCAAGGGCAAGGATAAGAGAGAACTATGGGAGGATGCGCCTCCCTTCGTCCTAATCATCGATGAGATTAACAGAGCAGACATAGCCCGCGTCTTCGGCGAGCTCATAACCCTCATCGAAGAGGACAAGCGACTAGAGGCAGAAGAGGAAGTGAGAGTGAGACTGCCCTATACTCAAGAACTCTTCGCCTTGCCCAAGAACGTCTACATATGGGCGACGATGAACACCGCCGACAAAAGCATTTCCCACATAGACGCGGCCCTAAGAAGGCGCTTCATCTTCCATAGGATGGATCCCGAACCCAAAAAGATAGAAAACCTCGTCTACCGCCAGAAGCTAGAGGAACTCAATAAGCGCTTAAGAGAAAATGAAAACGTAGGCAGAGAGAAGCAGGTAGGGCATACCTATTTCATGAACATCGACGAAGAAAAGATAGATATGATCTTAAAGGAGAAGATCTTCCCTCTCTTGGAGGATTACTTCGTCTACAGCGAAAGGGAGCTAAAGGAATTCCTCATCAAGCTGATGGACCTTAAGGAGAAAGCCGAGGAGACAGACTACTCAGAGTTGAAAGAGAAATTTGTGGAATGGTTTAAGAAAGGTGGAAATTAGTGAAGCTAATAAAATTCCCAGGGGCAAAGAGAGAAGTCATAGAAAGGATCATATTAGACCTCCAGCATCTCATAAAGGGTAAGAAGAGCACCAAGCCTATCAGCCAGGTGAGGTTGTATAAGAAAGAGGAAGAAACTTACATAGGTATAAGCTCCCTCCTACCACTATTCTATGACGAAAAGGGGGAGTTAATTGAGGACGAGAAAGGGGGGCTAGAGGAAAGGATTCACTTCTGGATCAGGGCTGTCTTAAAGCTCAACCTCTCCGAAGCTTACAAGTCCATTTATATTTCCACAAAATACAGAGGAGAAAGAAAGGGCAACGTAGCCAATATACTGCCCCTTCTCTTCCTGCCCGTGTTCGTAGAAGAAGCCACAAAGATACTCAACTATGAGTTAAAAAGAGGCTATGTGAGGGAATATGACAGCCTCCCAACACTAAAGGGCAGAATAGACTTCAAGTATGAGCACGTCCTTTACTTGGAGGGGAAGATCTCCCAAACATACTTCCAGAGGACATGGAACATACCTATTAATGGCCTCATCCTGCATACAGCCAAGGGGCTCCTCTCTACTATGAAAGAATGGAAAGATCGATCTTATCCTTATGAGCACGACCTCCACACTATAATAACTCGGCTAGAAGAGTTAGGTGTGGAAGAGCACGAATGCTTCAAAGATGTGCACCCTCCCTACGAATACAATAAACTCTTCAAGATCATTAAGGCTATACTACAAGAAAGGAGTTTTGCAAGGGCAGTGGGCAGGATGCACCCCTCGATGGCCATCGACGAGAACAGGCTCTTCGAGCTCTTTATCACCAAGATTCTAGAGAGCGAAGGCTTTGAGAGCCAGCGAGGAGAGCATTTCGGTGAAGTAGATCTCAAGCCCGACCTCATAGACAGGAAGCGGCACATCATCCTCGACATAAAAAATAAGGAACCTGGTGAAGATGCTTCTCTACAAGCACAGCACTGCGACCTTTATCAGATATACTCCTACAAGAAGGCTTTTGAGCACCTAGACAAGGCTAAGTATAATGTGGGCTTAATATACAGAGGGAAACCCGCTAACCATATGTTGAAGATCTGGGACGAGGCTTGTATAAGTCTCTTCTACGTGGATATAGATTACGAGAAGAGTGTTGAGGAGAACGTTGAGAATATACGAAAAGAGTTGGGTGGAATTATCCCAAGTGTCGAGAAAGTAACTGCTAAAGCTTAAAACAACAGAATCCTATGAGCGGGCCCCAAAACATTATATATACTGATTTTCTATTCTTTATTTTTTGAATATATTCTCTCTATGGTATTTAAGGTATTTTAAATGTTTGTTTTCAATTTTTCTTAATTTCATATCTTTGTTTACTCCAAGAAGTATGCGATCTTTTTCGCTTAATCTTGACGATATTATAATTTTTCCATCATCAGAGAATGAAATGAACCCTCTATCAAATAATTTGTCCATATTAGGAGTTAATAATAATCCATTATACACATCTATAACTTCCTCTTCATTACTGTCTTTCCATGGTTTTATATGAGAAGCCATCAAAACACTTACTTCAGAACAACCTGTAACACTATCCTTCCCCTCCCAATAATAAATCAATGCTCTTCTATAAGGGCCCTGTCCTATTCTTGCTTTACTTATAATTTCTTTATCTTTCGTTTCTAACTTTCGATAATTTTCAATTTCTTTTATTTTATCACTACTTAAAGTGTTATTTCCTTTTAACACCTTTTTTATCAACATCCATACAAAAGAATGTGCGTTTAATAAAGAAACATCTTTTATACCTCTATTCGTTAAAAATTCTTTTATTTGATTAAGTAAATCGTTGTACTCTTGGTAATTTTCCCATGAGCAATGGTGACTTGTTTTGAATCCAAGAACTCCTAATTCCTTAAATGCTTTGTCAAAATTAGTCGGACTAATAGGCATATATCTTGCTTTATCTTTTATAAAAAAGAAATATGCTATCAAAGGATATTTTTTACCAAAATAATTTATAAACTTGTTAAATGAGTTTTGATCGTCTTCAATATTAAGGAAAAAATCATAAAATGCTTTTTCATATTT
>JALWQW010000026.1:41186-108020 GCA_026982895.1 Microcaldota archaeon | reverse complement strand
CGAACTGAGAAGAAGGGAGAAAGAGCGAAATGCATAGCGCATTCGAAAAGACAGGCTGCTCTTAGAGAAGAATAATCAATTTGCAGAAATAAGGGCCATAAGCATCGTTCAATCAGCAGCTAGTAGCTTAATAGAGGAGTTAAAGAAGAGCGGTGCTGTTCAGGGTATCCACGGCAAGGTCATAGATTTAATAGAATACGACGCATCGTTGGCAGAGGCTATAGACGGTGCTGGCGGAGGCAGATTAAACTATTGGGTCGTCGATGATTCAAATACTGCTAGAGCAATTATAAAAGCCCTAAAAGCACGCAAGGCTGGCAGAGCGACATTCCTCCCATTGGACAGCATACGAAGCAGAGCCCCAATCAGAGGAAAGCAGGCTTTAATCGTCGATTTGATGAGGTTCAATCCCATGTACGAAAGCATCATGTACTATGTTTTCTCGGACACTGTTCTGGCAAAGGACTTCGAAGAAGGGAAGCAGTTAAAGGCGAAATATAATCGAATCGTAACACTAGACGGCACGGTATTTGATAAAAGCGGGGCTATATCAGGTGGAAAGGCGAAGAGCAGCGTCGCTATGGGGAAGAAAGCAGAAGAGATGAAAAAGGAATTAGACGAGCTCAAGGAGAGAAAGCGCAGCATAATAGCCGAGCTGGATTCAGTGACAAACGAGATGTATAGCGAGAGAGTTAAGCGAAGCAAGATAGAGGCTGAAATTGAAAAGGAGAAGGAGATGGCTGAACAGCTCAAAGTGCTTGATGAAATGAAGAAGGAAAAAGAAAAGGCTAAAGAAAAAATAAAACCTCTTGAAGAGACTCTGTCAAAGAAAAAGGCAGAGATAGAAGAGGCTGAAAGGCGCCTAGCCAAATTAAAGGAGGAAAGAAAGAATTTGGAAGATATAGTTAAAGAGGTTATAGCAGAGGTCTCCTCTGAAAAGGAAAGGCTGAAGGGATTGGAGAGTAAAACAGTCGAGTTAAAGAGAGATTTGGAGAAGCTGAAAAGTGAAAAGGAAGAGCTACTTAAAAACATAGAGATTATCGAGAAGAAAGAGCGAAGCCTTAGAGATAAAAAGAATATCCTATTCGCAACGATAACAAGCAAGGAAGAGGAATTGAGCCAAAAATACAAGGAAATCGAGGGCATAACAAAAGAACTGCAAAAAATAGAGCAAGACATGCAAAGATTGGGTGGAGAAAAAGGAGAAGCCAACAAGAGCGCTGCCGATATAGAAAAACGCATACACAGCATAGAGATAAGCCTTGCCTCCTTAGAAGAGAAGTTGAAGAATGCTGATGATGAGTTAAAGGCAATAGGCGAATTTGAGTTTGTAGATAAGCCAATCTCACATTTACAGCGGGAGCTTACAGAGGCTGAAAGGGAAATGGCAGCTTTAAGAGACATAGTCAATTTTGCAGCCGAGCAGGCCTATGAAGAATACAAAGCAAAAGTTGAGGACATGGAAGAAAAGGTGGAGAAATTAAAGGCAGAGAAAAAAGCCGTTCTCGACTTAATCAAAGAAATAGAAAATAGAAAAAGAGAGGCCTTTATGGAAGCATTCAACACATTCAAGGAGCGCTTCAAGGAAATGTTCAAATATATTCACGGCTTTGGTGAGGGGGAGCTCGTTTTAAAAAATAGCGAGAATGTAGGTGAGGCAGAGCTAGATATAAAAATAAAGAGAGAAGGCAAAGAGATATATATAGAATCCCTTGCCGGCGGCGAAAAAACGCTGGTTTCTCTATTCTTCTTATTCGCCCTAAACATGGTTAGGCCAATGCCGTTTTACTTATTCGACGAAGTGGACCAAGCTCTCGATAAATACAACAGCGAGCATATGATAGAGTTCATACAGAATATAAGCAAGAAAGGCAGCCAATTTATAATAATAAGCCACAAAGACAATGTGGCAAATAAAGCAGATGTTTTGATTGGTGTAGCGAAGCAAAACAAGGCCTCAACAATAGTCGAGCTTCGACGGAGCGAAAAAGTTGTAGCAAGCAAGACGAAGTGAAACGATAGTTGCAGGGAAATAGCGGTATGCTTTAAAATAATAACTCATAAAAAGGTGGCAATGGCGCTAAATTTCAAAACAACCGAAGAGATAAGAGTACCTGAAAAACTTATAGACCAAGTTATAGGGCAGGAAAAGGCTGTGGAGCTTATAAAGCTAGCAGCAAAGCAGATGAGGCATGTTCTATTGATAGGCCCTCCCGGCACGGGTAAGAGTATGTTGGCTCAAGCAATGGCCGAGCTCTTACCTATAAAAGATTTAGAGGATATGCTCGTCTATCCCAATCCCGTAATGGAGAATGAGCCCATAATAAAAGTAGTCAAAACATATCCTCCTTTTGGATGGATATTGACACATGGCTTCAGACCTCTATACAATCAAGAAGAACTAAAGCTCTTGGCTATGGGCAATATAAGAGCTCTTCTTAACAAGGATGGCCTTGGGAGAAGAATAGTTGTTGCTTCAAAAAGACCAAAGATAAACCTGAAAAAGAGCGGTGGATTTTTCACACCAAGCGTTGCATTGGGATTATTTTTATTAGCAGGATTAGGTTTAAGCATAGCACCTATGAGCGACAGTGCAAGATGGTATTATTTAGGTGTTTTGCTGGGAACAGGCCTCCTTTACCTCTTATACACATTCATAAGCTTGGGTGGAAGAGCCCAAATGCAGAGCGCACAGATGAACCAAGCGCCGAAATTAATAGTTGATAACACAGGAAGAAGCCAAGCCCCATTCATAGACGCCACAGGTGCAAAAGCAGGCGCGCTTTTAGGTGATGTTAAACATGACCCTCTTCAAAGCGGCGGTTTAGGAACGCCAGCCCATTTGAGGGTTGAAGCAGGCGCAATACACAAGGCAAATAAAGGAGTCCTCTTCATAGATGAAATTGCCAGCTTAAAGCTGAACTGGCAGCAAGAATTGCTCACGGCCATGCAGGAGAAAAAGTATAGCATAACAGGGCAAAGTGAATTGAGCAGCGGCGCCCTTGTAAAGACAATGCCTGCGCCCTGTGATTTCATATTAGTCGCTGCCGGTAATGAAGAAGATTTGTCAAAGCTTCACCCAGCATTAAGAAGCAGGATAAGGGGTAACGGCTATGAAATCTACATAAACACAGATATGAATGACAACGACGACAACAGAGAAAAGCTCGCTAGATTTGTAGCTCAGGAAGTTAGAAAGGATGGCAAGATACCTCATTTCACAAAAGATGCTGTCCTCGCAATAATAGATGAAGCACGAAGGATGGCTGGAAGGAAAGGAAAGCTCACCCTCAATTTAAGAGAGCTCGGTGGGTTGGTGAGAGCGGCTGGTGATGTTGCCAAGAAGAGCGGAGCAAAGTATGTTGAAAAGAAACATGTGCTCGCAGCCAAGAAGAATGCCCAACCTGTGGAATGGCAAATAGCAGATAAATATGTTGAGAGGAAAAAAGAATATCAAGTTATACAAGTAAAGGGTTATGAAGTAGGTAGAGTAAATGGCTTGGCAGTAATAGGAAGCTCCAATAAAGGAATAACCCTGCCAATAGTAGCCGAAATCACACCGTCAGCAAGCGAGGTTGAAGGAAGGATTATAGCGACGGGGAAATTGGGTGAGATTGCGAAAGAAGCTGTGCACAATGTATCTGCCATCGTCAAAAAAGCCATGGGAACAGAGATTGCTAAAAAGGATATCCATGTCCAATTCCTGCAGACATATGAAGGTGTAGAAGGAGATAGCGCAAGTATAAGTGTGGCTGTGGCTGTTGTATCCGCATTTACACACATACCAATAAAACAAGATGTCGCTATGACAGGCAGCCTCGATGTTAGAGGCGATGTTTTACCTGTAGGAGGTGTCAATGCAAAGATAGAGGCAGCTCATGATGTTGGTATAAAAGAGGTAATTATACCTGAAAGCAATTACAAAGATTTAAGCGAAGGGACGAAGAAAAAGGTAAAAGTGCATAAAGCAAAACACATTGTAGATGTATTAAAGGTGGCGTTGAAGGACTGCGCAGCCAAGAAAAAACTGATAAAGAAATTGGAGGAGGAATTATGAAATTACCCTATATAGGAGAGGTAAGCAAGCAGCAATTGCTTATAGCCATAGTTATAATCATCTTTGTTGGTGAGATGCTTTATGGTTTCTTCATAAACATCGTGAGAAACGAGGGAAAGCAAAAGCCCATAACAAATATTGAAAGTGAAAAGGCTTATGCCCTCATGAGAGGCACCGTTACTTCTGTCGATTACATAAAAACGAATGATGACGCCAGCGCCAAGGCATTAGAAAAAGCCGGCGTTAGTTTGACGAAGATAGGCGACACTTATGTGAGCGAAGGTAAAATCCCCGATAATATAAGCATACCCGATAATATAAGCGCAACATTCAAAGAGCGCGTTCTCATAGATTTAGTTACGACAAATATTGGAGCTAAAAACGCAACTTATGAAGTGGAACTCACATTGGAGAAATACATTCCACCAAAAACAACGCTGGATATGAAAGGATATGCAATGATATCAAACAACACAATCTCTGCTGTATATCCCGAGGGAATGTTCATAAACAAGGAAAAAATAAACGGAACCTACGAAATATTAGATGTAAAAAGCCCTCGATATGTGTACAATATACCTTTTGAAGAGAGAAATAAATGGAGGGGAAAAGAAGGTGCGCATGTAAGCGATATCGTGCTAACGAATATAACATATAAGCCCGCCTTTGCTAGTTACGCTGGCGAAGGGTATATTGTCGTTTATGAGAATTTCACAAATGCAACGCAGCTTAGAAAAACAATAAGCGACGCAGTCATAGAGCCTTCCTACATAGAAAGCGATAAACCATTAAACCTCTCATACCCCTACAATTTTGAAGAGGATGTTGTTGTGAACATAGAAGGTATAAACATAAGCGTGCCTGTAAAAAGCCCACTGAAGAAAGGTGATAAAATACACATAAAAGGTACATTAGAGAGGAGCGGCACATACTTAATTAGTTATAACCTCATAGCCAATGAAGATTACTCTACTCCTGGCGAAGCTGGCAATAACTCTTCCTTGAATGTTTCAGCAAACACATCATAAAAATGATTCATGCGCTCCCAATTCTTTTTCATTAGCCGTTCCGTCGTTGAGATAAGCTCTTGCCAATTTGGCGCTGGGCAACTCTCCAATGGAATCTCCACTCTGCCGGTTCCTTGAAGTTCAATCAAAAAGCGAGAAGTGCGAATAGGTTGAATGCCGAAACGCTTTAGACCTGCTGCCTTGCAAACTTTGGCAAACTTCATGGCACTCTCAATGTCTTTAGCGGCAACATGCAAAATAAACGGTTCAACTTTGTACCATAAAGCCTTCTCATCATCGTAGTTTTCGACAGTTTTCTTAACCTCTTCAAGTGAGGGTATATCATGCCATCGCTTATACATATAAGCATCTTTTTTATGCTCCTTTATAGCTAATAGAAGAAGCCTGCCAGAGCAAGAGGATGTCGTAACATAGTTTGGATGTCTATTAATGAGAGAAAGAAGCGGTATGATTGGCTCATCTACAAGGCCATCGGCCTTCGCCTCTTCCAGACTATTTAAAGTCGATTCCTTGAACATAATCCAGCTTCTCTCGTTTGTTTTTTCTGATACGGAAGACATGACCTCTATTTAAATAGACAGGCTTTAAAACCCTTCTTCTGTAAAGAGCAGTATGCCTAAAATCGGCGTGGAGATTCATCAAAGATTAGATACAGCAAAGCTTTTTTGCTCATGCCCCTCGCCAGATGCCAGTTTAGAAACGCCCTTAAACTATGACTTCATCGTCAGGCGGCTCCATACCACACGGTCTGAAACAGGCGAGGTTGATAGAGCTGCAAGCCAAGAGGTGAAGAAAGGAAAAACATCCGCATATTTCTACAACGACGAGCACTGCTGTTTGGTAGAGATGGATGAAGAACCGCCTCACGAAATAAATAGGGAAGCTCTTCTTGTGGCATTGAATGTGGCGCAACAGATGGGTATGGCAATCTTTGATAAAGCTGTTGTCATGAGAAAGCTTGTGGTCGATGGAAGCAACACTTCAGGTTTTCAGAGAACCGCTTTATTAGCTATAGACGGTAAAATAGAGACAAGCGAAGGCAGTGTGGGAATACAAACTTTATGTATAGAAGAAGAAAGCGCAGGCATATTAAAAGACGGGGAGTTCAGAGTAGATAGATTGGGAATACCGCTTATAGAAATAGCGACGAGCCCAGATATAAAGGAAGGAAAGCATGTGAGAGAAGTTTGTGAAAAAATAGGGTTGATATTGAGAAGCACTGGAAAAGCTGCTAGAGGTATTGGAACAATAAGGCAGGATTTAAATGTGAGTATAGAAGAGGGAGCTAGAGTAGAGATAAAAGGTGCTCAAGAATTAAACATGCTCGAAAAATGGGTGAGTAATGAGATAAAGAGGCAGAGAGATTTGCTGAAAATAATAGATGAGCTAAGGAAGAGAAACGCTTACTCCGAGCTGGAAAAGATACACTCTCTTGAAATGATAGATGAAACAGAGATATTCAAAAAAGCAAAGGCAAAGTTCATACAAAAGGCTATTGAAGCAGGAGGTAAGGCGTTGGCAATCAAGCTGCCAAAACATGCCGGCATTCTAGGGCAAAGTGTTGGAACAAGAAGGTATGGAAGCGAGCTTTCTGATTACGCCAAAGCAAAGGCTGGCGTAGGAGGTATTATACACAGCGACGAAGATTTGTCTAAGTATGGATTGGAAGCCAATGAAATAAACGAGTTGCTGAAGGATTTAAACAACGACGCTCTTATTGTAGTCGTAGCGAATGAAGAAAAGGCAAAGCAAGCTCTAATGGCTGTTATAGAGAGAGCAAAGATGGATTTTGTCCCAGAAGAGACAAGAAAGGCTCTTCCTGACGGCGGAAGTGCTTATATGAGGCCTCTACCAGGGGCTGCGAGAATGTATCCTGAAACAGATGTGCCTTATATTGAAATAAGCAATGGCTTGCTATCAGAGAGTAAAAAATTGGCAAAAAGCTTTGATGAAAAGAAGGAGGAGTTGAAAAGCCTATTGAAAAATGATGAGCTAGTAAATAAAATGCTGAGGAGCAAGCGTTTGGCACTTTTTGAAAAACTCATTGGAAAAGGACATGAACCAAAAATAGTGGCCATAACACTAGAGGATACACTCACTAAACTAAGGCGAGAAGGAATTGAGGCTACAGAAAGTGTAACCATACGAGCCCTTGACCTCTACAAAGACGGCAAGATTACAAAAAAGGGCATAGAAAAAGCAATTTATCTCCTATCTGAAGGCAAGAGTGAAAATGAAATTTTGAAGGAAATTGGAAAAATGAGCAAGAAGGATGTGGCAAAGCTATTAAAAGATTATGATAACAACATTAAAGCTATACTGCGCGACTACTCGCTAAGAGTAGACCCTGCGGAGTTAAAAGCTATTATGGAGGGAAAATATGAGTGAGAAAGTAATAAAGTTGATGGTTGAAGGTGGAAAGGCTAGTGGCGGCCCGCCGTTGGGACCTGCTCTTGGACCCATGGGCATAAACATACAAGAGGTTGTAAATGCCATAAACGAGGCTACAAAGGCTTTTGCTGGTTTGAGCGTGCCTGTGAATGTCGTCATAGACACAAAGACAAAGAGCTTTACCATTGAAGTAGGAGCTCCTCCGACATCCCAGATTCTTAAACAAAAGGCAGGTGTCGAAAAAGGGCATGGTAAAGCGTGGAAGGAAGGCAGTATAGGCAATGTAAGCTTAAAGGATATTGTCGAAATGGCAAAGGGCAAAAGCAATAGCTTAGGCAAGAATGTGAAGGCAACAGTTAAGGAGATTATAGGAACTGCTTTAAGCATGGGCCTAACTGTCGAGGGAAAGAACCCTCGTGAAGTCCAGAGAGAGATTGATGAAAACAAACACGACTCTTTATTTGCTGCTTAGTCTTTTCTTTTTTACATCTCTATTTGCAGTTACGACCTTCGACAGCATTCCAATAAAAGTTTTAGGCCACAGTAGCGGGAAAACACTTATTTTAACCCAAACATCTATTTTATCCGTCGATAGCTCAAGCGTAGTCGATAGCCAAAGCATCAAGAATCCTGTTGATGGGCTGTTAATGGGCAGCGCCGCTTATGTTATAACGCCAACGACGCTTAAAGCCTTTGTATGGCAAAAGGGCTATTTGTATGAAAGAAGCGCAGTGCAACCGGATATAGCAGGCAGTTTGAAATACATATTCAAGGGGGTTGGAAATGATGTTATTGTTATAGGCGAAGCTCCGCCCAAGGATAAAAAAAGCAGCGCAACAATAAAAATCTTCACATATAAAGCGACGCTTGACAGCCAATATAATGTCCATTATAATTTAGAGAGTAGTAAGGATATAAGCGGCACAATCGACAGTGTGTTGGATTCAGCCAATTACATATTCATCAAAGTTGGAGGGAAATGGTATATCATAACAAAAGCGGATTTGAGCATAAAAACAATAAATTATGGTGCTGATTTATTTTACCCACCTCAATTGGTAAATGGCTTCATATATGTTGGAGATGTATATGGAAATATTCACAAATACAATTATGAACAAAGAGAATTTGAAGAGAGGACAGTCGATGGCCCTATAATATACCTAAAAGTCAGTGGTGGTAAAATATATGTTTTAACCGCTAGAGGTAGGATATACTCTGGCAAGACTCTGAAAGATTTGAAGGTTGTCAACGAATTCCCATTGGAAGATAATTATCCCTTCAAAATAGAGGAGTCATTAGGAACCTTATACTTATTATACGGCGACCATATAACTGCAGTGTCATTGAATGATGGTTTAACAGCAGAATACAGCTTCAGGAAAAAAGCGGAGCACATGGGCCTCATGGACTTCATAGTCGATAATGGAGTTGCTTATGTAGCTGGTGCGGGTAGCGATAAAGGATATTATGACTCGACAAATTTAGGAGGGGGTTGTGTTATAACAGAATATTCTAAAGAAGTTGGTTACATACCTTTCAAAGTCAGCGGCTTCGTTAAAAGCGCAGGTTCTTTAGAAATAAAAGTATTAGAGACAGACGGCACGGAGGTGTGGAAAGAAAAAATTAACACAGACAAAAAAGAATTCTCATTGTATGTAGACCCAAAACTCCTTCCAAAAGATACGCAGTTGATGTTAGAATGTAAAAAAGGAAACAGCAAAGAGGATATTAAAGACATATATAGGAACAGCCAACTCCCAAAAGACAGCTTCAAAGTAAAACTAGAACCAAATACAAGGGAATTGAATAAAGGCGATGTTTTGAAGATAACTGTTTTGGATAGCAAAGGTTTGGAGGTGACTGATTTTAATGTTAAAATAGATGGCGAAGCTCATGGAGAGAAAGGCCCCACATTTACAGTGAGTTTCGAAGAAGAAGGAGAACACTATGTTACATTGAGCAAAGACGGTTTCAACACAGGGACGCTGAAGTTTAAAGTAAAGGGATTACCACTGTTGTTAATAGGTGGTGTCTTAATAATTGTGATTGTAATTGGTGTATATATAGCATATTCCAAATTCTTATCTTAATAGGTGATTATGATGGCTGTAAAAATAAAATATGGAAAGCAGGCAGCGGTGCCTGTCGTGAGATTAGCCGCTAAAGGCGAGAAACTGCCTGTGAAACTGGAGAAAGGAGAGCACTACCTTTTGAACACAGGAAAGAAGGCAGAGTTGTATCTCTACTTGGGAAAAAGTGAGGAGGTTAAAAAAGAAGATATAAGAAAGGCTGGATTACTAGCGCATAAACTTGCAGAAGAGACTAAAAACAAAAAAGTAGCATTGGTGTTATCGAAAAAAGTTAAAATGAGTGATGGCGAGCAGGCGGGGTTGTTTGCAGAAGGTGTTATCTTAGCAGACTTTAAAGCAGACTACAAAAGCAAAAAAGAAAAGAAGAAGGGTTTGGAGTGCCTGCTCCTGCCAACTTTGCCAAAAAAAGAAAAGGAAACAGTCGATAAGCACATTATTCTAGCCGAGAGCCAAAATTATGCAAGAGAGCTAGCCAACACGCCAGCAAATAAGGGCACGCCAGAATTCTGCGCTAAGAAGGCAAAAGAATTGGCCAAAGAAATAAAGGCAAAGATAGAAGTGTGGGATAAGAAAACGATGGCCAAAAAAGGCATGAATCTTGCATTGGCTGTAAATAGTGGAAGCGCAAGGAATGCTTACTTCGTTCATATAACATATAAAGGACCAAAGGCAAAGAAGAAAGTCGCTGTGGTTGGAAAGGGCATAACCTTTGACAGCGGTGGTATTGGCATAAAACCTGGCAGATACATGCTCGACATGAACCTCGATAAAAGTGGGGCGTGTGTGATGCTTGGCATAGTAAGGGCGGCAGCTAAGCTGAAATTGCCAATAGAATTGCACGGCATAGCCATATTCACAGAAAACATGCCAGGAGCAGCTGCTTATAAGCCAAGTGATGTGATTAAAGGCTACGGTGGCAAAACTGTTGAAATACTTCACACAGATGCAGAAGGTAGGCTCATTTTAGCAGATGCCCTCGCCTTTGCTTCAAAAAATGTCAAGCCAGAGCTCATAATTGATTTGGCCACGCTTACAGGAGCTATGGGCGTAGCATTGGGCAAATACGCCATAGGGCTCTTCCCAAACGAGAAAGGTGAAAAGTTCATAGATGCATTCAAAAAAGCAGGTGAAGAAACCTATGAGAGGGTTTGGCCATTCCCCATGTTCAGCGAATACGGCGAGATGGTCAAAAGTGATATAGCGGATGTGAAGAACTTGGGCAGCTGGGACGGCGACGCTGGTAGCATAACGGCCGCCAAATTTTTAGAAGCATTCGTCGATAAAAAAGTGGCGTGGATACATCTTGACATAGCAAGTATGATGGAGACAAATATAAGCTATATCGGAAAAAGAGGGGCAGCTCCAGGCGTGCGCCTAGTCGTGAAAGGATTGGAAAAATTACTGTAATCTAGAACTTTATCCAAACGCCGAACTCGTCTAACCATTTTTCATCTTTTTTATAACTCGGCAAACAGCTCTCCACCAAACTGTAAAAATGGCGCGAATGATTTAGATGGCGAAGATGGGCTAATTCATGGACAATTACAGCATCTACTGAGGAAGGCGGTGCCATTATAAGACGCCACGACAAATTTATGCTTTTCTTCGTAGAGCAAGAACCCCAACGAGATACTGCCTTGCTAATCTTAACTTTCTTTGGGTATAATGAACACTTCTCTGCCCATTCATATGTTCTTTTGGGAAGATACTCTTGAGCCCTTCTAAACAACCACCTCTTAACCAAATCTTTACGAAGAGGCCATAAATCTTCTTTAACATAAAAAGCATCATCAAAAAATACAGCCATTGGCTGATTACGAGGAATGAGCTTGTAATTTTCGCCAAGATAAAAGAAAAGCTCATTGTTTATGAGGTGAGATGTCCTTTCCTTTCTCTCCCTTAACTCATCAAGTTTCTTGAGTATCCATCCTTCCTTCATTTTAACAAACTGATTTATCTCACTACTCGTAGCATAGATGGGGGCCTTTACAATCACACCTTCAGCAGACACATGTATTGATAATGTTTTGCGCCGTTCTTTTATGAGCTCATAATCCACAGCAGATTAAGAGGAAAAAAGCTTAAAGGCCTATCCAAGCGCATTACCACACCTTTTTAGGCGGGACATAATAACGCTCTATGACAGACCACATTCCCGTCTTTTCTGCCCATTGTCTAACGACCTTTAAATTGTTGAGCGTGGCGGGATTTTTCTGCTCAATGAGCGGAAGAAGATTGTATTTATAAGCAGTATAAGCTGTATACACAAAAGGCAAAACCCTCACAAAGGCATCAAACTCCTGATCAGGATGTAAAGGTGGATTAGCGTTCATCATCAATTCAACATGTAGATAATGAAGAGGCCTAACAAAATGATAAACAAGAACCTCTTTATTGAAGAGCGTGAAAATTCTTTTCTGCGGTTTTTTGGAATAGAATTCAGCGGCTTTCTCCACAGCCTTCTTCACAAAACTCTCTCTTAAGTAAGCGTCGTTGACTTTTATATATTTGTCGGGTTGCGCCTTCTTGGCAGACATCTTAGTAACCACATTATTTGGTGGAGATTGCGCCTGCTTTTTAGGAGAGCAAGAGATAATAGTAAGAGGTATGAAGCTGGAAATGAAAGCTTTTCTGACGAAATTTTTAACCTTTTTCGAGGAGAATGTGCGTTTGAGCATATTATCACCCATAAATTGACATTTTTATGAGCCATTGTCTTTTTAAATATAAAGGATAATAAGAGAGTGGGTGTTTAGATGGTAGTTGTTGAGTATGATGAATATAAAGGCAACAAGTTGATAGTGTTAAAACGCGATGAGATGGACAAATATCCTTTCAAGTTTGGAAAGAACAAAGCCAAACTCATCGTCGAAGCTTTCGATAAGATAAAGGAGTTTGCCGAGGAAGGCAACGAAAGCAGCGAAGGAGAAATCAGCCTCTAATTTTTAATAATTTTTTATTTTCTTTTTATTATAATTCAACAAAAGAGCAGGGGTTGCCAAGCCTGGTCAACGGCGCAGGGCTTAGGACCCTGTCCCTTAGTGGGTTCGTGGGTTCAAATCCCACCCCCTGCATTTATATAATTGTCACACGATTGTCGTCTATATCTATAATTTTATCAAGAGGTATCTCCTCCTTCTTGCCAAGTTGGTTTTTAACGGTGAAAAAGCGCTCATCCTTCTTAGATATTAAGCCAACATAATCACCATGAATATTATATACCTCATAACCATGGAGATCTGTATTAGTAACAACCGCCTTCTTTAAGCCACGGAGATAATTGTAGGAGATATAACTTCCTATGAATGTGCCTATGCTTATATACAAAGTCTCCTCAAAAGTAAAATAGGGCGCGCTATCGTTGAGTATCCACTTGAAGGCAACCTTGACTACTATTAAAATGGCTATGAGGGTTATCAAATAATTCATAGTATTGAAGGTTCTATAGATATTGCCCTTCATATAATTATTGAAAAGGCGCAGAATCAGCACAACGAATAAGAATAAGCCCATAAAATTAGCAAATACATCTATCGAATAGATATATGCTTTAAGAGGCTCAACGACGCTTATACGCTCCTTGTATTCGAAATAAGAGGCTAAGAACGCTATGAATAGGAATGTTAGGAAAATGGTCGTCGATACAATGCGAAGATGGCCAGGGTCTTCCTCCTTAAAGGAGAAAAATTCAAACATCTTCTCTTCTATGCCAAAGCCTTTTATCAGCAACCATGTGCCCAATATAAATCCAAGATATTGCCACGGAATAGAGAAGAGATACATAGCAGACAATAAAAGTATAAGGACTGCTGGAATGCCAAAAATATATTTGGCAAATGTCGGGTCCTTTAATTTTTCCACTAAGAGAAAATATGTCTTCTCCAGTTCTTTAGCCTGTTTAACATAAACAATATCCACACCGTCTAGGCGAAGCCTGCTCTCTATAAGCGGAAGAACGACTTCATCACTCACACCATCGCTAACGAGAAAGGCAGAGTTTGCGTCAATTTCTTTAAGAACTGTATCTAATTGCGATGCAACGCGCTTCGTTGCTGCCAGCCCAAGACTCTTGTCGCCTGTTAGTGCAACAATCTCCACTTTCTTACCCTTCTTTTTACTGTCCCTGTATATTTTGGCAGCTTTGAATAGAGCATTGGCGTCGGCATCTTCAGGATCAGAAAGGGCTAGCTTCGTGGCCGCTTCAACAACTGCTTTCTCCCCTATAAGAGGGCCACGGATATGAGCCTTCCTGCCAAGATCGTCATCGATATCTACAACAATGATAAGTGTTTTCACAAGCCTTATTGAAATGATATGTTTTAAATAGTTTTGCCATATAAGCCTGCTATGCGATTTTCCATCCTTCGTATGTCAAAAACCGAGCTTGAGGTAGAATTAGATGAGCTTGATCCGACGCTCACTGAATTGCTAGCAGAGAGATTGAATACTTATAAAGAGGTTGAATTTGCCGCTTCCAAATGGGAGCATCCTCTCGTGGGAAAGCCAAAGCTATTCGTAAAGGCTAAAAAAGAGCCTATGAAGCTCCTTGAGAAAGCCATCGATGATGTGGCAAAGGACATCAAGAAAATAGAGAAAGAGATTTAACATGCTCCCCAGTGAATTTCTCGACCTATTTTTTAGGAACGAAAAGATTCAAATAATCATTCTCGTATTGGGCTTAATTTTATATCTTCTTGTACCCCTTAACCTAAAATCATATGTCGGGTTATTTGTTGGATTATATATATTAATATCTGTAGGATATGATTTCTACGGCGGCTCAAAGGAGAAGGGCTTCAAAGAAGAGGCTAAGGAATGGATAAAGGCTCTCGCAGTTGTATTAATTATATTTCTAGGCCTTAGATTGGCTCTTCATACAGAAAACCCTATAAGCGCCGTCGTGAGCTGTTCCATGGTGCCAAACCTTATGAGAGGCGATTTAATACTTGTAGAAGGTGCCAGCACTATTAATAGTCAGATAAACATAAACTTACCAGAGCAGGAATTAAGCAGCTTATTCAAAAGGGAATTTGTATATTATTACAATGGCAAAGCCTTTGCGCGCGGAAACGATTCATTATATACAATATGCAGCAAAGGACCAATAAACGATGTTTGCAGCGCTTTCAGAAGAGAGCCAAATAAATTTTCAGAAGCAAAAGGCCCCTTCAAATTCAATTTCGGCACATGTGTGAGGGAGGGAAAAATAGAATACAATGTGCCTTGTATAACATCCTTAAGCATTAAAGGCAAAAATTACAGCCTGAAAAATGAAGGAGATGTAATAGTTTACAGTCTAGGAAAGAATTATCTCTTCGGTAGATTGGGGGACATTGTCCACAGAGCCATTGTTAAAATAAATGTGGGCAACGAAAGCTTTTATTTGACGAAGGGAGATAATAACAATATTTTTGACATAGAATTCACAGACGGCCAATATTACAATATACCTCCAAATAAAAAAGATGTTAAAGGTAAAATTGTATTCAAGGTGCCTTATTTAGGGTATTATAAACTCTTTTTGACTCCTTACCTCTCTGAGAATGAAATATGCAATGAGCCCCTTAAACTGCCGTCTTAGCAAGATAGCTTAAGATAAAATGAATAGAGCCGAGCAGTCTTCAAACGATGAACTGCCGACAAGAATGAGAGCAATGGGCCCGCCAGGACTCGAACCTGGGATCTTCCGCGTGTGAGGCGGACGTCTTAGCCACTCGACTACGGGCCCTGCTCTATAAAGAGAGGGAAAAGATTAAAAAATCACTTCTTTTTCTTCTTTCCCTTGAAGAAGCTGAGGGTGAAATTGATGGCCCCTCCTATAAAAGGCGGAGCTAAGAAAAGCGCTGCAGTAAGGTTGAAGGCGTCGCCTGTAACTTTGGGGAGTATGTTTTTCTTAAAATCACTAATTATTTGAAGAAGGGGCGCTTTAAAATCTGGCGGCAATTGAGAGGATATCTGTGTTGTTAAGCTACGAGTAAAGCCCTCTAAAATAGTGTTGACTAAAAAGCTCAGTATCAGCAGATAAACAACCGCAACGACGATATAAAATAAGTAACCCTCTTTTCTAGCAAAGAAGAGAAGGGCTAAATATAGGATATACAATAAGCCAACGAATATATATAATGGTGGAGCAACCTGAATAAGCTTTGTAACAGAGTCATTTACCGGCTTTATATACTGTTCAACACCATAATTAACGGAGGCATTCAAAACCTCATCGACAGTTGTATAATTACCAGCCAAAACACCAGGACAAACATTCTCTACAAATGAAAGCTCTTCCGGAGGCGTGACATTTGATTCACATACTTCTTGTATTTGCTCCATATTGATTTGGCTCACATCGAACTTCTCATGTATAGAGAGATTAGCTACATTAAATACCATGCTCTTAGCTTCGGCCTTTAATGTGGCATAATTACCTGTAAAAACCAATACAAGACTGGCCACGAAAAGTATAAACAGAACTATAGGAGCATACACCATGAATAGAGCCTTCTTTATCATAGGCACATGATGAAACAATATCCTTAAAAATGTTTATAGGTGCTAGTCAGGATTAGCGGCGATGGTAATACTTTATCCTTTCTTTGGCTGATATCTTCACAACCGCAAGGATATAATCCCTAACCCTAACCCTTATGCGATTTCGCATGCTTAATCTTGGCAAAAGGAGCTTTTAAACCTATCGGAGAATGCCGTGGGGCGGATTTGAACCGCCGACACCCCGGTCTTCAGCCGAGTGCTCTACCAGGCTGAGCTACCACGGCGCACATAACACGCACCTCTTTAAGGGATGGTAAAAATTAAAAAGCCAACGCATACTGCACAGTGAAATGCAGATGAAATAATAGAGCCAAACGAAAGGTTTAAATAGGAGGTATTGCCAATGAAAAGCATGGAAGCAAACGGCCAGCCCCAACACCAATTAATATTGATGCTTGGAATATGCTTTTTTCTAATTAGCATATCTATGGGATGGTACTACTCATCAGAACCATATAGGAAAATCATCAATGTAACGAACCTAAACAGCATAAACCTAACAGATGGCCAAATACTTCTACATGTAGAAAAAGAAGAAGGTATGAAAGGGGATTTTGGTGACCTTCGCTTTACAGTACTGAATAACACTGCAGAAGCGCCAATCCCCTATTGGATAGAAACCTATAATGAAAGTGAAGCCCTTGTATGGATAAGATTAAGTGTAGAGGGAAACAGCACAAGACAGCTCTACATGTACTACGGAGATACCTCTCTACATTCAAATTCTTCTGGCGAAGATGTCTTCTTGTTCTTTGATGATTTCAGCGACGATGCGTTGAACAGCTCAAAATGGGATGATTCCTCGGCAGCTTCATATGATATAACAAACGGCACTTTGAACCTCTATGGTGACTGGGGTGGGTGCTGTGACGCTCACTGTATGTATAATAGCATAAAAACGAAAACAAACTTCACAGAACCTGTGGCTGTGGAATTAAGATTTAAACAAGAGCCATACACTCCATATAATTCCTGTGGAAAAACCGGCCCTGCCATTCTCTTTGGCAATTATGCTGAATTCGTTACTTCGACAAGCACAAATACAAACGGCATTGCCGTAAATATAAACAACACACTCAACTCATGGAATTACCCTTTTCCATCAAACTACCAACGAATAAGCGTTTCCTTCAACGGCACGATATATATCAACAGTTCATGGTTGAGCAGTCCTATATCAGCAAGCGGAAACAGCCACTCTTACACATATATAGGAATAGCTGGAGATAGCGACGACAACAACATTAAGGATAAAATAGACTGGATAGCCATAAGAAAATTAGGAAAAGTGGCTGTAAGCTTTGGCAATGAAACTACGAGTTTAACTTTAAACATGGAAACGCCAAAGAATGACGCGTTTTATGTTTCACCTATTGATATCTTCGCCACGATAAATACGAGCACAAACGCAACAGTAAGATTCTATGGCGATGAAGAGCTTATACACTCATCAGAAGGTGGCAATGGAACCTATTCCTATTCTTGGGATACTGAGCCAGGAACACACACCATCAAAGTCACAGCTACAAATAGTGAAGGAGCATCCCAATCAATATCGAGGACAATTACAGTATTCCCTGAAATGAATGTAACTGTTGTAGACCACAGAGTAAATATAGATTATGATGAAATAGCTGACAGTGTATGGGAAAAAGCAGGATACACGAGCGAAGATATTTCGAATTTAAAAGAGGAAATTGATGAGTTAAAGAGTGTCGTTGAAAGCCAGCAGGAAGAAATAGAAAGGTTAAGGAGCAAAATAAATGAATTAAGCAATGAAAGCAGAGAACGAAATGAAGAAACAAAAGAAAGATTGAAAAACATCTCCACAGGCCTAGAATCTATTGGCGAACAAACCCAAAGAATTTATGGCCTATTGAGAGATAACGAGAATAACATTAATCTAACAACAAATTCATTCGATGAGTCTTACCCACAAGAAGATAACGAATCCAAAGTCGCTGTGCAAAGCTATGAAGCTTCATTATCAGCATATACGCTCTCTTTTGAGAACTTTATGGGCGCCCTGCGAACACTGTTTTATGGGCAATTGTTAATAATGGCTATATTAATAGCTCCATATATATTAAGAGCCGGGAAGTATATAGGAAAAGAAGCAGAACATAGATTCTTTATCTTCTCAAAACGGCGAAATAAATACATCTATAAGAAGAAAAAGGCAAGAAAGAGAGGAATTGATTAACAATCATCTATAAAAGCACCATCATACCCAAGGCTCTTTATGACATTGATAAAATGATTGTACTGCTCAATAGAAGCCCTAAAAGCATCAGCATCTTTCATATTTCTCAATTTAGGAAAAGCGATGAGGTCTTTGCCATCTGCAACAATGAGTGACAGACTATATTTACATTCTTGAAAGAGAACAAAGTCTGGATTTGTAAGCCACTTAACAAGAGGCACATGAGCGCTGCCCATAATAGCTATCAATAAGTCATTATCATTGAGAAATTGAGAGGTTTCATTTATGGCAAGGGCAAAATAAACAGACCGATATGTGCCTATAAATCTTGAGATATATGCAGGCAAATCCTCGCTGACAAAGACGCCTGCACTACTCGATGTGAGAGCATAAACTTCGCCCTCAGATAGTTTAGCAAGATTAGACAAGCTTTCTTTATCAAGCTCAACTTTGAGGATGTCTATCATAGCATCGAGATTGTAGGCAGACCTAAGCATCAAAGCCTTGAAATGTGAACTCTCCCAATCTCTCAATGAGGCATCTACAAACTGAATCGCCCGCCTATTCACATCTAAATAACTGTGAAACAATTTGATATATAAATCCTCTTCAGGAAGGGCATGATTATCCATCTCATTCAATATGTATGAGGGGTTTGCAGGTGTTACTGGAATCGGCCATGGAATGTCCAATCCAAAGGGATAAACTGCAGAATTATCACTTAAAATGGAATAAGGTCCTGAACTCAAATCTAAAAGGTAGCCCTCCCTCATGTACGAAATATTCGTGGCAAACATAGAAGTGTATAAATTAAAAAAACTCTTCATGGAGCGATGTGCATCTCTCGGTAAAACAACCCCCTCTATTGCTTTATTATATGCCTCATAGACAAGTTTGCTAAAATCCATTGCCTGCCTGCTCAATTCACCATAAGGGATGGCAAAGGGATATCCCTCTATAAGAAGGAAAATTTTGGGAAAATGGTTTGTCAATTTCTGTATTAATTTGGCTTCCTTTCTATGGATAGCATCATGATGGCTCTCCCCAATCAAAAGAATACGGGGCCGCTTCCCCTTAACCAAAGCTTTCACATAAGTATATGATTAGGAAAATATAAAAACATACACTATAACATAGCTCAATGAAGAATATTTAAAGGGCTTAAAGGGCATAGGGGCTTAAAGGGCTGGCTTGATGATTCTGGAGAGATTCACATAGATTCTTCTTTTGCAGAGAGTTTAGCCTTTATGCTCTTCAAACTCACAAATGCGTCCCTCTCAAGCTCCTCCAATTTTTGCGTTATATTCTTCTTTTGCTCTTCCAACGAAGGAAGCACGACATATTCAAGGGCATTAACCCTGCGTTTTGTCGTCTCAATTTCCTTCAACAATCGACGCACAGTAGTTTCAACTTCTGCAACCTTAACTATAAAGGAGAGAATTTTCATATACTGTTCAGCCACATAATCGACGAGAGGGCTGTATTGCTTCGGCTTCTTCATGGCCTTAATGTTAAAAGATATGCGCGGAATCTTAACGCCCATAACATTTCTCCCCTCTATATTGAGTTCATAATCAAGAAGAGTAGAAGCAGCGAAGGATTCCACCTCCACCTCTGTATGGTTGGCAAGGACATAATAAAGATAAAGGTAGGTTTCGCGAAGCATTTTGTTCAGTTCACCTCTAACATCCTCTGCCCTTTTAAGAATCGAAAAAAGCTCCATTATGAGAACATCACGCTTCCTCTTGAGAAGGCTGTGGCCCTTTGAAGCTAGCTTTATCCTTCCTCTTATCTTCAAAAGTTCCATTCTCGTCGGGATTACTTGCTTCTTCATGGCCAGCCCTCTTTATTATTCTTTAGAATGCTTATCTTTGGCTTCGTTCTTGCCTTTCTGGAAGCGGCGCATGTATTTCTCAATGTGTTCCTTCTTAACCTTCTTAAGCTCTCTCTCGGGCAGCATTGCTAAAAGCTCCCATCCTATGTCAAGGGTTTGCTCTATAGAACGGTCTTCATGATATCCTTGCTGTATAAAGCGCTGCTCAAAGGCATCGGCGAACTGTAGGTATTTTCTATCCGTTGACGAAAGGGCTTCTTCACCGACGACAGCTGAGAGGGCCCTTAAATCACGGCCATTGGCATAAGCAGCGTAAAGTTGGTCGCTGACTCTGCTGTGGTCCTCCCTCGTTTTTCCCTCGCCAATACCAGAGCTCATAAGCCTGCTGAGGCTTGGAAGAGGGTCAACAGGCGGATAAATACCCTTTCTATCCAAATCCCTGCTAAGCACAATCTGCCCCTCTGTAATATAACCTGTTAAATCAGGGATGGGGTGTGTTTTATCGTCACCAGGCATTGTAAGAATGGGAATCTGTGTTAGCGTTCCCTTTTTGCCAGCAACTCTTCCCGCCCTCTCATAAAGGCTTGCCAAATCCGTGTACATGTAACCCGGATAACCTCTTCTACCAGGCACTTCGTTCCTAGCAGCAGAAACTTCACGGAGGGCCTCTGCATAGTTGGTTAAGTCAGTCAATATCGTCAAAACATGCATGTCCTTTTCAAAAGCTAAATACTCCGCAGTTGTCAAAGCGATGCGCGGTGTCATGAGACGCTCGACAGAAGGGTCGTTAGCTAAATTAAGGAACAACACAGCCCTTTCCAGAGCGCCAGTCCTTTCAAAATCCCTTATGAAGAAATGTGCTTCCTCATGCGTAATACCAATAGCAGCGAAAACAACAACAAACTGCTCATTCTCGCCGAGAACCTTAGCCTGCCTGGCTATCTGCACAGCCAACTTATTATGAGGCAAACCTGCTCCACTGAATATAGGCAACTTCTGCCCTCTAACAAGAGTATTCATACCGTCGATAGTGGAAATGCCTGTCTGTATAAAATCGCTGGGTGGCTCCCTGCTAGCAGGATTAATAGGTAAACCATTTACATCTAAACGCTCTTCAGGAACAGGAGCAGGAGCATGGTCTATTGGCACGCCCAAACCACTGAAGACACGGCCAAGCATATCCTCACTTAGCCCAATCTTCATCGTCTCTCCTAAGAAACGGACAGCACTGCCCGTGCTTATACCTTCTGTTGGTCCAAAGACCTGGACAACGGCTACTTTCTCAGAAACATCAAGAACCTGCCCCTTTCTTTTTTCTCCGCTGTCTAACACGACCTCTACAATTTCACCGTAAGAGACGCCCTCAACATCCTCAACGAAGACAAGAGGACCTGCTATTTGATTAATGCTTTTATATTCTTTCATAGTTCCACCTCATGCCTCCAAATTAGAGAATTCTTTAGCCATCTCTGCCTTTATGGCCTTTATCTTTTCCACATCCTTTTCATATTTCATCCTGCCTATGGATTCTACAACATTCATGTCGTTGATTTTCTTAACCTCAACACCACGCTTCAATGCCTCCAAGCCAAGATGGTAAAAGCTCAGTATATTATCAAGCATGGCATCGCCCTTCTGTAAAGCACAGTACATATCCACCTCATGGAAAGCATTCTGCTGTAAATAATCCTCCCTGAGCATTCTAGCCACTATAAGGATAAGCTGTTCTCTATCGGGCAGAGCATCTGGACCGACGAGTTGGACAATCTCCTGCAGCTCCGCTTCTCTCTGCAAAAGTTCCATGGCCCTCTCACTTTTATCGTAAAACGATGAACTAACATTTTCAGCAAACCACTCCTGCATACCTTCTTTATATAGAGAGTAACTGTTGAGCCAATTAATAGCTGGGAAGTGTCGGCGTTGGGCTAAGCTGGCATCCAAAGCCAAAAATACTTTAACAACACGGAGGGTGTTTTGACTTACTGGTTCGGAAAGGTCACCACCAGGCGGAGAAACAGCACCTATAATTGTAACGCTGCCATCTTCGCCACTAAGCGTCTTAACTCTTCCAGCCCTCTCATAAAACTCGGCTAATTTTCTAGCTAGATAGGCAGGATAACCTTCCTCACCAGGCATCTCCTCCAAACGGCCACCAATCTCACGGAGGGCCTCTGCCCATCTACTCGTAGAATCGGCCATCAAAGCAACATTGTAACCCATATCTCTATAATATTCAGCGAGAGTAATACCTGTATATATGCTAGCTTCACGAGCAGCCACAGGCATGTTAGATGTGTTTGCTATCAACACAGTGCGCTCCATAAGAGGCTTTCCACTTCGCGGGTCATCCAATTCAGGGAACTCGTGCAAAACCTCAGTCATCTCATTTCCACGTTCCCCACAACCTATGTAAACGACAATATCCGCATCACTCCATTTCGCTAAGCTCTGCTGAGTAACGGTCTTACCACTACCAAATGGCCCAGGAATAGCCGCTGTACCTCCCTTGGCTATAGGGAAAAAGGTGTCTATAACACGCATACCTGTCGTAAGAAGAACATGTGGTGGGTACTTTTCAACAAAGGGTCTTGCCTTTCTAACAGGCCAATAATGGGCTAATTTCAAGTCCTTTTTAACGCCTTTGTCCTCTATCTCTCCTATAACATCCTCAACAGTGTAATCGCCGGATTTTATGTCTTTAATAGTACCTTCATAGGGAGATATAATCCTGTGAGTTATAAGCTCAGTCTCCTTGACAACACCTAAAACAGAACCAATGCTAACACGATCGCCCTTCTTAACCTTCGCCTCGAAGGACCATTTCTTCTTTTGGTCAAGAGGGGTTGCGCTAGCACCTCTCGCAATGAAGACGCCATGCTGAGCAGCTATTTCATCTAGAGGCCTTTGAATACCATCATAAATACTCTTCAAAATGCCGGGGCCAAGATGCACAGACAATGCCTTACCCGTCGAATATACTGGGTCGCCGGGCTTTAAGCCTGTCGTATCCTCATAAACCTGCACCACAGCCACATTGCCGACAATCTTAATGACCTCACCAATAAGTTCTTCCTCACCTACTCTGACCACATCGTACATGCTGGCGTTTATACCCTTAGCATATACAACAGGTCCAGAAACGCGGACAATTTTACCCTTTCTCATATTACCACCATAAGCATTATTTCATCTCAATACCAAGAGCCCTCTTCACCATAGCCTTTATAGGCTCAACAGCTTCTTCGTCGCCTTCCAAAGATATAATAACAAATAAAGGCTCCGTGGAATTCTCAACAGCCCTCTTATCCTTCGAATGGAGAAGGTTGAAGGCCTTATCTTGAAGGATAACCATGCCAATTCCCTCGCCAATAGAATTCATTGCAGCCTTCACATTTTCCTCTTTAAGTTCAACGGGTATAACATCTGGCAAGCCGCCCAACTTAAAAGCTGTGCAAAACAATGAATCACCGAGAGCTAAGATTTTCATAGGACAAGCACCTCCATGATTTTGGTTTTAGGCATTGATAACGCCTTGCCAAGAACAATCCTCCTAACATTCAAGAGCTCTTCTTCTAAAAGGAGAAGATAAAGAAAGACTCTATCTAATGTGAATATAGATTGAGCATATAACTTTTTCTTATCCGATGAGAGCGTTTTCTCAATAGAGGATTGAATTAAAGGTAAGGACATCTCTTCTGAGAGACCATACCTCTTCAAAAGCTCCTTATAAGCAGCATCACTCTTTAAAGCTCTCGACAATTCTTCCTTTGAAAGAGTGCCAAAGATATGAATAGATTTTAAAAATTCACTTGACTTCTTTCCCTCCTTCCTAGTTTTTATTAATGCTATTATATTCTGTATATCCACATATTTAGCAAGATATTTATATGCAAACATGCCCTTTAAATTTTGGGCTTCCCTTAATATAAGACCATCAAGCCACTGACTTATTGTTATGAGCGTTTCGTTATTCAGTTCTTCAGAGCCAATCTCGTCCAATAACGCTTGAGCTTTATCATAGGAGAAGAGAGTATAAAGAAATACCTTTACAGGCTGTTTGCTAGAGTAAATCTTCCTCCATTCCTCCAGAGTAAGATTACCTAATATTAACTTCCCCTTGACCTCTTCAAAGGAATTGCCCTTTAATTTACCGCCAAGAACAATCTTAGCGGAGATAATATCATAACGAAGAAGAAAAGACCTTAACCTTTCCTCATCATATTCAGGAGTATAATGTTTTAACAAATAAATTAGATGGGAAAAGCGATTAACCATCGCAGCCTCAATAGTTTCAGGTGAGAGGCCTCTCTCTCTTAAAAGCACTTCAAGGTATTTTTTATAGGGCGTTTTTTCCAGCAGCTCAACAACTGATGAAAGATTTGCAACAGCCACTAAATCACTGTAGAAATGCTTATCAAATAGCTTGCCCTTTAAGGCAGATACTTTTGCATTGGAGAAACCATAAAAATAAGGGCCTGTAAGTGTGTTCATTGATCTCCCTCAAAAACCTTAGAATAGAAGAAGGCTCTAAGTTTATCACCTTTTTCAGTCAAAAGCGTCTCCAAAGTGTTATTCAAAACAAGGCCATGCTTCCCCACTTCTATTTTAACACCTCTATCATCTAAATCTGTTTTGAGCACAGCATTCTCTGGAAGTAAGGGCTTCACAAGCTTTCCATCAGCCTTGTTGCAATGGACCTTCAATTCGTCTTTTGGATATTTCTTTTTAGCAGACTCTATGACATTCTTCAAATATTTTTTGTAAAGGTCAGAAGATAAAAAATAATCAACAGATTCATCTAGGGCTTTTTGGTAGAGATTTTCCTTTGCTATAGAGAGGGCTCTCTTTCCTTCAAGACGGGCTCGTGCTAACTCTTCAAGCTCCCGCTCCTTTAACTGCTCTCTGTATTTGGAAAGCTCCCTTTCCATTTGAGCAGCCATCTTTTCATCTAATTCCGCCAAAGCACGATTTTCCTCTTCTTCAACCTCTTTAAGAAGAGAACTCGCCTTCTCCTTGGCACGCCTCATTATTTCTTCTTTAAGAGAGCCCTCAGACATAGATTTCCCTCTATCAAACCTTTCCTATAAGAAGGAATGCTATAACAAATCCTAAGAGTGCCAAAATTTCTGGGAGAGCCATCCATATTAAGACATTTCCCACATATTCTGGCCTCTCGCTAACCAACCCCATTGCAGAAGAACCAACGCTGGCCTGACTCCACGCGCCTGCTAAGGCTGAAAGACCCATAGCCAACGCAGCACCTATCGCTACCATGCCTGGGCTAGAAAGCCCCTGCAATCCACTTGTCAAAGCTTCAGTTGCCATATTTTTCACCTCGTTTTTTGAGCATAAATGAAGGTAATGAGAATGGCCTATAAGGTTTCCCACCACCTCTTATGAATTTTAAAGCAAATTCAAGAATATGAAGCCTTCCTCCTTGAACTGTGCTTTCAAACATAGCTATGAAAGCATTCGCAGCATGGAGAGCTAAGAATACAACTGCCATAATCAAACCAGTCAATAAACCAACCAACCCTCCAGAAAAAGAAGGAAAGAGCATTTTATTAATTAATTCTGCTAGAATAACACCAGCAACACCAACCGCAGCTATACGGAAATAACTTGCTATATTAGAAACAACGCTGGGCAATTCAACAAGGCCCATAATTCCCTCATAAACACCTATAATTATTGCTGAAACAGCCATAAGGATAATGCCTGGTAAAGATAATTGCCAAACGTTTAAGTAAGAACCAACCCACATTAAGAAACCCAATATGAGGAAAAACCAACCTGTTTTAGCAACCATATGTTTCTTATGGCCATGTACATAAGCTGCATAAGCCCCTAATAGGTTGCCCAACAATAGATGAATTCCACCAACTAAACCCGTCAAACCTAAGAGGAGGGTAAATAACTCGACCCTATGAAAGCCGTGATAAAAAGCATTGTTAACGCCAAACAAAGCATTCAACCAAAAAGCGTGACTAGCGCCCATCCACTCATCGAATATAACCCCCCAAACTATTCCGCCCACAGAAGCTATAATCCACACATTCGCCAGATTTTGGACAGCTTCGCTATAGGGTTTGGCTTTCTTCAATAAATACGCAATTATAAGAGATATAATAGAATATCCAACATCACCTATAATCATTCCATAGATGAATGGGAAGGTTAAAGCGTACCACAATGCAGGATTCAAATCATCTCCTCTTGGCAGCGAAGAGAAACCAAACGCCAGTTCATAAGGTTTTATAGCATCGGGATTCTCTATATATGTTGGAGGCATGTCTTCTGATTTTTCGTGAGCATGCTCTTCAGGCTCTTTCTCCATTACAGGCTGAACATAAACACGCTTACCAAACTCATTTGCAAGCTTTTTCTTAAATGCTTCAAAATGCTTCTTAGGCAACCAGCCTTCTATGAGTATTAAGTGGTCGCTCTCCAGGGAATTTGAAGCAACAGTAGCTTCCTCTTCGTAAACTTTAAGGCTATTGACAACTTTAGGCAATTCGCTGAGCTCTGCACATAAAGCCTTTAGTTCCTTTTTTACTTTCTCCAGTTTATTGTTAGCATCTGCGAGCTCGTCCTTATACTTTGAAAGGAGCTTTTTAGGATTCTCTTCTGGCAAAGCCTCATAAGGTAAATTTTCGTCACGAAGAATTGTTTCAATCTCTCCCGCATTTTCAACCCTAACCAAAATTACAGCACCATCTTCAGCTTTAACGAATTTTTCAATAGGCTTATTTTCAAACAAAGTAGAATCAATATCCATATCAATAAAGAAGCCCTTCAAGCTCTTAGACAACTTATTGTATGACAATCCAGCAGAGACCATTTTCCCATAAACATCAATGCGCTCGGTTAAGGTAGATATATGTGACACGAGATTTTCCTTCTGTTTATAAAGCTCTTCAAAATGCTTTGCTCTTGGTTCCAGCGACGAAGCCGCACTTAAAACCTCTCTCAGCGATGGCAATTCATCATGTACATCGAGAGGGTTCAATGCGCAAAAAGGACAGACAATATCCATTATTCCTTTGAAATATACAAGAGGCTTTGAAATGGCGTCCAATGCTGGCAGCGGCGCGCCCTTTTTAAAAGCACCTTTTTCACTGCCCTTCTCAAAATGGAGAACTCCTTCCTTATGTAAAAACTTTAAGAGAGCATATTCAGTGCCCTTAACAGCAAAAACATTGACCTTCACCATTTTTTCTGGCCACAATACCATAAACTTCACTCCACCAAAAGATTTGCCATTTCTTTTAGAACATTCTCCTTAACTTTCATCTTTTCAATATGTTTAACCTTTGATTCCCACTCGCTTTTGATGCTCTTTAATTCCTTTGAGATGTGCTTATTATAATCTTCAAGAAGGTCCTCTTTTTTATTGTCTATTTTAGATTTCCAATCTTCCTCACGAGCTGATAGATTATTTGATAAAAGCTCCTTTCGTTTCTTAGCTTCGGCCTTTGCTTCTTCAATGATTGCATTTGCCTTCTCCTCAGTACTTGCTAAATCTTCTATAAATTCATTAGCATCATTCATAAGAACACCTCAGGGACGCCCTTAAATAAAAGAAAAGGTTTTTAAGGGGATTAGATATCCACCTTTAAACCGAGCTCTTTCTTGAGTTCTCTATATCTATTCCTTATAGTTACTTCTGTAACACCTGCAACATCCGCAACTTCTTTTTGAGTTTTCCTCTCGCCTTCTGCTGCAGCTGCGATGTAAATCGCTGCCGCTGCCACGCCCGTAGGACCTCTTCCAGATATGAGACCCTTTTTCAATGCTTTTCTTATTATTTTAACTGCCTCTTCTTGAACTTTCGGTGAGAGGCTGAGTTGAGAAGCAAATTTTGGCACATAAGTGCTCGGGTCTGTTAACGGAATGTCCATATCCATCTCCTTCTTCAAGAAGCGGTAGGCTCGGCCAATTTCCTTCTTCTCAATACCACTTGCCCTGCTTATCTCATCAAGAGTTCTTGGTATGCCATACATCCTACATATAGCATAAACTATTGCTGCAACAACGCTTTCAATCAATCTTCCACGAATGAGCTCTTTCTTGACAGCATCCCTGTAAAGCTTGGCTGCTGCTTCTTTAACATTATCAGCTAAACCCAAGGATGAACCTACTCTATCAAGCTCTGCCAATGCAATGCTAAGGTTTTTCTCAAAGCTGCTTGCTATGCTAACGCGCTTATGCCATTTCCTCATTCTATGAAGTTGAGCCTGATGTTTTGTATTAATTTTACTACCTCTTATGTCACGATTATATTGATCTATCTCAGTAACAAGACCTTTATTAGGCCTCATAAGGGTAATCGGAGAACCACCTCTAGCTCTCTTAGCCCTTTGCTCTGAATCAAAGCTGCGCCATTCAGGACCAAAATCCTCTAAATTCTCACTTATAACGAGGCCACAATCCCTGCATATAATTTCACCTCGTTCATAATCTCTTATCAAATTAGGACTACCACATTCAGGGCACACCACAACCCTATCTATTTTCTTATTCCTGCCTTTCAAAAGCTCCTTGCCACTTGGCAACTTCTCCTCTTTCTCGACATCAGTGTGAGGTTTATGAGCATGCGCTGAATGTGAATGGCTATGCTTCTTAACAGCAGAGCCCACTTTGGCTACGCTTGTTTTAGATGACGACTTCTTAGCAGGTTTTGAAGGTTTTTTGGCTTTTGGTTTAGAAGGCTTCTTAACGGCCTTTTTCTGCTTTGGTTTAGGCTTGGATTTTGGCTTTGCTTTCTTAACAGCCTTTTTCTTAACAGGTGTCTTCTTTACCTTCTTAACTGGTTTTGAAGGCTTTTTGGCTTTCTTTGGCTTTGCCTTGGATTTTTTTGCTGGTTTCTTAACCACCTTCTTCTTAGATGGCTTTGGTTTTGACACTTTTTTCACTTTTTTAGTGGTTGAAGACTTCTTAGCTTTTGGTTTAGAAGGCTTCTTAACGGCCTTTTTCTGCTTTGGTTTAGGCTTGGATTTTGGCTTTGCCTTCTTAGCAGGTCTTGAAGGCTTTTTGGCTTTTTTAGCAGCAACTTTCTTCTTAGAAGAAGTTGAGGCTTTTTTTGCCTTTACAGATTTGGCACTCTTCGTAGAGTGCTTCTTTTTACATCCTTTCTTACTTTTAGATGATGTTTTACTTTTTTTCATTGCCATAAAATCACCTCAGCCGCTTCGCAACACGGCCGAAAAGCTTATAAGAATACTACCCAAACATTTATAAAGCTTTCGTTTAGCCGTCGAAGGCTATGAGAGCATTAAGAAGGCTTTAAGAGATATTTGAGATAAATAGAAGACTAATATAGAGGTAAGCCATATGAAAAGAACATATTTAGAAGCATAGATAGTTTTACCTTTCCTCAATAGAGACATGAGTATGGAGGTTATGATACCAGCTATAAATATATATGTGTATATCATGATATAAAAATCACTGATTTTCAAACTTATTTTAGGTTTAAATGATATTGGCAATTCCTCTATTTGACCAATCTCTCCAAGAGATGCCGCTAGATGCATGGCTGATGAGATGTAATTGTAAGCTAAAGCGAACAAGAAAGGCATTATCAAAGCAGAGGTTAGAAATATGAATGCAACATAGTTATTTGTCTTCTGTTTTAAATCCCTCTTTAAGGAGAGTATATCACGGAGATGGTCTGCATAATTTTCTATAAGCTCAGCAGTCTTACCGCCAGACATAATAGCCCTTTTGAAGAAAACGGCAAAGTTTTGAATGTAAGGAGAAGCAATACTCTTAGCTAACTCATCAAAAGCCTCTGAAAGCGAACCTGATGCTAAGCTCGTTTGGTAGGCCCTTCTGGCTTCCTCGCCTATGACTGGAAATTGGGGCTTCGCCGACGCAAAAAATGCTTGCAGAGGAGTCATACCACCTTTCAGATTCGTGGCAACATTGTACAAGAAATCAGGGAAAGCTTCCTCAGCCCTCTCTGCCCGTATGGAAATTAAAACACGGATGTGAATGTTTATAGCAAATAAAACAAAAGACAACACAACCACGCCAACAATATATGGGAAGAATTTATTGCAGCACAATTCAGCAACAATATCAGGTGCATAATTTGTTAAACCCACAAAAGTTACGCCTGCTAATAAAGCGAAGAGCAGCGCTAAAAATATGGCTGAACCTGCCCAGAGATCAACAGGCTTTCTAATGCCAGCAAATCTTAAAAGCTCCTCCTGCTTATCACGCCTGCTCTCAGGAACCATGCGCCCCAAAGTTCTATATAATGAGGATATCATTCCATCACCAAAGGTTTAGAGGTTTTAAGATAACCAACCAAGAACACTTGGATGAGCAAAGACAAGCCAAGAACACCTATAATAGTAACATTCGACAACTCGGTCCCAAGCACTACAGACAATACGACGCCAGAAACTAAAAATATGCCTGGCAATACTGCGCCGAATAGAAGATAAACAAACAGAACAAGATTGGCCACATCGAGATAATGTTTAATTTCTCTCTCATGGTAATCCTGTAAAACCCTCTCCATGCTCTCAAACAGGCTTGTGGCATTACCACCAACCGTGAATATTGAAGAAAATTGCCACAGAACCTTTTTCATGAATTCGCTGTTAATCTTAGACGCCAGATCTTCCATAGCAGCCTTATAAGTATATCCTTGGTTTAATTTGTTGATAACTTCTTTTAATTGCCTAGTTGCCTCACCATAACTATGCGCTGATGTTACAGCGACAAGAGCATCGTACAATAAAACGCCTGATTTCACTTGTATGATTATATCTTTTAGCATAAAACTCAAATCTCTGTCAGTTCTCTTAGCCAAATCAAGTTTGTAAGCATGAGGGTGAATAACATTAAGGATAAGAAGCATTATGAGAAGATACAAAAATATTATAGTTGCTGTGAGGAGAGGTTGTTGTAAAAATGGAATTAAGGAAGCAACATAATATATAATTGCGCTAAACACAAACGCAAATATGAAAGATGAGATGAATGCATTTGTTAAGAAAAGAGAGGGCATAACAGATGTATCTATAGCCTCTATATCTGGAGCTGTAAATGGGAAAACTGCCTCCAACATCTCGCCTATGAATGAGAATCTTCTGAGGATATGCTTGTGTTTTTTTGTATCGAACAGTAAGAACACGCCAAGCTTACCCATTACCTCAACCTCTTTTCAAACGCATGTTTATCCACATAATAAGTCTTCAAAAGATCGACGACATCCTCCATTTTTCTTATATTCTTCTTCAGCATAGTCTTCAAATAGTTGGCTCTCTCCTTCAAATCTCTCTTAATTTCGTCATCGAGCATACCTGTATACATTGTTAATTTCTCCTTGTAGCGTATAGGCAATTGAGAAAACTCAAAGCTATCTGCCCTTATCCTATGGGTGAAGATGGGTTGAACATCAACATTGCCTTCAGAATAGACAACCTGACTTATTTCAAAGGTTCGCCTAACGCCTGTTTCCCTATCCCTTCTTTGAGTAACAATTAAATCCAAAGAGGCAAGCTCACTTGACGGCAATTTTATAGGCTCTTCTTGTAACCTCCTCAAAGCAATACTTGAAGTATCTGCATGGAAGGTAGAATAAACACTATGTCCTGTATGCATCGCCTCAAACATGACAATAGCCTCTTCTCTGCGCCTAACTTCGCCGACTATGATCCTATCAGGGCGCATACGGAGACTATTTACCAATAAATCAAGAAGCGTGACCTCCCCCAAACCTTCAGGATTGGCAGATCTCGTTATGAGTGGAATCCAATTCTTATAATGATCTGGGAAATTAAGCTCGCGTGTATCTTCTATAGTTATTATGCGATGAGATGGGTCAAGAAACATCAGTGCTGCGTTCATCATAGTTGTCTTACCTGTAGCTGTTCCACCTACAAAGAGTATATTCATCTCAAGTTCAACTGCCTGCCAAAGAAGGGCTGCCATATCAGCACTTAAAGTATGATTCTCTATGAGCATAGGCAAGGTAAATGGCTCTGATGAGAACTTACGAATAGTAAGTGAATTACCTTTAACAGATATTGGATACAAAACAGCATTGACACGCTCGCCTTTCAAAAGATGTGCATCAAGTAATGGATCAAGGATGGTTACTTGTTTTCCAACTCCACGAGCAATCCTAACCGCTAAATTATTTATAGCTTCCTCTGTGGGAATGAGTAAATTAGTTTCCAACCAACCATACTTTCTATGGTATACGAAAACTGGTGTTTTAGAGTTATTGACGACAACTTCCTCTATGTTTGGATCTGTTAGAAGGTATTCGATGAGGCCTATACCATACATTTCAGACCTAAGTATTCCAGAAAGTAAGAGAAGGTCATCATCTGAAAAAACGAAGGGAGATAATTTTTTATAGGAGATTTCTAAATGAGGTTTGTAAATTCTTTCCCTCCTATCCTCTTCAGTCATGAGCGAAGTTTCAGCAGGCAAGGTTAAAGCGAGATACTCTTTAAGTTTAGCTAGGTATATTGAGGTAGCTGGACCTGCCAAGGGATAATTCAAGAAATAAATCTTCTTACCATCTTTACCTTCATATATGGTAACCTCTGCTTTATACACCAAATCAGCACTTTCGATAATATACTTTTCAAGTGTTCTACCAACACGAGTAAGGTCTGGCTCAAAAACCGTTGGAAGATTGAGTATATGAACCGAAGGTGGTACAAAAGGCAATGGCATATATGAAAGTTCAACCCCTCCACCCTCTTCAATCCATTCGAGGGCCTCTTCCAATTTATTTTTATCCACTTTTAAAAGCTTGGCTAGAGCTGGAAGATATAAACGCTTCCCCTGCATTTCAGCCAAAAAATCCAATTTGGTTCGTATAATCATGATTTATCCCTCTACAATGACAATTCCAGGTGCTTCTTTATAAACCTTTCCCTGATTGATGGTGATGTTTGCAGGATAGTAACCGATAACATACTCACTTACATTATAGAAGTCCGCAAATAGATTAACATGGCCTGTTAGAGGAGTAGCTCCGCCAATCCATCCATTCTCTTCAGCTTCAACAGCAAGTGAATACGGCTCGCCATCATATAAACCAAAATAAATTGTAACTGTTGAACCACTACCCCACCACCAAGGAGGGCCAAAACCCCTATATGTAAATCTAGCATAATTTTGCTTAGTCATATCAACACCATTTAAAATAATTGTATATTGGTTGGAGCCATCATCATAGTAAAGAGTGCTATAAAAATCACCACTATAACCTCTGCGCCTAATTTGAGGGGATCTAAATGAATTGACATTCACATAAATGTAAGTATCATTAAAAGAAACTAGGCGAGAATCACCATGGAAGATGAATGGATATGTATCATGATCATTGAATTGAGACCACCCACTAGAAAATAAGAGCCACATGTCGCTTCCATCATCAAAACCTGTAAGATTTAATGTGTAATTATACCCTGTAAAATTCCACCATTGATTGAGTCTATCTGTATAATCTGAAACTTCTTGACTGTAATCTGGCTCAGGCATTTCTGTGTATATATGAAGGTGTAAATATGTATTGCCATTCTCTCTAGAAATAGAAGCATTTCGAGGATTCCAAACATTTAAGTCAGATATGACATCGCTTATAGGGAAGCCTGCTGATGAATAAAGAGGTTCTTGCCAATGAGACAAAAATGCCAGCGCTATAAAATACGAGAGAAGAGGAAGGAATATTATAAGAAGAAACAACTGACTTACGAAGGCTCTACCCATAAAATCAACCTCACACCATAAACCACTCTACCAGAAGGAGGGTTATTATCATTATACAGCACTGTTCGATAAGTTGTATAATTTTCAACTAAAGCATCTGTGGGTGCCGAGCAACCATTTGTCATAACATCGAAAGAGGATTGAATATTATTAGCTCTTACTCTATAAACATACATGTGCCCACAGTAGGGAATAGTTTGAGAAAAAGTATGAAGCCTGTCTATGAAATCTTGGGCATCGGATTGAGATGTTACGACATCCTGAAGAGTTCCATTAGCGTCGGCTGCTGCTAAAAGTGTATTAGCCATTAGACCAAGATCATGCCTGCTAATGCGATGGTTATAATGAGGTAAAATGGCTATAGCAGACAAGACAAGCAACATAGCTAATAGAACATCTAATGTAAAAACAAAGCCCCTCATCTAAACACCACCAATCTAGCAACAGCTAATTTGCCATCATAAACGACGAGCCAGCGGTAACGCATTTTAACATCATTCATAGCCCCATTTTCCCAATATTTATATAGGCGAGAATCTGTAAAATAATCTGTTATCACAAACCTTAATTTATAACCCTCTATACCCCACCTTTCCTTCACAAACGAAGCATTGTTATGAAGGGCATCGTCTAAAGCGGATAACTTATCATCATTAATGTTTTGCGGCCGCCACAAATATGTTAAGCCAGGCATCGCCCACTCATCACTAGGAAGATAATGCCAATAACCTGGCGAGCCAGCATCATCTATAAACGCAGGTAAAAAATAAGGGTCCTGCCAATATGGTTGCCTAACGGTTAAGCTCATAGTAAAGAAAAATAATAGCATAAATAATGAAAATGCTATGATAAAGTCGATGCTATTCAAGCTTAACCACCCTTATTTTATCTCGTGTTTTGATTAATCTAAGTGTATGGACTTTAGATAGATTATTCCCTACATAAATAAACATTGGATGGAAAGAAACTGTGTCATTACCTTTCGATAGCAATAAATGATTGTCATCTATAATTATATCCGGCGCACCCCCAAGATGAACATCCTCGACGCAACCATCACCACACAACTCCAATGAGGATAAAGCATTTTCAATTATAGCACGATTTTTAGATAACTGAGTAGTGCCCAACATAGCTTTTTGATGGGGTAAAAGCCCTGTATTTATATGTATAAAGACATATAGCAAAAAACCAATGGCTGTGAGGATTATGACATATTCCAAATTGAGCATTATGAAGCAACCTCCTTTATCTGGACCACACCATTACGCATATAGAACCGCAAGCGCACACCTTCACCATGGTCAAGATTATGTATGAATGCGGGGTTTATTGGAACTGAAATTTTTTTAGCATATGTTGAGTTGTGCGTCTCTATCGTTAAAATGTTCGAAGAAGATATGGTAAAGCTATTTCCATCAACATCTGAGGGTAACAGCAAAAAAGCTTCTCGCGCAGCATAATTGCCTTGGAGATAAACAGAATATGCTATATTATCAACATCGTCTAAGAAATTCACGGCCTTATATACATCATTTTTCATGAGAATGCTTTGATATGTATTGTAAGCAATAATAGCTAAACCCAAAGTTATTGTTATAGAGATTGTAAATAGCATCAGATATTCAGTTGAGACTTGCGCCTTAAAGCTCAAATAAACCACCCTCCTCTGAGAAAACATGGACGCCCGTGGGGGTTAATATATAAGGAGCCTTTCTCAATTTAATATCAGTATCCCTCGCCTTCACGACATCTAAGAAGCGGAATTTCTCATTTAAACCAACTTCTTCGAAATTTAATTCTATGAGGGTATCCGCCATAAAATCCCATCGCGTAAATCTTTCAGTTTTGGGCGTTTCTCGATCCACTGTTAAAAGAACTGTTGCATCTGCCTTTTGAAAAAGCTGGAACATCTTATATACAAATTCGTTCTCATCAGAAGCGCTCTTAAATGTGGCTGTTAAAGCAGATATAGGATCTATCACTAGCCGAGATATGTTATGTTCGTCTATATAATCTAAAAGGCTGTTCCTAGTGCCTGTGAGCATCTCTCTCAATTCGTAAGGAGAATAATAAGCTAAATGGAAGTTCTTTTCAATATCTTTCTCACCCTTATACTTTTGCAATATAGGCTCTAAATGTTTATGAATTGAGTCCATGCTCTCAGTTAGTGAGATAAAGAGGACAGGCTCATTGGATAAAACACCTTCATAAACAAACTCTAAACCAAAGAGTGTCTTTCCACTGCCCGGCGGCCCAGCAAAAATTATTACAGAGTTTTTATGAAACCCGCCTGCCAATAAATCATCTAGACCATCGATGCCTGAAGAAATACGTTCAGTATAAACATCTGAAAATTCTAAGGAGTTGTATAAGTCTGAGAAGCGCTTTCTCAATGATTTGAAAAATGCTTCACCAGTTTCAAATTGTGTTTTAGGTTTATTAGTTGTCTTTTGTTTGCTTCTTTCTTCAACATCTATCTGTGTTTTAGCCTTTAGGCTTGGCTTTTCTTTCAACCCTTTTTTGGCCTTGACCGTCTTAGAAGCCTTAGATTTAGTGGATTTTGCGGAAGTGGTTTTTTTATGGGATGATTTTTTCTTCGAAGTGCTGGATTTTTTAGTAGAGTTGTGTTTGGAATGTCTAACCGAAGAACTCCTCTTCTTTTTTGTTGCTGCCATCACATCAAATTAGAGAGGGCTTATTAAAAAAGCTTTCGTGCGCGCTGTGGGAAAAGAAGATATTTAGTTTTAAATTTACTATAAATATACATGCAAACGCGGACTTATATTCAAATTATATAGAAACATATATAAATGCTTCGAGGATAAAGGCTGTTGGTGATAGATATGAAAGGTCAAGGGTCAACGGAGTACCTTGTGATTTTTGCTGCTGTGTTAGTAGTGGCTTTGATAGTGGTGTTCTTATTGAACCAGTTCGGTCAATATGGACAGAAATCGCTCATAGATAACAGTAAAATCTATTGGGCAAGTATGATGCCTGTGGGTGTGAGTGACTGGGCTGTTACAAGCAGCGATGGGAAGAATGTAACATTTACTTTAACAAACAAAGATGTTAGGAAGTTAACAATTACAAACATAAGTTTAGACGACAACGCTCCTAGCAGCGCTTTGAGTGTATCTCTCTATCCTTCTGACGAAACAGAGACTACTGTAACCTTCGCAAGCGCTGTTTGTTCAAGCAGCGACAGTGGAAAGATGAAGGAATTCGATATGGTCATCAGCTACAAGAAAAGCTTCGGAACAGCGACATACAAAGAGATAGGTAAAGTACCTATGAGAGTTGTTTGCCCATAAATTTAATTCTTTTTTTCTTTTTATTATTTCCCTCTTTTATCTAATTGTATTAAAAAGATTATCCTGCATTAATGTATGTGAAAAGAAGGGCCCTTAGCTCAGCAGTAGAGCGCCCGCCTTGCACGCGGGAGGCCGGGGGTTCGAATCCCCCAGGGTCCATATAAACTTTTCTTTTAAAAAGAAAAGTTTAATCAAAAGAAACTTTCTTAAGAAGAAAGTTTCATCAAAGAAAAGCTCAACCAAAAGAAACTTCTTTTAAGAAAAGAAGTTTCATCAAGAAAACTTTCTTAGGAAGAAAGTTTTATCAGAAAACAAACCTTTTAGGAAAAGGTTTGACCGAAAAAGTCTGAATCAACTTATATCAACTTCTTATGAGATATTTATTGAGAAAATTTTAGGTTAGCTTTCCAAATGTTATCTATTCCAATATTCTACCTAAGGAAAGAGTGAGCTTTGAAATCATCAAAAATATGAGAGTAAAAAACGCAATAAAAAAGAAAAATAAAAAAGTAAAAATTACGCTGATTTCTCAGCAAAGCCCCCTATAAGGAATGCCTTGTATTGCTCTCCGCTGAAGGCTTTATACACTAGATATAGCCAGTAGAGAACAAGGCCTATGAAAATTAAGAAATTTATTATACCTACTAGGAGGCTTAATAATCCGCCTATACTTGGCACAAATGCTAATGCAAAGGAGACTATAAACATACCAATGAAAACAGCAAGAACCCCTACAGCATATAGTGCCGCTTGTAAACTGTGGAACCTAACATATTTATCATCTTTAACTAATAGATAGACAAGTACAGCAAAAACTCCTAAAAAATAGCTTACTGCTGCCAAAACTGTATTCTTGCTTTTAGATTTATCAGCCATTTTATCACCACATTACATTTCCAGCTAACATTTAAATAAGTTTCGGTTGGCCCGTAGAGGAGCTTTTTTATAAATTCCCGATAAGAGAAAGGTGTGGAGAGCAAAGATTTGCTTAAAATTATCTCACCTCTCTGGCAAATATACTTTATTGTGCCTATATTCGTGCTCTACCTCCTAGGAAAAGGAATAAGTCTAGCCCAAGTGCTCTTTTTACAAGCAGTATTTGCTGCCCTCATAATAATTTTAGAAGTGCCAACAGGATACCTAAGTGATAAGTTTAGACGGAAGGATATATTCATAAGCGGGCTTGTGGCACAATTATTCGGAGTAATAATATATATAATTGGACAAAATTTTATAGAGTTTTTAATAGCAGAAATAGCTTTTGCGACTAGCAGAGCCCTTTTATCAGGTACAGATTCAGCGATGATGTATGAATATGTTGGTAAAGCATTTAAGAAGGAATGGGGGGATTTGAAGAGCTGGCTTTATTTTTATGGATTCTTCGCTAATATACTTGGCGGATTCTTAGGAGGAATTTCATTGGTTTTGCCATTCTATATTCTTTTAGGCACAACATGTTTAGCCATTATCTTATCCTTTGCCCTAAAAGAACCTGAGAGAAAGGAAAAAGCAACTTCAATCAAAGGCAATGTGATGAATATTGTTAGCAACAAAGATTTAATTGTAGGTATAGTATTCTTCGCTGCTTTGAGCGGTTTGTTGAATGTTTTTGTGTGGCCAGCACAGCCTTTTGCAAAAGAATTAGGCGTACCGCTCACAATCTTCGGCTTCTTTCTTGGCTTAATTAATCTTATCAGTGGAGTGATTGTAAAATATATTGATAAGTTGGAAAAATTATTGGGTGAATGGATACTAATATTATCAATTCCAACCGTGGAAGCGCTTTTCTTCGCAATATGGGGGTTCTTCCACACACAGCTAGCTTTTTACGCAATTCTTCTAGTGCCGTTGGTTAGAGGATTAGCAACGGTTCTCAAAGACGACTATATACATAAAAGAGTCTCTTCTAAGGAGAGGGCTACAGCAATCTCTGTATCCTCTATGACAAAGGCGATTGTATACTCTATATGGCTTATAATCTTTGGCTATGTTGCTGAGATAACTAACCTGCAAGGAGGCTTTTTAATGACAGCAGCAACCGTCGCAATCATTGGCATCGCCTACATGTTTTATAATTATTTCCGCCCACGAGCACTGCATGGTAGATAAAAAAGAGCTTCGTTTGAAGTTTAGTCAGGAATGGGAGAAACACTACAACCTTAATGTTCTCAAGGAGCGTGGCTTCAAGAGACAGCAATGTAAAAAATGTGGCCGCTACTTTTGGGCTAAGGAAGAGCGTGATTACTGTGGCGACCCTGCTTGTATTGGTTATCAATTCATAGGGAATCCACCAAGTAAAGCAAAGCTTGGTTATGTCGAAACATGGAAGCGCATTGAGAAATATTTCACAGATAATGGCCACACAAGTATCGAACCTTATCCAACTGTTGCTAGATGGCGAGACGACCTTTACTTCACAATAGCGAGTATAAACGATTTTCAACCCTTTGTAGTCAATGGTGAATTGGAACCTATAGCCAACCCCCTCGTAGTACCACAACCATGTATTCGCTTTCCAGATATATCCAATGTCGGCGTTACAGGAAGGCACTACACAAACTTCGTCATGATAGGGCAGCATGCATTCAACTCGGATAAAACAGGCCTCTTTTATTGGAAAGAGCAGGCTCTGGAGCATGATATAAATTATCTTAAAGCCCTTGGCATTCCAGAGGAGGAACTAATTTTTCAAGAGGATGTATGGGCTGGTGGTGGAAATTTTGGTCCATCTATAGAATATTTCGCTGGTGGCTTAGAACTCGGCAATTGCGTATTCATGCAATATGAAGAGTTGCCTGACGGAACATACAGAGAACTGAAGACAAAGGTTATTGATATGGGTGCTGGGTTAAGTAGGCTGGCTTGGATAACACACGGCACGCCGACTAGTTATGAAATAGTGTTGGGCAAACCCGTAGATATAATTAAAGAAGCATTTGGCAATCCACATGTTGATGCCGATTTATTCCTCAAATATTCTGAATTGGCTGGTGGCTTAAATGTTGATGAGATTGATGATTTGGAAGCAGAAAAACAGAAGGTGGCAGATAAACTCGGTGTAGACAAAAACGAATTCTTCAATAGCATAGAACCTCTGCAAGCATCCTACGCTATAGCAGACCATACATTAACCCTTTTATTTACTGTTTTCGACGGTATGATGCCATCAAACAGCGGTGGTGGTTATAATCTCCGCATACTTGCCCGCCGTATATTCGCCTTTGAAGATAAGTTCGGCGTTAAATTAGATTATGGCAAAATACTCGAAGGCCACATGGACCACTTGAAAGGCTTATTTGACAAATACAGAGATGGTGTAGAGGTTACAGCCAATGTTATAGAAGAAGAGAGAAAGAAATACGAAAAAACAAAGCAAAGGGCCAGCAATAAAGTTGTCAATATCGTCAAAAAAGTCAAGGCAGGGAATGATATAAGTGAGGAAGAATTAGTTAAGCTCTACAAGAGCGACGGCATTCCTCCAGAATATATAAAGCAATTAGCCAAAAAGGAGGGTATTGATATAAATGTACCTGGCGATTTCTATGAGAGAGTTAGAGAGCCTGATAAGGTGAAGCACACGACGACAGCCCCTAAAATAGATGTTAGCAAGTATCCTCCAACAGAGAAGCTCTATTATGAAGTGGGTTATTTAGAAGAATTCGAAGCAGAGGTTATAGGTATAGAAAATGAATGGATTATATTGGACAAAACACTATTTTATCCTGAGGGTGGTGGTCAAGCAACAGATCTTGGCTGGTTAGATAGTGTAGAGGTTTTAGATGTTCAAAAAATTGGAAATGTCATATTGCATAAAGTCAAGCATCCGCTCGATTTTGAGGTGGGTAAAAAAATCAAAGGCAAGATAGATTGGACGCGCAGATATAGAATAACAAGACATCATACAGCAACCCACTTAATAACAGCAGCAGCAAGAAAAATACTCGGAACACATGTTTGGCAGGCAGGTTCCTACCAAGACGATGAGAAAGGACATATTGATTTAACGCATTATAAGAGAATAACACAAGAGGAACTGAACAAAATAGAGGCTCAAGTAAATGATTACATACGACAAAACAAGGATATACTTATAGAGGTTATACCCAGAAATGTGGCAGAGAAAGAGTATGGCTTCACTATATACCAAGGTGGTGCTATACCTAGTAAAGATATTCGGATAGTCAAAATCCCTGGTGTGGATGTAGAAGCCTGTGGTGGAACTCATCATATACTGCATAAAATCGGCGAAATAGGTTATGTAAAGCTCTTAAAGAGAGAGAGTGTGAGGGATTCTGTGGAGCGTCTCTTTTATAAGGCTGGAGACAGGGCTGTTGAATATGTTCAAAACCTAGAAAGTACTGTTAAAGAAGCAGCTGATACATTCAGCGTAGATTTATGGACATTGCCAAAAACTGCTGAGCGTTTCTTCAGCGAGTGGAAAGAAGCCAATAAAAGAGCTGAAAAAGCCGAGAACCAGCTTTTAGAAGCCCTCCTAAAAAATGAAAAGATTATCGAGATAGACTTCGAGCCAAAATCCATACCTCCAATAAAAGATTTCGCCGTCATTTTAACCCCAAAGACGGTAAATGTGGTAGGTGAGAAGAGTGAAGAGATATGGACTAAACTCAAAGAGAAAGGCGTGAAGGGTGGCGGCAAGAAGCCAATATTCAGAGGACAAAGAGGTAATTTAACATTAGAAAAAGTCAAGGAGATTATCTCCTAACCTTTATTTTTTATAATTCTTCTTTTTTCGCTCCTGTGTTTAATACCTGCGTTTCAAAAGACTCTTTACCTCTTCTAAAAGAGTGCCTTCTTTTTCAAAGGCCAACTCTCTCTGCCCCCATATAAGATAGTTATAATTGCGGATTTTTTCGCCTTTTGTAAATATAATGGGCTCTCCCTTATTTTCCAACATAATCTTATTTTCACGGAAGGGATATTGAAGTTTTAGAAGCCAATAACTATTCACAGTATCGACATTATATATGCTAAGGCATCCATCAATATTATATTCGGCACCGACTTTGTTGTGATTCAAATAAACATCCAGCCCGCCATTGGAACGCTCCTTAAAAGTTTCTATGATGTATGAACCCCATAGGTGTTTTGCCTTGCCCTTTCCACAATAAAAAGTAAACCTATGGAAGTCCTTGCCATGAGAAGGAGTGATAGCTAATACATAATAAGCAAAGCCATCTATATACCCTAAAAATGTCAATGAAAAAGCAACCCTATTGCTCTTCATAGGGTTCCTGAAAAGGGGCGCTAATTGGCTCAAACGATAGTAATCGGCAGGCAATATTTTATCTTTTGTGAGTACATGAAGACCTTTTATCTCTACAAGTGGCTCTTCGCACAATTTCATCGTTTGAACCTCCCAAAAAGCTTCTTCCTTCTCTCTTCGACATCACTTAACTCCTTCAACTTTTCTTTAACATCTCTTAATAGAGGAATCATGGCTTTTTCATCTGCTAACCTACCGATATTTTTAAGTTCCTTCTCAACTTCATCGAGGTATGTGCTAAGTTCTTTATAGAGAGGCGTTGCCTCAAAGTCGCCTTTGTTTTCTACATCGTACGAAGCTTTATATTCATGAAGCAATTGCTTTATGAAGCGGGTTTTGTCTAAAAGATGCCTAGCTTCTTTGGAGAGTTCTTCACGCAGTTCAAGTTCCTCTATAACACGCTCTCTAAAAACATCAAGAACATTCAACAATTCAGCCCTTTTTTGTTGTTCCATCTCCTCCATCGACATCCATTGAAACAAATTATATAAAAAGCTTTGCCCTGCATCGCATTGGAAGCATATGAAAAGAAGCCCGGGGAGGGAGTCGAACCCCCTTACACCGGTTTCTACTTCGTCTGGAGCTGCAGCCGGTTGCGTAGCCGTTCCGCCACCCGGGCTGACGGTAAGTAGTATAACAAAGAATTTAAAGGCCTTTCTAAAGCCTCAATTTAATAAAGGACTTTCAAAGATGTTGGAGAAAACTATAAAAACCTTATCCCTCAATGCTGTCTAGGTGTTAATATGATAAATCCTGCGCTGGCATTCATAATAAGCAGCATAGATCTGCTTATTTCGTTGCTATTAGGGATCTCTGCGGTTTATTTTGCTATATGGCTATTTGATGGCATAACAAGAGAAGTGGAGGAATGGAAAGAGATCAAAAAGGGCAATATAGCCGTGGCTATATATTTCGGCACGGTTATCCTAGGGTTCGCATTTATAATGGAGCCGCAATTAGTGAGTATCTCTCAAGATATAACTTCGTTGAGCATGAACTTCGGCGAAGCTGTGCTAATATATTTCCTATTTGATTTAGTGAAATTGGTTGTAACCATTATCATAGCGGCCTTTGTATTATATATAACTCTCGTAATGATAGACAGCTTAAGTCATGGCATGCACAAGTTTGAACAGCTTAAGAAGGGCAATATAGCTGTGGCCATAACAATGTCTGTAATATTGATAGCTGTCGTTATCATACTGCAAGACGGAATAACGACATTGGCGAACTTGATAGATCCTATAAATCTATTGGTTATCTTCGGATAAGCACGGCAGAGTTGGAAAACCTTTTAAACTTTTTCATTCTCTTCCTTTTATGGGCATTTTAGATAGCATATTGGGCATATTCAAAGGAGGAAGCGCACCTCAATACAAGAGATTAGAAAAATTAATTAAAACAAGGACAAGTATTCAAGTTGGAAGCCTCACCGAGAGTGAATTAGAAGCTGAATTAAAAGCCCTAGTCAGAGATATAGAAAGAGAAGATAAAAAAGCAGCTAAGGGCTTAAAGAAATATATACAATCAGGCAATTGGAAAAAACTTCTTTAATGCTAGCCTCATGAGCTTCGGCGATGAACATCTTCCTTCGGAAGATGGCGGATAATCCAGGTTATGGGCCGATTGAGGCTAAGGCCCATAACCAGGTGACCTCATGGAATTGTATATCCCAGACTTAAAATTTAGACATATACGCTATGTTAGAAATGGACGGTTTATTAAGCTGAAGAAAAAAACAAACATAAATGAACTAGAAGATTTATTCTCAAAGGAAAAAATCACAGAGGCATATTATTCGACATCCCAATTCATTAACCCTCATAAAATAAAAGCAAGGAAAATAGAAAAAGAGATTGATGTTCTATATTTAAAGACAGACATATTCTTCGATGTAGATGTTTCTCCATTCTCAATAAAAAATCTGGATACTGCTAGGGAAAGTGCTCTTAGTGTATTGGACTTTGTAAATGAAAAAGGCTACAAAATAAAATATATAGCATTTAGCGGAAGCAAGGGCTTCCATATAAGCGTAGAAGACCCTCTCGAGTATGAGGGCATGCCTAATGAAAGAGAGAAAGCAGCAATAGGACATAGAAGAAAAATTTGGAAGGAATTAGAGGATACTTGTAATGGCTGTAATGTGGACAAACAAGTTTTAGAAGATACAAGAAGGATTGTGCGCATACCAGGAACATATAATCAGCGAAGCGGTTATATGTGCAGACTTTTGAATAAAAATGAATTGGAAAATAATGTTGATGACATATTAAACAAAACAAAGCGAATAAGTGTCAAAGAGAGAAGCGCGAAAGTAGAAATTAAACTGCCTAAAATAGAATTAAACTTGTTTGATAAAAACAGGAACGCTATTAAGATTTACTTGAAAAGCAATGTTCTAGGGACGAAAAGACATGTCTTCATAAGCAAACATCAAAAACTGTCGGAGAAAGCGATATTAGAGAAAGCAAAGCGATTAGCGGAAGTCTACAATATAACGCCAATATATAGCTTCAACAATTGGAATATAACCTATCTATTCTCACCAAAAGCACTAGATAGAGAAAGAATGAAGAAAGCGCTGAAAAGCATAAACGCCTTGAATTTAGGTAGCTTTATGAAATACAAATTCACAATAATACCTCTGAATTTCAAAAAAGAGAGCAAACTGCTGATTAAAAACACAAGTAAAAAAGAGGAGCTCTCCAAATTCCACAGCAAAGTTTTTGGATTAGAAGGCAGCGTCGGTAAAGACAAAGGGAGTTTATTTTTAGGGAAAATGCGATGATAAAAGGGTTTTTAAATATTGCTATTCAATTCTCATTGGTGATAGTATGGATGCATTAACGATAGCTGCGTTGGAAGCTGCCCTCTTAAATGGAGGTGTGGCATTCATCGTATTTGTAGTCATCTTGGCTGTAGGTATAATCCTGGCTCTACTGTTTGGTAGAATTTTGCATAGAATCTTGGAAGCCGCCCGTATAGAAGAGTTCATAGAGAAACACGGCCTAAAAGAAGCATTGTTAGGTTTTACCTTAAGCGACCTCATAGTCTGGGCATTTGAGATTTATGTGATTCTCTTTGTGCTGGCGATAGGTGGTGGCGTTGCTAGTGTGAATGTCTTGGTTAATTGGGCCATGGGCGGACTAAATTATATGGCGTCTGCTGTTCAGGGCTTAACTATTTTGGTTGTGGGTTTATTCATCGGCGAGTATATCAGCGATAGAATAAAAACAAGTGATGTTTTTGCTGCTGGTGCTCTGGCAATGATAGTTGAGATATTTATAGCATATAATGCATTGGTATTGGCCTTACCTGCCTTACTGCCAAATGTAGACACAAGCTTGCTCAAAATAAGCTTCATATATTTCATAGGTGCATTACTCCTTGGTTTAGCCATAGCGGTAGGTATAGCCTTTGGATTTGGTCTTAAAGACGCTATAAGTAGGATAGCAGTAGGTCATCTTAATGACATAGAAGGTGCATTCTTCGGCGAGGTAAAGGTCGAGAAAAAGGCTCGCAGGAGGAGGAAGCACTAACAACCTTTTCTTTTTTAAAACCATATCCTTAAATTACGTTTGAGGTGGGTGTAATGGGCAAATATCATCTTGGTAGGCAACTTACAGGAAAAGTTGTAATCACAAATGGTGGCGGCGAATTCGGCCGAGTAGTGGACTTAAATGTTAATGAATTGACTGGAGAGATAGAGGATCTCGTCGTAGATCCAAATCCAGACAACCCAAAGATTGAGAAGCTTCGCCATGAGGATGAGTATATCCTTATTCCATTCAACAGTGTCCTCGCCGTGGAGGATTATGTGGTTGTCGACGAAAGGCATCTTGCCTAATTTTTATTTTTTATGATAGCTGGAATTGATGAGGCTGGAAGAGGCGCTCTTATAGGCCCTCTCGTCGTAGCTATTTTTCTAGTTGATGACTTAAGAAAGATTTCTAAATTAGGCTTAAGGGATTCTAAGCAATTAAGCCCAAAACAACGGTCAGCATTATATCACAAATTGAAGGAGATTGGTAAATTTGAAGTGGTGAAGCTAAAACCCTCACAAATAGATGCTAGAAATATAAACCACCTTGAATTAGATACAATAACTAAGCTTATAGAAAAACACAAGCCAAAAAAAGCATATATAGATTGCTTTTTGAAGAATTGTTCAGACATAAATTAAAGCGGTGAAACAGAGGTAATAGCAGAATACAAAGCAGATGAGAAATATAAGGTCGTATCAGCGGCGAGCATTATAGCAAAAGTAGTTAGAGACGCAGAAATAAGAAAACTCCACAAAAGGTTCGGCGTAGATTTTGGCAGCGGTTATCCATCTGATGAAAGAACTGTGGAATTCGTCAAGGCACATCTCAGCGAGCTTGTTAAAGAAGGTGTGGTTCGCAAAAAGTGGGATACATATAAGCAAATAAAGGCTGAAAGAGAAAATAAAAGGCAGCAATCATTATCCTCATTTATAGAGAAGACGGATTAGAAAGGTCTTTAAGATCTATGAAGAAAGTTTCATTATGGAAACCAAATCACCTTTTAGTGGCAACTGCAAAGGCTCCCTTATTATCTTCATCCATGGTTTAACAGGTGATAAAGATGAGCAGGGTCTATTCAGTAATTTTGCTTCACGACTTGGGAAGATAGGAATAGAGGTTTGGCGTTTCGACATGCCAGGTTCAGGACATAGAAAAGGCGAGCCTATAACAGCAAGTTCTTGGATTGAAGAGGCTTCAGCAGCGGTGGATGAAGCAAGAAAGAGAGGCTATAAAAGAGTGATACTGCTAGGTTTAAGCCTCGGTGGCTATGTCGCTTTAGAAGTAGCTAAGAGAGAGCGCATAGAAGGTCTAGTTTTATGGGCACCCCTTATGGATAGCATTAAAAGAGAAGAGCTCTTATCGGATGAGAAATTGGCAGCCTTAAAAGAAAGAGGTCATACAATAGTCAAGGGACATATACTGCCAGAGAAGCTGTTCAAAGAGATTGAGAGTATAGATCAAAAATCATTGATAAAGGAACTCTCAGCCCCTATTTTCATAGCTCATGGCACAGAAGACAAAACGATTCCATGGCAGATGTCTAAAAACGGAGCTGAAGTTTCGGGAGCGAAACTCCACCTCATCAAAGGAGCTGGCCACCTTTTCAAAAACCACTGGGAAGAACTTTACTCCTCTACAGAGGACTGGCTCTTCAACATTGTGTGTAAAGATTAATTCTTAAATATCAAGAGAGTGTGTAATTGGTGGTTTTGGTTTTAAATTTATCTCCATATGGCTCCATTCAAACTTTAACTGAAGCCAGGCCAAAAGCTGCTAGAATAGAAGTTAGAAAGCATGCTTGAGAAGGTTTCTTAGGAGGAGCATTCTTAGAGGGTGGTTGGGTTTTAGGCAAAGGTTTTTGTTCCGTTTCGTTGATAGGATTATTTTCGTGATTGTCAGATTGATTTAAAGTCTCATTAAGTGTTTCGTTGGACAGTTGGGTTTTCTCAACAGGCCAGAGTTTTTCAAGCTTAACTATCTTCCACTCGCCATTAGTATGCCTAATCAAAACCATCTTGTATTCACCACTGAGATTCAGCAAAGTCCCACTATCGTTGCGTAAATACACTACATAATACGAAACATTAGCAACATCGCCACTCACATTCATAGATAGGTTACTTAAACTAACTCGTACCAATGGCGCACGATTCCAAAGTTGGGCTTTTTCGTATTGGATGGCAGATAAATTTGAAAACGCCTGCTGATCATAGAACGCCATATGCTTTGCTAAATCATTGTTTTTAACAGCATCATAATACCCTACAACTGTATAATACAGTGCTGACGAAAAAGATAGGCTGAAAAAAAGAATCGTGAGAAAGGCTATTTTAACGCTCACAGACTTTTCACCTTCAACATGACGCCAGTATAGGTTATACGAATCTTATCGCCTTTTTTAAGCTTCTCATCACTCTCTGCCAACCAATCTTCACCATTAATTCGAACTATGTAAAAACCATCCTTCGTCTCTTTAATAACGACTCCAACACCGTTGGACAGACCAAGTATATCTTTTATATTTATTTCACCACCACTAACCTTGCTTTTAACCAATTTGAAGGTGAAGAAATATAAGATAATGCTCGTTAGGATGAAGGCTGCTACGCTTAAGATAAAGTTGGCTGTGTAGAAATAGACAACACCATATACAATGACTCCAAAGCCAAGGGGAAAGAATATGCCTGCTAAGAAGATATCTGCAAGAATTATCAAAACACCTAAAAGAAGAGAGAGGATTAAAACCTCCATTAAATCACCTATTTTACAGCTCCTTCTTCTTCCGCGTCTTCTTCAACAACTTATCTAAGCCCTTTATAGAGCCAAGGAACTCTGTAACCTCATAAGGCAACACAAGCGTATCTGCTGAACTCGCTATTGATGGAAGCTGTTCTATGTACTTCAAAGAGAGATAACGATTATCGGCCTTGCTAAGAGCCTGCATAACCATTGTAATAGCCTTTGATTCTGCCTGTGCTCTTAGAAGTTTTGCCTGGGCATTACCCTCAGCCACGCGAATTGTAGATTCCTTAGCACCCTCTGCTTTAAGTATCTTTGATGATTTTTCACCCTCTGCCAATAAAATCATAGCTCTCTTCTCTCTCTCAGCCTTCATTTGCTTAGCCATAGCATCTTGTATTTCTCTTGGCGGGTCGATGCGCTGTATCTCGACGCGAGTAACTTTCACACCCCATTTGTCTGTAATCTTATCAAGTTCTTCTCTTAACTTAACATTTATTATATCCCTGCCGGAGAGAGTCTCGTCGAGCTCCATCTCACCAATTATACTACGAAGATTTGTTTGGGCCAATTTCATAATGGCAAGAAGGAAGTTATTAACATTATATTTAGCCTTAACAGGATCCACTATTTGGTAATAAATAATAGCATCTACAACGACGACAACATTATCTTTACAAATAACCTCCTGCGGCTGAATATCGACGACACGCTCTCTTAGATCAACTATCTGAACATTTTCAAGCAGTGGCATGATAAAATGAATGCCACTCTCTATTTTCCTTTTATATTTACCCAAGCGCTCCACTAAACCAACTTCATATGGCCTAAGAACCTTCACAGACATCAAAGCAAGAATAACGCCTATGAAGATTATAAGCGAAAAACACAACGCACCTACTACCATAATTACACCCCACACAGATATCATATGACCTTTTTAAAAAGTTTGTGGCAGCCTTTATGTATTTACATTTATTTCACTCCCAAAAAGCTAGTATCAATTACTAGTAATCTACTCCTCAAAAAAGGAGTGAACTGTATCAAATAGTTTTTCATGAGTCGTCGAAGCAGTGGGTGTGCCAATCTTAACAACCTGTCTAGTTCCAGAATCCACGAATACAGATGGAGCGCCTATACGGTTAGCGGCCAATATATCTGTCTCAAGAACATCGCCAACAACAAGCAATTGGGATGGCAATATTTTCTCCCTCTTAAGAATGGCGGCAAACATATCTACATTTGGCTTGCCAAAAACCTTTGGCCTAATATTAAGATTATATGACAAAGCCCTCACCAACATACCTATTCCAGGCTTTTCTCCTGTAGAATCCATCCAAAGCCTATCCATACTAGCAGCAAGCAATGGCTTCTTATCCAATAAAAGTTCCGTAGCAATTCTAAAATCGTTGTAATCCAAGTCTTCTGTGTATGCCACAACAACAGCCTCGCCTTTATCAGAGAGTTTTATACCTGTACTCTCCACTTTTTCCTTAAAATCGTCTGTCCCTATAACAAAAACACTTCTAAAATTAGTCTCGATATAAGATAAGAGTAGGCTACCTGCATTTATAATATTCGCCTTAGGGATAAAACCCCTAACTCGCTTTGCCAATTTATTAACATCACCAGAGGAGTGGTTGCTCGTCAAAAAGAGTTTAACCTCTTTTTCTATCAACCAATCAGCCAACCGCGGAATTTCCGGAAAGAGTTCATCACCGTTGTAAAAAGTACCATCACCATCAAACGCGACCGCTTTTATTTCCATTATATTACCTCAACAATCGTTTCCAATCAAGCCTCTCATTAAGCTTCTTGGCTAAGCGCTTATAAGCTTTTAACCTGTCACTATTCGATGTGAGCGCCTTCTCAATAAGTGCCTCGATGCCAAAAGATGCTTCATCTTCATAAATATATGAACCAACACACTCCTCATCTAAGCCCGCAACATTCCCAATCCTCTCGCTGTAATTCCTATTGACAATCGCCGCGTAGGGTTTGCCCATAGATAGCGCCTCCATAATGGAGCTGTGGCCACCATGTCCTATAACAAGCTTGGCGGAGCCTATATATTTGGAAATAACATCGACATCGCTACCAAAAACAGCTCTAGACTTAATGTGCTTTGCGTATTTTTCAACATAATTTAGAACCACAAAGTCTTTTTTATGTCTCTTCTGTTTTGGCAATGAAACCGTTGGGCCGATATATGTTAAAGGAAGATCGGCAACATTATCGCCAATATTCATTCTACTCACAGTCAAAGGTGGTGGAAAATCAGGGATTAATATTTTTCTATTGTAACCAATAAGGGTTTGGACAAGAGGCAAGGCAAGTTTTTTGAGCCCATAGAGAAAGCTTTTGGAAGTCAAGTCATTGGCTATGAGGATACTATCCTTACCCAGAAGATAAGCAAGAACTACACCAACCATTGTGCCATCAGATATTATTGTATCTGCTTCCATAATAGAGTTCCACCATTTTTTCCTCACCTTCGGCATTAAACTCTTCACGAAATTCTTTGGGTTGGTTATTAAGTCAATTGAAGCTCGAGACTCGACTATCTTGTAGAGCATCGGCAATTCAACGACAGTGGAGGGAGTTCGCTTCTTTATGAACTTGGCAGCTCTTCCAAATGAAATAACGGTAGGATGAATTGCTTCAATCAAGGATAAATCCCTGGCAGCATGCCCCAAGCCGTTTCCCTCTACAAACAAAACATATTTCATAGTCTCGCCTTTTCGTATTCGATAAAGTGGAGGGGTTATGTTTAAAAAGATTTTGCCACAATTCCCAAACGCTGAGTTATACTTGCGAAAAACTTAGCCAGAGGTGAGAATATGACAAATAGAATAGGATCAGAACCTTTGCCCGAAAACTCCCAGAGGGTAGTGGGTAAAGACGCCATGAGGCTGAACATAGCAATAGGATATGCAATATCCCAAATAATAAAGACGACCCTTGGGCCAAAAGGCATGGACAAAATGCTTGTAAGTGACCTTGGAGATATTATCATAACAAACGACGGTGCAACCATATTAGAGGAGATGAATATAGAGCATCCAACAGCTAAGCTAATGGTTGAGGTAGCAAAGACACAAGATAAAGAAGTGGGTGATGGAACGACGACTAGTGTCGTTATTGCAGGATACCTCTTAAAGAATGCTGGAACGCTACTCGATAAAAATATACACCCCACAACCATCATAAAGGGTTATGAATTAGCTGAAAGCGAAACTAGAAAGCTATTGAGTGAGATTGCCGAAGAAGTAGACCTCTCAAAGGAAGATGTCTTAAAGAAGATAGCTCTAGTCTCTATGGGCTCAAAGGGTATCGGCAGTGTAGAAGAGAAGGAGCATATAGCCTCAATAATAATAGATGCAATCAAACACATTAGCGAAGAGGGCGCTAATAAAGTAAGTGTCGACATGGAAAATATAAAGTTGGAGAAAAAAGAGGGCGATAGTGTAATGGCGACCCAGCTCGTAAAGGGCATTGTCATAGATAAGGAGGTCGTGCATCCAGGCATGCCCAAAAAGGTCGAAGGAGCTAAGATAGCCCTTATAGACGCACCTCTTGAAATAGAAAAAACCGAAACAGACGCTAAAATAAACATAACGAGCCCGGATCAATTGGAAAGCTTCTTGAAACAGGAGGAAGATATGCTCAAAAAGATGGTCGATAAGATAAAGGCAGCGGGCGCAAATGTTGTATTCGTTCAAAAGGGAATTGATGATTTGGCACAGCACTTCTTGGCAAAAGCAGGCATATTAGCCGTTAGAAGAGTCAAGAGAAGCGACATGGAAAAATTGGCAAAGGCGACAGGCGCAAAGATTGCCAGTACCCTCGACGATTTAAGTGGAGAAGATTTAGGCGAAGCGGGCCTCGTAGAGGAGAGGAAAGTAGCTGGAGAGAGCATGGTCTTCGTAGAAAATTGCAAAGATCCAAAGAGCGTAACGATATTCATAAGAGGAGGAACAGAGCATGTTGTAAGTGAAGTAGAGAGGGCTATTAAAGATTCCATAGGTGCTGTCGTGTCTGCATTAGAAGACGGCAGATATGTAACGGGCGGTGGCAGCGCTGAAATGGAGCTAGCCAAGAGATTGAAGGAATTCGCAACAAAAGTTGGTGGTAGAGAGCAGTTGGCAGTAGAAGCCTTTGCCGAAGCATTAGAAGCAATCCCCACAACACTAGCAGAGAATGGTGGTATGGATGCCATAGATGTACTCGTAGAATTGAGGAGCAAACACGCCAGCGAGGATGGAAAGCACTTCGGTGTAGATGTCCTCTCAGGCAAGGTTGAGGACATGAAAGGCTTGGGTATATTGGAACCTGCAAAAGTAAAGAAACAAGCAATAGCATCCGCCACTGAGGTTGCCAGATTAATCCTTCGCATAGATGACATAATCTCTGCAAAGGGCACAAGTAAACAACAAGGACCAGGCCAAGACTTTGGTGAGATGTGATTTTTTAACCCTTTTCTTTCTTCTTTTAGCATGGATAAGATTAAAGTCCTCCTTGGTATTGCTGTCATAACTCTATTTCTCACGACGGCATATTTAGTTGTCATATACACAGGTTTAAACGAAAGACACAGCAATCTCCTAAAAGCATATAGCAAAAGTGTGCAAAGCGTGCAAGCATGCCAAAGCGACCTAGAACACGAAAAAGAAGCGCTCTTGGAATTGAACAGCCAATATAACAAATTATTTACAAAGTACAATGAACTCCTCGATGAGAATAAGCAACTAAGCAATGAAACCGCCACATTGAAGAGCGAATTGAATAAAAGCCAAGAGAATCTGCAAAACTTAAAAGGTGAGATAGTAAATGTCGTAGCAAATATAAAGTCAATAGAGGAGAGCCTCAATGAAAGCTTCCGCTGGTTCGAGAGCAATTCCAAATTAAACGACCCATCATTGTATGAAGTTAAGAAGAAGTGTATGAAAAATCTTGAGTTAAATATACCATGCGTCGTATATTATTGGCAGGCAGAAGGTATCTTTGAATACAAAAAAGAGGTAAATGACACGCTCTATAGTGTCGATGCGAGCATGGCGAAACACAGCGGCGATTGTGAGGATTTTGCCTTTGTGATGAAAGCCCTCATAAACAGCTTAGAGCCTAGAAAACTATTACTGTGGGAAGAAGATAAAGGCTCGACTTTTGATCTGTATGAAGAAGGAAGGTACAGTTATTATTTAGACGATGCTGGTGAGAAGCCCATTTACTTGAGAGGAAAACATGTTGATGTTGTGTGCTTCCTGACTGAAAAAAATGGCAACGACTATATAGGACATTGTGTAAATGCAGTTGTTGAAGGAAATGAACCCAATATAACTGGGGATTTATTTGAACCCCAAGATGGAAATTACATAGGCAAAATAGGAACAAACCTTGGATTATGCGAAGATGGGCAAGAAGAATGTGACGAGTGGATTAACTATATTTATTTAATTATAACTGACAAGCAAATTTATCTATTCAAAGATGGGAAGTGGCAGAGTTATAGTAGCATGTATGATAAGCTTGAAGGCATAAAGAGGCAATTATTCGCCCTGAATGAGAGCAGTTGAATTCTTGGCCTTTTCAGCCCTATCAAGAAGCTCCTTAAAACACTCCTTCTTTTGTTTGCTTTTAGAACTGACAAGTTTAACGATGTCTTTGTACATAGTAAGCTCACTCTCAAAGGCTTCTTTATACTTTAAGCCGGGGTTGTGTATATGAAATAAGACCTTGCTGTGTAAGGGACACAACGCAGTGTCGTTGAAACCATTTATAGTATTAGGGTAAATACGGCAAGCCATAGGAGCCACATCAAAAACCGAACATGAACCATCCTTGTTGAGGAAAACGCAGGGATGAGATTTAAGAGCCAAAACAAACAAACCCTCCTTACATTCCAAAACACTATCCCAATCAACACGAAGCATGCGCGGCTCCACCAATTCTGCAAATGATGGTGGTTTTAGACCTTTTGCTTTGGCAATTCTGACGACATCAAAAGCTGTGACAGTTATAAGAAGATTTTTGCAACAACGCTTATCGCAGAGTTGGCAGGCAAGCATTATTCCACTTCTATGATTAATCGCCCTTTCTTCCAGTATATGGATAATATTTTTCTATCTTTCAAAATATCTTCGTTGAGAGATGCTTCAACATCCAAGCCCATTGCTTCCAGCGACAGTGTAGCAATCTCCTCACCACTTTTAACACCCCCTTTCACTATTGAAATATCTAAATGTAGGGCTCCTTCTATAAGGCCATATGCATAATCCGCAGCTGCAATGGCAGATAAGAGGTCACCATTATTTAGGAAATGTTCGGCATCAGATATATAATCGGCAGCTTTTGACACGAGCTCATCTTTCAATGCATCCCTATTCAATTCAAGCAATTTCTCTGCCTTTTGTAAAGCCTTTTTAACACGATCCTTTGAAGAGAGCATAAAGGAATAAGAGCAGAGGAATATAAAAGCCTTGTGGAAATAGATATACAAAAGTTTTTGCAGAGGGGGGCTGACATAGCCATTTTTATATTTATCCCCTAATAAGGTAGGGCATAAGAGGGCCTGTAGCTCAGCCTGGCCAGAGCGCTCGCCTGATAAGCGAGAGGTCCTGGGTTCAAATCCCAGCAGGCCCATCACTCCTTGGGTGAAAATATGGCAAGAAAAGAAATGGTAGTTGATGAAGTCCAAAAAATCATGGAGGACTTGGTACATGTTAGGAATGTAGCTATAGTAGCACATGTCGACCACGGCAAAACGACGCTATCCGACTCGTTGGTAGCGAGAGCGGGGCTTATAAGCAAGGATTTGGCTGGACAGCAGCGTGTGTTGGATTATGATGAGCAGGAACAGGCAAGAGGTATTACAATCAAATCGGCAAACATAAGTTTGGGATTCACATATGAAGGGGCCCACTACTTAATTAACCTCATAGATACTCCTGGCCATGTTGATTTTGGTGGGCATGTAACGAGAGCCATGCGTGCCGTAGATGGCGTCGTGGTCGTTATTGACGCTGTTGAAGGTGTAATGCCCCAAACAGAGACTGTATTAAGGCAAGCGTTGAAAGAGAGGGCTAAGCCCGTGCTCTTTATAAACAAAGTAGATAGGCTCATTAATGAATTGAAACTCGACGCTCAGGCAATGATGGAAAAACTGCAGAAAATAATCTCGACAGTTAACAAAATCATAGTGAATAACGCTCCTGAGAATCTAAAAGAAGAATGGCAGGTAACTGTTGAAAACGGAAAGGTGGCTTTGGGTTCTGCTTTCCAAAAATGGGCTATAAGCATAAATAGCATGAAGAAACATAATGTCTCCTTCAAACAGATTTATGACTTGGTAAATGAAAATAAGCTGGATGAGCTCACGAAGGTTGCTCCTGTTGATGAAGTCGTCCTTGAAATGGTTGTTAAGTATTTGCCGCACCCAAAAGAAGCCCAAGCTTACCGTGTGCCAAGATTATGGCATGGTGATTTAGAGAGTGAGGAAGGAAAGGCGATGCTCGCCTGTGATTCTAAAGGACCAACAGTGGGTGTTGTCTTTGGCGTCCATTCTGATGAGCACGCTGGAGAGGTAGCAATATTAAGGTTATTTTCAGGCAGCATAACAAAAGGAGACGAGCTCTATATCGCCTCTAAGATGAAATACGCTCGCGTACAGCAGGTATCTGTATACATGGGGCCTGACAGAGTACCTGTTGAAAAAGTTACCGCAGGTAACATCGGTGCTGTCATAGGATTAAAAGATGTGTATGTCGGTGAAACGGTAAGCTCTAAACCCATAGAGCCTTTCGAACAGATAAAGCACTACTCAGAGCCCGTTGTTACAAAGAGCATAGAAGCTAAAAATCCAAAGGACCTTGGCAAGTTGATTGAAGTATTGAGAGCTATAGCAAAAGAAGACCCAACATTGAAAATAGAATTAAACCAAGAAACAGGCGAGCATTTAATAAGTGGTATGGGAGAGCTTCACTTGGAGATTATAGAGTATAAAATTAAAGTGGAGAAAGGCCTTGACATTAAGACAAGCCCGCCCATTGTTGTTTATAGAGAGACTGTATTCAAGAAAGGACCAACTATTGAAGGTAAGAGTCCAAACAAACACAACAAATTCTACATACATGTCGAGCCACTGCCAGAGAGTATCATCAAAGCTATTCATGAAGGTAAGATACCTGAAGGTAAGATTAAGGGTAAAGTACCTCAGCAGATTGTCGATGCTCTTGTAGAAGCTGGCATGGACAGAGATATGGCAAAGGGAGTATGGGATGTATATGATGGCAATATATTCATAGATGCGACAAAGGGTGTCCAATATCTTAATGAAGTTCGTGAATTAGCCGTTCAATCCTTCGAAGATGGAATGCGCGAAGGGCCTCTTGCTAAGGAGAAGGTGGCCAATGTTCTGGTAATATTAGAAGATGCATCCCTGCATGAAGATAATGTTCACAGAGGTCCTGCGCAGATTCTACCTGCTGTAAAGAAGGCAGTATATGCCTCCATGTTAAAGGCAGGTGTTGTTTTATTAGAGCCAAAACAGAAGATACTTGTGCAGGTTCCACAAGAATATGGCGGCGCTATCTTGTCATTAACAAACGCTAAGAGAGGTAAGCTCGTTACTATGGACCAAGAAGGTGACCAATCCAAGATTGTTGTGATAATTCCTGTTGCAGAGACCTTTGGTTTGAGTAATGAATTAAGAAGTGCAAGCCAGGGTAGGGCTATATGGTATCCAGAATACTGGGGATACGAAGCTCTTCCGAAGGAATTGCAGGATAAAGTTGTAAGGCAAATAAGGGAAAGAAAAGGCTTGCCGCCAGAACCACCAGCTCCAGAGGTCTTCATGGAGTAAGCCTTTAAACCTTTCTTTATCTTTTTATATTCTAAGCAGGGGTCGCCAAGTCTGGTCAAAGGCGCTAGGTTGAGGGCCTAGTCCCGTAGTGGGTTCGTGGGTTCAAATCCCACCCCCTGCATATACTTTTTAATTCTTTTTTTCGAAAGTCGATATATATTGTAATATTGGTTCCGGCGCCTTACCTAAAGGATCAATATCCACAATTTTAGTGTATGTGTCTCCGTTATATTCAAGAGTTATATTAAGTTCATCCAGTTTATCTATTTTTTTACCCTCAAGAGATAAAACGGTTATCTCCTTTCTGAAATCATTGCGGCCCTCATATCGGATAATGGTGTGATTTGATCGTATTGGCACATTATATATGTGGTATGTTTGTATTTTTTCTCCATTCAAGTAAAATGTCATATTACCCAATTCTTCATCAGCAGTCTTATTTGTGACAACATCAATGTTTATATTGGCGGCTCTTTTAATCTCCTCAGGACTTGTGAATGTGTTTGAAAAAGAGTTTCTTGATTCAGAGATATATACTTGAGTAGATATAGAGAAGTTCCTACCATCTATCGAGACGGTTTCTATATTATTATAATATTCCATATATGGTTTAATTTCAGTATTTCTAATTCTTTCATATTCTTCCCTATAAAATTTATTTATATCACTTCTTGAAAGGTTTTTCATAGTTATCATCTTGTAAGCGCAACCATACCCTGTGCCTTTTTCAGTCTTCATTTTAATATATACATCCACCCTCTCTCTTGGAAAAGGATGTTCTATCTGATTTTTTATCTCATAGAGAGGAATTTCATATTTATACCCCTCCTCCTCTGTAGGAGTATTATCCTCATTCAAATAATAATCAGATTTATATTTCTCTAATTGAGCAGGCTCAACATGTATTGTGGTTTCATGAATCTTTTTGCCATTCATATACAACCATATTGTAGTATCGCCACCTATTTTCAAAGGAGAAACGATATATGAATGGCGATGCTCTTCAGAACTTTCCTTTTCTTCTGCCGCAGGTATCCAATAAATTGCTAACGAATCTCCTTCAATCCTAACTTCCCCACTAACAACATTAACCTCTTCATTGTCCACAATATTCTTTTCATAGATACTCTTAGTGGTGTTCTTAAAATTTGTACTGCTGGTTAAGCAACCGCCTATTATAAAGAAGACTAACAAAGCAGATATGATTAATAGTCTATAGCGCATACACTTATATGAGCATAGCATTTTAAAAGATTTTTAAAGCCTTGCGTGCCTTTACATACAATGCCTACTTTTGATAAGATAATTAGAGAATACTCCAATGACAGAGATGAACCTCGCTGGTTGCTGGAGCTTAGACTAATGGCTGCCAAAGTACTGGAGAAACACAAGCTCTCAGACGAGCTGCCCGGACTCGATATAGAGAAATCCATACAAAACACTAACAGCGAGAAAAAAGTAAATGAATGGAAAAGCCTGCCTGAAGATGTTAAAAGGGTTTACGAACGACTGGAATTGCCAAAGGCAGAGCAGCAATTTTTAGCGGGCATAAACACACAAATAAACAATGATGTTGTCTATTCTCAAATGAAGTCTGTGCTTGAAAAGGAAGGAGTTATCTTCTCTTCAATGGATGATGCTGTTAAAAAATACCCAAATATGGTTAAAAGATATATAGGCAAATTAATCAAATACAACAAAAACATATACACGGCGCTCAATACAGCTTTTTGGAGTGGAGGCACATTTATATATGTTCCCAAAGGAGTTAAAGTAAAATATCCTCTCCAAGCATTTTTTATGATAAATGAAAAGGATCTTGGCCAAATGGAGCGCACACTGATTGTATTGGAGGAGGATAGTTATGTTCAGTACATAGAAGGCTGTGCAGCCCTTGTATATAGAGATTTTTCATATCACTTACCTGTGGCAGAGGTTTTTCTTCATAAAGGAGCTCACATGAAATATATAACACTACAAAGCTGGAGTAAAAACATAAAAAATATAGTTAATGGTGCTGCTGTCTTAGAAGATAATGCATACATAGAGTGGTTTGACGGAAATTTGGGAAGCGGTTATACGCAAAAGAGACCTATTACATACCTTAAAGGAGACAATGCACGGATGCGCTCGATTGGTTTAAGCTATGCTGGCAAAGGGCAAAGAATGAAAACAGGTGTGGAAGTTAAATTAGAGGGCAAAAAAACAAGTGCCTATGTGAAAAGCAAGAGCATAGCACAAGATGATGGAGAAAATATCTTCGATGGAATATTTTCAATAGATGGAAAAGAATCTATATGCAGAAGCGATTGTGATTCATATTTGCTCGGTAAAAAGGCATACGTTAGAAGCATTCCACGCGTATTGTCGCAGGAAAAGAGCTCTATTGTGAGTCATGAAGCCTCTGTCGGCAGAGTAAGCGAGGAAGAGTTGTTTTATTTAAAATCAAGAGGATTGAAGGAAGAGCAAGCATACAATCTATTGATTCTCGGTATAGCTTCTGAGTTCTTGAGCGAGATTCCTTTTGAATATGCTAATGAATTTAAGAAAATACTTTCATTAAAAATGAAAGGGGTTGGATGAAAGCTGCTGTATTATTATGAACTCTCATTCATAGCTACAGACTCATTGCCAAAGGTCTCGTTAGATGGTGTATTGAGTTCATTTGAAGTAGTCTCATTATTCTCTGTGGCTGTACCTTCCACATATGAATAGCATTGATTCTTCAATGTTTCATTCACCATCATATCACATATAGCTTTATCTTTATGTGTATCGCTAAAGCTCACATATACTCCGAGACAGTTATCTGGATTGGAGGTTCTAAAGCAAAGCTCGGGGATATCATATCTACTAGCTAAGCCTGTCAAAGAGCCGTCTGTGTTGTTAGACTCTTGCCCTTTATCCATATCCTTTGTGAATGTATTCCAAGCATTATAGACGCCCTTGAAGGATAATTCGTCGTTCGGTGGCAGAGAGTGTATTGATTCAGGCTCATCCTTTATTTCTTTAAGCTTAACCCATTCATTGTAATTTTCGCCAGCATAGGTGTAGTTTTTCTCAAAGAAGAATATGAGCTCATCGTTCAAGCAAAGGATACTTTTATACACTATGGCTAGCTGGGCTGGATTAGTTGGATAGCCAAGAGCCATAACCTCTTTTACAGGTAAATCTCCAAAGGAATAATTGAATACAAAGCACTTCTCGCCATCAGTTACATATTCTTTTTCTAAATGCAAAGCCCCTTTTTCAGCAAGGACTTTTATAACAGGGATATATCCCTTAACGAAATAAGCATCATCTTCACCTTTTAGAGTCGCTAAGAAAAAGTGCTTGTTTGGATCTGTACAGGCAGTACTGCCTGCAAACTCTATACAACCCTTAGTTGTGTTTCCATCAGCATAATACATGCTCGTAAGAAAATATGTTGGATCAAAGGCTTTAACGAACAAAACAGAGCCATTTTTCACAACTGTGATCGTCTTATTCTTTCCATTCACACTCTCTGTTTTGACGAGAGTATAATTCGCATCACCTTTAAAGGATTGAAGAGCATTGAGAAGAGAATTTATTTTCCCATGCTGCCCTTCTTCACCATGCCCTTCATGGGGAAACATTGGACTCACAAACATAAACGCCGCTGCGCCTAATACAAGTGTCAACGCAACTATAATCGCTAGCCATACTTTGTTATCAATGTTAGAAGCCATAAGCGCCTTTTTTAATGTAAATGCTTAAAAATGTAGCTATGGCTTCGCTAGGAGAACTTTATGACAGGGCAAGGGAAAATCTTCCGAAAGAGTTAGATAGAATACCCTTAACACCTATGAGGAAAGGAACAGGACGAATAAAGTTAAAAGAAAAGCCAGAGGATTTTATCGTCAAAGAGCTGCCTGCAGACAACAACCTCTATAAATACATGAGAGCTATACCTATAAACAACCTAACCGAGTTAATCGAAGCTGAGCCATCGTATACTCAAATGGAAGGTAAGGGGGATTTCCTCATAACGCTCTTAATAAAGCGAAGATGGGCCACAGATTTAGCTATAAAAAGAATTGCCAAATCCCTTGGAATAAGTAAAAAACGCATCTCCTTTGCCGGGACAAAGGACAAACAAGCCATAACTGCACAATTTATCAGTATATATAAAGGTGATGTTGAGAAGGTCAGAAATATTAAAATAAAAGATATGTCGATTGTGCCTTTAATATATAGGAGTAAAAGCATAGAGATGGGTGAATTGATAGGGAATGGCTTTTTATTGAAAGGTTGGATAAAAGAGCCAAAATTAGATGGTTGCGACGATGGCTTTCCGAACTATTTTGGGGAGCAACGATTTGGGAGTAGAGGAGATACACATAAGATAGGTTATCTTCTTGTTAGAGGTATGATAGGAGAAGCGCTGGCGTATTATCTTCTAAATCCCTCTACAAACGAGAGAGAAGTTGTAAGAGATGCTAGAGCTGCTCTATTGGAGAAATCATTAAGCGAGGCGATTAAACTATTTCCAAAATGGATGAAGCATGAGAGAACCCTTCTATCGGCCATTATAGATGAGCCAAACAATTACGCACGAGCATTGAGGTTGTTGCCAAGAGGCACTTTCCTCATGTTTATACATGCATTGCAGAGTTTCCTATTTAATTACAGTTTGGAAAAGCGCATCCATAGTGGCGAGTTCAACGATGCTAAATCGTGCAATAAATACCTAAATGGCATGCCTATAAGCGAATCAAAAGCTCTCGAGAAATATGATGGCGAAGATGGTGATGCTTTTCCGTGCATACCTATTCCAGGTTACAAATTAGAAGGTGATAATTACCAGAAGGAAATAATGGAAAGGATAGATATAAGAGAGGATGATTTTCATATAAAATCTCTACCAGAATTATCATCAAAAGGCATATACAGAATGGCTATGGCCCCTTGTAAAAGCTTATCTTGGCTAGCAGACCATGATGGAAAGGGGCTTTATGTCGAGTTGCCTGCTGGCAGCTATGCGACTGTTTTCTTAAATGAAATCGCCAAAATTCTTTAAGTATTATTTTTCCTTTTATAATAAAATGCAATAAATAGTAAGGCGATTATTACAACTATTACAATACCTATAATTAAGAAATTGGTTTGGGTCTTCGCCTGAGAAACGCAATCAGGGTCTTCATTTAAACAGCTCTGGTTACAGTAGCCATCCCTCAACATATTACAGCTTTGTTTTTGAGTATCATTTAGTTTATTGCAGTCAAGATCATAACCTTCTTCACAATCAGGATCGCATTTTCCATCGATGGCAGCATCGCATATTTTATCTTTCTCTCCTGTGTTACAATCCTCTGGGCAGAAAAGATAATTCTCATCTTCCTCGCACTGACCATTAGGTTGACATTTTATAGTTATATATGTGGCTGGGGAATCTGCTTTATCACCAAATTGATCTGAAACTGTTGCAGGTGAAAAGGAGAATGTGCCAAGGCCATTAAATTTAATATGATATGTGAGGGTTTTGGAGGAATGAGGTTCTAAAGAGAAGTGCCAAATGTAATAATGAACTGGAATAACATCATAATTTATTGTGGATAGGGTTATGTTTTTGTCTAGATATACAGCGTCGGATATAAGAACCTCTGTAGCAGTAAGCTGAAGAGGTTTATTAAAAGTGCTGTTTACAATTAATTTAATTTCAACTTCTTGTCCAGAGTATGCCTCTGAGGGATTAACTCTAGTTATAAAAAGATGACCGTCACTTAAATTAACTTGTGAAGGCTGGTGAACAATAGTCTCACCAACACTCATATTAGAGCTTCTGACTAAATGCACGGACAAAAAAATAACCACAAGAAATAGAAGCAATTTAAACTTCATTTTATCCACCCTTTCCACCACAACCAATTATTTGATTTTTACCTGGGCAAAGTGATGTTGATATGGCATATACATCATTTGAACAACCTTTGTCTATTTTATTACAATAATCATAGTTTTTTGATGTGAGTTTTGTAAATGGCTTGCCATATATATCTCCTCTTGTGTTTCCAGTAGTATCTAAAAAGTGCCAGTATTTGTCACCAGGCAGCTTTATGAGATTATACCAATGTCCATCGCCATCAACAGAATAAACTTCATTTTTACCATATCCTAATTTCCTTAGGATAGTTGTTAAAGCCACAGAATAATCAACACAGCTACCTGTCGATAGTAAATTTATACTTACATGTGCGGGTGCATCTAAGACACTATCACTATTTTGTGTATAATCGGTATCAGAATTCCAATAACCAAATTTCCCATGTTTGCCAAATAAATTGTAATAATATTCACATCTTTCATTTTTCATCTTAAAATCAGGGGTTGCTCCAATAGGGCCTGTACAAGCCATAGAAGTGCCCATGAACCAAATAGGGGGATCTATAGTATATTGTTTGCAAGACTCAGGGCAACCTGTATCATCACCATAACAGCAAAATTCAGCATGGAAGTATCCTTGCATATAAACAGCATATGAACCTATAGATTTTATAGCATATAATGCAAGGCATTTTTTGAAATTCGCTGGTGTGTAGGCTTTACCCCCTTTTCCAATGCCAGATAAAAATCGGGCATTTCCGCAGGCATTAATTTTTGATGTCATTCTATGTTTGCCAACAGTGTCTATAGCAGTCATATAAGATGTATAATTTAGATGCTCACAACATGCTATTGCATCTGCTACTATATAATCAAGGTCTGGATTGCAAACCTCATACAATGAACATGAGTGACTTTTTGTATTGCCCTCTATTATTGGCCCGCTGCCTTTTGGCCATGCATACTGACATATAGTATCGTTTGGCGCCCATTTGGCTTTGGTTAAACAATTCGTTGCACATGAAGGACAGTAAGGCCCGCCGCAGTCAACACCATCTTCATAAGAGCTCTTAACTCCATCCGAACAATCGCAGGCGTCGCCTATACCATCGCCATCTGAATCATTCTGATCAGGATTTTTGATAGCTATACAGTTATCGCAGGCGTCGCCTATACCATCGCCATCTGAATCATTCTGATCAGGATTTTCAATATTTGGACAGTTATCTTTGCAAAAAACCCCGTCGCCGTCTGAGTCTTTCTGATCAGGATTATACCAATTTGGGCAAACATCGCAGGCGTCGCCTATACCATCACCATCTGAATCCTTTTGGCCCAGAAATTTGAAGACCACATTGCCTTTAAGGTCTTTAACATAGGTTGTATTTTCAGCATCCGCCTTATTAGGGCATGCGTCGCAGGCGTCGCCTATACCATCGCCATCTGAATCTGTTTGATCTGGATTATAGGTGTATGGACAATTATCGCAGGCGTCGCCTATACCATCGCCATTGAAGGTAAATATATCAAAACAATTGCTACCTATACACTTTTTGATTATTTTAAACTCACTGTCCTGCTGATTTGGGTTGTATTTTGAAGGGCAATTATCATCACAGTTTGGCAAAAACCCTTTTTTAGAATAAGAGAACAATTTAGAAGCTTTTTCTTCCCACTTCTTACCAATACATCTATTGTCAAAAGAGTTTCCGCTATTATCTCCATCAGTATAAACTGAATCACAATCAGGATCATCTTGTTTAGAACATTTTTCTTCTGGTGTTGTTGGTGGTACTAACCATGGGAAATCTGCAGGGTTAACATCTTTCTCCTTATCAGGATCTATGAAAACATATTTAGGCTCATTCAATTGAGGATCAAAGCCACAAGATATTTGGATGTCTAAGTAAAGTTTTTCATTCCTAGCAAATCCTTCTTTTCTAGTGAGACAGTCCACATCCTTTACTTCTGTAGCAGTATAGGATATGTTAATAGTTATGTTATTGGGATTATGTTCTTCAGATGTTTCATTAGTAGATGGTGGTTGAGGCGTTTCTTCAGGTTCACACCTTCCACAGTCTTCTGAACAACTTTCGCAGAACTCTCCGCATGCCTCATCACATACTCCATCTCCGCAATAAGCATTTATACAAGGCGTTTCATCTTCTGGTGGAGGTTGAGGCGTTTCTTCAGGTTCACACCTTCCACAGTCTTCTGAACAACTTTCGCAGAACTCTCCGCATGCCTCATCACATACTCCATCTCCGCAATAAGCATTGGCACACATATCTTCATCGTCATCATAACCAGTTGTAATAGGACAATCACAATATTGGTAATCAGAACAGCAGTTAGAAATACATGATGTGTTATCATCACATAAGGAGACGCAATTATCCAAGCTCCTTTGGTCCTCATTAGAACATGATTGAGCAAAAGATATATTTATGAAGTAAAGTAAAAGGAAGAATAGGGCTAGAATGAGCAATCCTTTATTTCCCATTATAACACCACATAGTTTTGAGGCTAATGTTTATAAAAGAGGGTATCTAAAGCCTGCTTCAAAAGACGCTCATTTATGAATTTGCCATCTTTGATGCGCCAAGCACCATTAATCATTAAACCCCAAACTTCTAGAGTGTTTGGTGCATACACAATAGTTTCTGACGGAACCTTTAACGCATGATTTGATGAAATAAACTTTGGTTTGAGTATGAGCAAATCTGAATAGCATGATTCGCCTAAGCAGCCCAATTTTTCATCTATAAATGAGCCATTATAAGTTGCCCATTTTAATACAGCGGTGGCTTTAGCCGCATTAGCCTTCCAATATTTATGTTTTTGTAATAGGCTTGTAGCTTTAATAGTCTCAAACATGTCCTGCCCATTATTGCTGGCAGCTCCGTCAGTGCCCAAAAGAATTGGAACACTTGCTTTTTCATATTCTTCTAAGGGTGCAATCCCACCTGTGGCGAGTTTTAAATTACTCACAGGACATGAGGCTATGGCTGAGCGCTTCTCGGCTACGATGCGTATCTCCCTCTGGCTAGCCCACGAACCATGGGCCAAAAGTGTTTTATCATCGAGGAGATGCCAATCATCTAAAACCTCTATGGGGCGTTTTTTGTATTTTTGTAGGGTTGAGGTAACTTCCCCCCTTGTCTCCGAAGCGTGTATGTGGAAGATTAAATTGTGCTCTTGTGCGAGGGCCTTTGCCTCTTTCAAAGTCGTCTCATCGCCAACATATATGCTGTGTGCTGCTATAATGGGCTTAGTCGTCTGAAATTTCATATTTATAAATCTTTTATACCTCTTGACATTATTACAGGTTTGGCATTTCTTTCTACTGC
>JALWQW010000026.1:27349-41176 GCA_026982895.1 Microcaldota archaeon | reverse complement strand
CCAAATCACCGCCAACATACCCTCTAATACCGACATAATCAAAAGCCTTTGCTACCTCTTCATAATGCTTCCAATACATATCGACAGCAGAGCCGCTCCCAGATGCCATAAACTCATAGGCGGATAAAACCGAAGCCCAATAAATATCCTTCTTGCTTAACTGCTCTTCAGCAGGCCATATAATTTCCTCCAACCATTCATGAAGCTCTAAGCCCTCGCCAAAACCCCTCAATAAGCTCATAGCAGCATGTGTATGGGCATTTACAAAGGGTGGAAGCGCTAGAAGAACTTCGCCGTTTATAACTTCATCAAAATCATCAGGATTTCTTGAATTTGGCTGGGAAATAGAAAGCTTGCCATCATTAAGAGCAATATCTACCATCTGCCAACCATTAGGTAAAAAGATTAAGATATTTGTGAATAGCGTGCTACTCATTCTTAAACCGCGCAATAGCTTCTACGACTTCAGCTGGCGTTGAGGCAAATACAGCCAAAACATTCTCTCCATCAAAGCCTGCCACAACAGATTCATTCTTCAAATCAAGCTTTATATAATAGAAAGTGTCGCCGATTGTTTGAGCTAGATTCCTCGCTGCTATAGTTGCATCGACGATGGATTTGGCTGTCAGTTTGTCTATTTCAACATCTTGGCTTTGCACAGGCACAGCATCTTGATTTAAGAGTATAAGACGCATCATTCCACCTCCAATAAACCACTTTCATACTTGAATTCAACAGGTATGGGATAAAACGATGAGCTAAGGAGTATGTCACCTTCTTTTCTAGATATATGAAAAGTGCCTTTACACAAGCTTTCAAGTTTGGATTTGTCTTCAGGGCTAAGTTGAGTTGCATCGGCGAAGAGAGCTAGATAGCCATGTGTATTCTCCAATCTCGCCTTGGTTACATTTAGAAAGTTGTAAACAGCATCCTTGGGATTTTCCTTTAACAACGTCGTTATTGTAAATGTTATTATAGCATCTATCTCATCTTTGTGCATGATTTCCGATAGCTCTAAGGATATATCGTTTATAGAGCCGGCGTTGTTCACTGCATGGTCCTCTGGTCTGGGCTTTAATCCATTCTCGAGGGAAAAGGCGTCGACGAATACAAAGTGTTTGTTAGTAAATTCAGCCGGCTTTAAGTCGGTGGTTATGAGCACCGCCTTATTCATATAGCTGTATAGAGCGTTTGCGAACACCTTCGCTATATCCTGTTGGTCAAATGTGAATAAGAGTATTGAATCTCTTGGCATCCCACCTAACAATACACGGTTCAAGTCTGTGAGGGCTGTTGGAATTTTCATAAAGCCTTTTCATAGAGTAAGGCTTAAAAAGGTGCTTAGGTGTTGAGGTTCTCGTTAGGCGGCAACATGTTCAATATTTCAGTATGTTTTATAAACTCTTTTACACATATTATAACTTTATATGAGGCTTCTATTCAAACGCGCGCAAAAGCATGCAGCAATATCAAAGAACGCCAAGAGGAAGAGAATGGTTAAGAAGCTCTTCGCAGCTTTTTTCGTCGCGGGCTCTTTATTCATTACTAAACCGACGGCATCGAAAGCCATGGAAAAGCCCGCTATTCAAAGAACAGTCTCTGATGAAGTGAAGGGGGAGGTAAATAACAGGCATGTGGAAAAAACATCTCTAACAACTCGCAACGAGGAGAATACTAATCACACTCAGGAAAGACAAAGGAAGTCGGCGTCTGAGCGATATAATGACAACATCTTCATCAATGTAATGATAGCGGTGCTAGTATTGGGTGCGTTCATTACCATTCCTTTCTTCATCGCCATGGATTTCTTATCAGAGAAGGGTTATACTGCTGCTATAAAAGCTAAGCTGTATAGGCTTTTCTTCCCAATCATGCGGCGTAAGAAGAGGAAAAAGCTCATATATAGGTTAACGCTTGATTATCTCTCTCGCAATCCTTTGAGGTATGAAGCGGCCGGGGTTATACTTAAGGAGTTAGCCAAAGCACATCCTTTAAAGGAGGTGTTTAAGACATTCAATCCCAAGGAAAGAAAAGAGATTGTTAAGGAAATTGAGGAAGAATTAAGCCTATCTTATTCTAAAGATTACCTGCGCGCCCTTTGGATTATTCAGGAGTTAGAAATTTTCGAGGTTATTCCAGCTCTCATTAAAACTCATGAAAAATATACCAATCTTTTAAGAAAGCATAAAGACGTCGACTATAATTTTTCATCTTTTATAAAGGCTATTGAAGACACCCTTTCTGTTTTGGTAAAAAAGGCGAAGCCCAAAAATCCTTTTTCAGCCGATATCGCTGATTCCACTTCTTTATTTCTCCTCTTGGGCAAGCTGTGTCAATAAATCCTTAATTGAGGGCTGTTATAGTGATGTGGATAAATTCTTCTTTTAATTATAATAGCGTATGTTAGGTATGTTCAAAAAAAGAGTATATATGTCCGCTTCTCACTTAATTATATAAAAAAGAAAAAGAAAAAATTAGTTGTCGGCCTCCTCGACGAAGAAGCGCGCCCATTTGTTGCCAAATGTATAACCAGGGGCTATCTGCGCTGTGTAAATAACTATCTTCTTCCCATTGCCTACGCCTAATTCTACTTCCTTGCCTGCATAGCCAACGGACATCGCTACTCTGTTCCCCGTGCCTTTCTCATATATGTCAAAGACAGCATATATGCCGTCGTCTGTCCTTACATCAGAAAGCTCTACATAATAGTTGGGCGTTTCCAAGGCCTCACCTACTCCGACACTGTCGAGAGCTGCTTTATCTCTGTGGAAGAGCCTAGCATAGGTATCTTCGCTGACAATCTCTGTTTCTGGTGGAATTATAGAGTTGGCTCTTATCGAGACATGTTTCCCATTGAGGGAGGTATTTCTCTTTTCATCTTCTCCGATAACATCTGTAAAGTAAGTTCCGTCTGTTGTTTCTAATGAGTAAACTGCACGGCTGTCATAGGTTATGTCGTCTAGGGTTATACTATATGTTGTGTCTATTGGATATGTATCACCGACATCTAATTCTGGCGTTTGTACATGTGTAGATGTGTTTGCTTCTATCTTAGCCCATTTCGTCGAGAGAGTATAACCCATAGCAGTTTCTATTACGCTGAGTCTCAAGTCCTTCCCCACGGGAGCATAGTAAAGGTAAAGATCCCTTCCCTGCTGCACCTTCTCTTGGCTGATTAGCTCACCATTCTCATCGTATATGGAGAAGATGGCTGAGCCATCGTTCTTGTCCAAATCATCTAATTTAATAACATAGCCGTCGGCGTAGAGGCTCTCCCCAACATCCAATGTCGTTACAGGAGAAGTGTAGTCAAAGAACTCTAAATAGAATGCGGCCTTGCCTTCCTCAACGACTTGCTCGTTACTCTGTTTTGCGTGGATGAAGACACCCATATTATCGTCCAAGAATATTGCTTCGTCACTACTATTGTATATCTTAGCGTAGGCGCTGGCTTTATTTTCACTGAGAGCTTGGGGCGCGCCTATAATGTAGATTAGGTCTCCATCGTCGGTGATATCCTCTAGCTTCACAGCCACAGGGCCCAAATCTAAGTTGCTGCCCACTCTCATATCGGCCTCCGCACTGGCGCTTTGGAATTTTATCTCTCTCTTTTCCTCTTCTTGTGTGGCTTCGTTGCCGTACTGTGTGGGTGGGGTTACAGTTAAACTATATTCCGTCGTTTCGTTGTTGTAGTAATTCTTTATAGTTGTATATTCATTTTTGGGCCCACAGCTGCTTATCGTCGCTGTTGTTCCTACCACAAGCAACCCGCCTAACACAGGTTTAGCAGCCCTCTTAGCAATGTCTTTCGACTTTTCTAACAGCGTGTCTATAGTCCTAAAGACCTTCCGGCCCTGCCTACCTTGTTTTTCACTAACCTTTTCCTCTTTTGAGGATTTTCTAAATTTCCAGATTTTGCCTGCCATATTTTCACCTTTATTTCCTTTATTGGAATGAAAATAAAAACTTTTCTAAAAAATATTTTGACAAATAAAAATATTCTTTTGATAGAATAGGCATGTCTGTCAAGACTAAAACAATCTGCTCCTCGATATTTTTCAAAGTATTGAAAAGCATGCTATATAAATGTAGAAAATCTTTATAAATGGGTATGTTACAAACCACTTTTAGAAACATACTTACAAAATAATTGGATTGAAAGTGTAACCAAAGCCAAAAATTAAAAGTTTGAATAATAGAGAAGACGAAAAATGAACAGAGCTTTGTGTTTTAGGTCCTAAGTTTGGTCAGGGAGAAGGGTTTAAGCCCCTGCACTAAAATTCCTTTGGAGGTGATCTATCCGCAGGTCCCCCTACGGATACCTTGTTACGACTTAGCCCCCCTCACGCAGCCCCGGTTCGAACCTCCCTAACGAGAGGGCCTCACCGAAACCGCACTTGGGTGACTTGACGGGCGGTGTGTGCAAGGAGCCGGGACGTATTCACCGCGGGATGATGACCCGCGATTACTAGGGATTCCACCTTCACGAGGGTGAGTTTCAACCCTCGATCCGAACTTAGAGCGGATTTAAGGATTAGCTCCTCCTTACGGAGTCGCAACCCGCTGTTCCGCCCATTGTATGCCGCTTGCAGCCCAGGAGATTCAGGCCATACAGACCTACCGTCGCCCGCTCCTTCCTCCGTCTTAACGACGGCAGTCCCCTTAGTGTGCACCCCTACCGGAGTAAGAGTTAGCAACTAAGGGCGCGGGTCTCGCTCGTTGCCGGACTTAACCGGACACTTCACAGCACGAGCTGACGATGGCCATGCAGCACTTCTCGGCTTGTTGGGTAAGGTCTTTAGCCTGACCTTCATCCTGCCGTCTCCCCTGGTGAGGTTTTCGGCGTTGTATCCGATTAAGCAGTAGCATCCACCCCTTGTGGTGCTCCCCCGCCAATTCCTTTAAGTTTCAGCCTTGCGGCCGTACTCCCCAGGCGGCCCACTTAACGCCTTCGCTGCGACATCGCTGCCGCACGTAGCGACAGCAACGCCTAGTGGGCATCATTTACGGCTGGGACTACGGGGGTCTCTAATCCCCTTCGCTCCCCCAGCTTTCGCTCCTCACCGTCGGACGCGTCTTGGACAGGCGCCTTCGCCGCTGGTGGTCCGCTCAGGTTCAGCGCATTTAACCACTAGCCCGAGCGTACCCCTGTCCTCCACCGCTCCCAAGCCCAGCAGTATCTTCTGCACGCGTTGCTGTTAGGCAGCAACATTTCACAGATGACTTGCTGAGCCGGCTACGAGCGCTTTAGGCCCAGTATTCGCGGGCACCACTTGAGGCGCCGGTGTTACCGCGGCGGCTGCCACCGGTCTTGCCCACACCCTTATTCCTGAAGCTGTCTACACTTCAGAAAAGATATGAGCGAAGCCCATACCACTCGGAGTCCCCCCGTCACGCTTGCGCGCATTGCGGAGATTTCGCGGCTGCTGCACCCCGTAGGGCTAGGGTCCTTGTCTCAGTACCCTTCTGGGGGCTCCCTCTCTCAAGGCCCCTATGGATTATCGGCTTGGTGAGCCGTTACCTCACCAACAACCATAATCCACCGCAGTCCCATCCTAAGGCGGAATAGGGCCAATCCCCTAATCCTTTGGAAAATAGGACATCCCAGTACCTATTTTCTATGGGGTATTACCCTCAGTTTCCCGAGGTTATCCCCCTCCTTAGGGTAGGTTGACCACGTGTTACTCAGCCATCCGCCAGGGCTGGTAGGCCAACCCTAGACTTGCATGCCTTAGTCGAACTCCGATAGCAGTGCCCTCCAGCAGGATCAACTGGAGTTGATCGCTGCTGCGAATATATACTTAAAGGCTGGCAGGGATTAATAATCATGATATTACCCTGTCTCCCTTGTAACCCTTAGGACCTATGTCGTGCCCCAGATGAGACACCCATAACACAAAAGCATCTCCATTTGTTGGAGAAATATTTATAAATGAAATGGTTGCCACGTTTTGCAGTGACACTTTATTAGTGTGGGGGAATATTTTTAAATCATTGCGATTCTTCAAAGCGTAGCGTCTTAACATCGCCGCTATCAAAAATGATTTTTGCTCCACTTTCTCTTATTTTTACAGCAGCAACCTCATTAGAGAAATGCGCATAAGCTAATTTATTTCCGTTCCCTATAAATATATCCCTGCCATTGGTGGCTACAAGAGCACCTTCCACAAGATAAATTTTTATAGGTTTTTTCTCCTTGAATGTTATAGCATAACTATTGTCTCTTCCATTCTTTGCCCATTTATACATTATAAATCTACCATCGAGAATTATCACAGCTGATTTATCCTTGTTATAATATAAATATGTCCTATTCTTTCCTTCATCTTCGCCTGCAACACTTATCCTATAAGTAGAATCACCCACATTCACATTAAATGTATATACACCCTCTCTATAGGAAGATGGCTTTTTCTCAATTAACACTGCCTTTACTTCATTCATAGGCACAGTATCTACTTTTCCTTTATTTTTAAGCAAAAGCCCACTAAGGGAGAATACAGCAGCCCCAGTAATAGCAGCCAGCCATACTTTGGTTTTTGCTTTTTTGATTGTCGTCTTCATCAAGTTATTCTCCCTCCAAGATTAGAGACCAATTTAGAAAGTATTGTAAATCGTGTGCAATATCAAGAACCCCTCGTCGAGCCTGTTTCAGCGAACTTCTCCATTGCGGAGACGATGCGCTCTAATGAGTGCCTTTCAACCTCGAACTTTCGGAAAAGTTTGCCATCCTTGAATAGGACAAGGGTTGGAGAGGTTATGTTATAAGTCCTCAATGCAATAGCATTCGAAGGCAAAAGAATATTCATCCTCACAAAGCCAACCTTGGGATGAGCTTCACTGAGCTGTTGGAAAAAGGGGGCTAACTCCCTGCATTTGAGACATTTAGGTGAGTAAAAACCAACGATGCAAAGTTTAGTTTTAGAGATAAGAACATCTAGCTCGTCAGAGGTTTTTACTTCTTTCAACATAAAAACACCCAAATTGCATTTAATCCGTTAAGCATTTAAAGGAACCTTATCATATATTCACATGCGAGAGGTAAAAATAAGCGTTGTTGGTGTTGGTGGAGGAGGTAGTAACGCAGTCACTCGTCTTTATAATTCAGGAGTCAAAAGCGCTAGAGTTATAGCTATTAATACAGATGCTCGTCATTTGGCAGAAGTAGCAAAGGCGCATAAAAAAATCCTAATAGGAAAGAGTATAACAAGAGGCTTAGGTGCAGGGGGCGAACCGAGTATGGCCCGTAAATGCGCAGAAGCAGATTACGACTTAATAAGAGACGCCTTAGAAGGGAGTGAGCTTGTTTTTATCGCTGCAGGCATGGGCGGCGGAACAGGAACAGGTGCTGCTCCAATCGTAGCAAAAGCCGCTAGAGATGTAGGAGCCCTCACTATAGGCGTCGTCACATATCCCTTCAAGCTGGAGAGAGCAAGGCTTCAAAAGGCTAAACAGGGCATCGAAGAATTAAGCAAGCACACAGATACACTAATAGTTATCGACAATAATAGACTGGTGGAAGTGGCAAACAACCTTCCCATGGACAAAGCATTCGAATTCGCAGATAGCATTATAGTCAGAGCAGTGAAGGGCATAAGTGATGCCATCGTTTTACCGTCGCTAATCAGCATGGATTTCGCAGACCTCAGGGCTATATTAACAAAGGCAAACAGCGGAACAGGCTTGGCCATGATTTCTATAGGCGAAGGAAGCGGTTATGACAGAGTAAAAGATGCTATTCAGACGACCTTCAACCAGCCGCTGCTCGATGTCGATTATGAAGACGCTCGTGGCGCCCTCATACATCTCGAGGGTGGGCCAGATTTAACTATTGACGAGGCTGTTAAGATAGGTGAGGGCATAACAGAGAGCTTTAACCCCGATGCAGAAGTTAAGTTGGGTGTCCGTATAAGGCCTGAATTGAATGATAAAATAATTGTCACAGCTGTAATAATTGGAGTACACTCCCCACACATACTTGGTAAGGGCTTTGGAAGAAAGGGCTTTGACGAAGAAGCTCTCGACCTTGGCACTATATAATAGCAAACATAAGCCCAAAATAAAAGAAAGTGGGCCTGCTGGGATTTGAACCCAGGACCTACGGCTGACCTAGGCCGTTGTTGGCAGAGAAGCCTTATAAGACCGTCGCTCTGCCAGGCTGAGCTACAGGCCCTTCTCCGCAATTAGGAGAGAAATATTTAAAAGGCATAATGTAAAGAGCTTTAAAAATTTGGCACAATAACGCTATGTGAATATATCAAAATTTATCAAAAAGGATTTGATGGTATACACAATTGTCGCCTTCATTCTGCTAATAATAATTGCTTATTTTATCTCTAAACCGATTATAGAACCCTTCTCCAAAACATACAAGGGAGATTTGATGGGAGCGAGCTACGAAGGTGTATGGTATGGAGACATTCAATGTTTATATAGCAATCCACAGGGCAGAGGGTATTTATACATAGGCAAAGACAATAGTTACCTCCTACAAACGATGGTCGTACCTATAGCAAATTACGATGAGATCCCTTTTCTTTTCATTAAAAAACAAAATAGCAAATATTACACTTACAGCTACGCCAACAACACATGGAATCTTGTAGGTGAATTGAAAGAAGACTTAAATTTATATAATGCAAATGTGAGTGTAACGACCAAGAATGTCCAAGGCCTTCTTAATAAAAGCCAGTATATAACAACGCAACCTTACAAAATTATATGTCAGCCGTACAAAAGCAAGGTATCAAACTTATCTGCTGAATTCAACCTACCAATATAAATAAGTTCATTCTCGGCTTTGAAAAGGGGGAAGCTTTTTAATACCTTTGTAGTAATAGAGCAGGGAGTCTCGCAATGCGAGGCGAGCGCAAGCGTGTGTGGTGAGACGATGCGTAAGAATGTAAATATAGAGCATGAGAGGCTATTGAGCCTCATAGATAAGCTTAGTAAGACAAATAGGCCTTTTTGGAAACGCATAGCAGAGCTTTTAGCCAAGCCTAGAAGGCAAAGGGTGGAAGTAAATCTCAACAAGATTGAGAAATACGCCAAAGACGGAACTACTGTTATTGTGCCTGGTAAAGTGCTTGGTAAAGGTCAATTGACAAAACCAGTTATAGTAGCTGCTTTTGCATTTAGTGCAGCGGCCAAAAAGGAGATAGAGAATGCAGGAGGGAAGTGCATCTCCATAGAGCAGGCTCATAAAGAGCTTAAGGAGTTAAAGGATAGCCTCCTACTCATATAAGGTGAGAATATGCTTATTATAGACGCTGACGGCGCTGTTGTCGGAAGACTCTCATCCAAAGTTGCGAAAGCACTATTAAACGGTGAAGAAGTCGCTGTAATCAACGCTGAAAAAGCAATATTTACAGGAGACAAACAAGTAATACTTCAAAAATACACTGTAAGGCGAAACCTAAAAAGCAAGCAAAACCCTGAAAAAAGCCCAAAATGGCCTAAAGTGCCTAATTTACTCTTAAGAAGAATTATAAGAGGTATGATTCCTCGAAAGAAAGGAACGGGTAGGGAGGCCTTCAAAAGGTTAAGAGTTTATGTAGGCAATCCTCTAGAGAAAGAGGGTGTAAAATTAGAAGGAACTCTGCCCTCATCAAATGTGCGAAAGCGCATGAGTTTAGCCGAGCTCTGTAAGCAGTTTGGCTGGAGAGGTGAATAATATGGCTGAAAAGGAAAAAACAAAGGCTGAAGAAAAGCCGAAAAAAAGTAGCGCTTCAAAGAAAAGCACTAAAACAACTTCATCAAAATCTGCAAAACCGAAAAAATCGACTGAAGAGAAAAAAACTGCTGTAAAGAAAAGCACGACAAAGAAAAAAACAGAAGCAAAAACCACAAAGACAACACGAAAGAAAACAACAACGAAATCTAAAAAGAAAGTGAAGGGTAAAAAGGTGGCTGTGGCAAGAGGTAAACGAAAGGAAGCAATAGCACGAGCCGTCGTTAAGGAAGGAAAAGGCAGATTCACATTCAACAAAAAAAGTGTGAGCAGTTTAAACAACACATATTTCCAGGAGCTTCTTAGAGAGCCTCTTTATATAGCAACAGGCAGTGAAAAACTAGATATAAGCGTCACTGTCAAAGGTGGCGGTGCTTTAGGCCAGATACAGGCTGCTAGAAGAGCTATAGCAGTTGCTCTCGTGGAGTTCTTCGGAGATGAAAAGCTTTGGGACAAATTTTATGAGGCGGATAAATTCCTGGTGGTGGAAGACCCGCGCAGAGTAGAGCCAAAGAAGTACAAAGGCCGCAAGGCTAGGGCTAGGTTCCAAAAGAGTTATAGGTGATTCGATGGAGTTTCCAGTAAGATGTTTTACATGTGGAAAGGTTATAGGCCATCTTTGGGAGCCTTATAAGGAGCTGCTCAGCAAGGGCAAAACACCTCAAGAGGCCTTTGAAGAATTAGGTATAACACGCTTCTGCTGTAGGAGGATGTTTGTGGGCCATGTAGAGCTTAACAAGGAGGTTCTGCCTTACAGCAGAGACTGATGCTCAGTGGGGCCGTGGGGTAGCCTGGGAGCCTGCGGGCTTGGGGTGCCCGTGACCCGAGTTCAAAAGGGCTTTGCCTTATGGCGTGTCCTGAAAATCTCGGCGGCCCCATTGTCTTTATATGGAGGGATATGATGGTTGAAGAAAATATGGAAGGTTTGCTCATTCCTGTTGAGAAATATTTAGAGTCCGGTATTCATATAGGTACTAAACTCAAAAATGGCGATACGAGCCCATACATATACAAAAAGAGAAAGGATGGCATATATGTGCTCGACTTAAAGAAGATAGATTCAAAGATAAATGAGGCGTTGAACCTTTTAAAGAAATACAATAATAAAGATATTTTAATTGTAGCCACGCGCACTTATGCAGAGAATGCCTTGAAGAAGATGAAAAAATTCCTGCCAGATATTGAAATTGTAACAAAGAGATTCATTCCAGGAACGCTGACAAATCCAGAAAGCAAGTACTTTAAAGAGCCTGAAGTAGTCCTTGTATGTGACCCTAGAAGTGAAAAAGAGGCTATAAAGGAAGCGAACTATATGAAAATCCCTGTGATTGGCCTCGTGGACACTGATAACCTGGCAAAGGGCATCGACCATGTTATTCCAATGAACAATAAAGGTAGAAAGAGCTTAGCCCTATTCTTCTGGTTGCTCACACGAGAACTCATGTTGAAGAACGGCGCTATAAAGAGCTACGACGAGTTTAAAGCTCCAGTAAGCTATTTCGAGCGTTTGGACATAGAAGAATAATTTTAGGAGCAATCCACTTTTTTATTTTTATTGTTCTTTTTTATTCATCTTCTCTCTTGAAGATGTAACCATTTTTTTCTATAAGCCGAGTAGCAGCGGCATATGAAGCTTTAGTTCCTATATCAACCCACAGAGGGAGCGTATCTTTAAAACCATATAATGTTCCCTTCTCAGCCAACTTTGGAAAGAGCATGCGCTCCACCTTCTCTTTATCAAAATCCAATTGAGGTAAAACATTTCTATCAAGGATATAATAACCCGCATTCGCTAAATTAGAGGGAATTTCTTCCTTCGGCTTTTCCACGAAGCGTTCTATCTTGCCATCCTCATCAGCAATAGCTATCCCAAAACGCTCTTTCTCTTCATCAGGCACAGAGAATAATAAAACAGTTGCATCGGCTTTTCTCTTCTTGTGGAAGGCCACCATTCTATCTAAATGAGGCTTCGTAATGACATCAGCATAAGCTACGACAATATCGTCATCTATATTTTTGTCTGTAATCAGAAGACGCAAATCCCCACCAGTCTCCCAACCAAGAGTAGAGACTGTTTCAACCTCCACACCATAATCAACATGTCGAAGATAATCCTCAAGCATCTCCTTCCTATATGAGACAGCAATGTATATTTTATCGACAACATCTTTCAAATTGTCAATGGCATACTCCATAACAGGCTTCCCACTGACGGGAATGAGGGGTTTCGGTATTGCATATGTCAACGGCCTTAACCGAGTCCCCTTTCCAGCTGCTAGTATAACGCCTATCATCAGTCTATTATAAGCGGGAATGTTTAAAAGACTGCTGAAAAACAGAGAGTGGTTTTTTAAATATGTCGGAATATCTTCTTTCCATGTCAGAGCTTTCAAAAGCATATGGAGACTTTCTGCATAAGCCATTGCCTTATGTATTCTCCCTGATTAGTTTCATATTCTACACAGGCATTACGCTCTTCGCGTTGTTGGCTGTGTATATGAATGCTTACATCTTCTTAGAAAAGGCAAATCTTACGAATTTAGCCCTGCCGATTATAGGGCTCCTTGGCATAGTCCAACTATATTTGACATCCGGATTCTACGCTGCGATGCTTAAGGGATTTTACACAGCTACGAAAAGCAGAGCTCGATTTGATACAGAAGCATTCTTAACTTATGCCTTCAACAATGCAGGGAAGTTTTTTGTAGCGTTCATTATTGTAGCCTTGATAAATGGAATTTTCGCAGCTCCTCTGAGTTATGTCCTAACACTCAATTTAAGCCTTGCTATAAAAGTAGTTGTTGGTATAACGCTTGCCCTCTTGCTGTTTGTTATCAACTACTTATTTTACTATTTGGCTCTCACACTCATCTTATTCGAGAAAATAAATGTCTTTAAAGCTATTAAAGCGACGCTTATAACGAGCATTAAAGATATTGGCCTTATGTTGCCTTATATTCTCTTTATAATCACAACGCTAACACTCATATTGCCTTTAATAGACCTCATCAGCCTATTTGTCCTTTATCCAATAACAGTGGCATACAGCTTCTTAAGATTACAAAGAGCAGAGCGTATATTGGCTAGATATCTGTGAGAGGATGAAGGGGCAAGAATCGATTGAGATGATTCTTTCCTTCTTCATAATCCTTATGTTTTCTCTCATTTTAAGTGGCGCCATAAACAATTCGAGAGGGCAGATAAAGGAGAAAGTTTATGATTATGGTTTGGCATTCAATGTAGGTAGTGATTGTCTCTATGGGAGAGCTATGATAGAGCATGATATTTTTTGCTTGAGGGGGGTATGCTATGAAGGAGGAACTGTCTATAAATGGCCTGCATGCACGGGGAAGAAAGGCGATTTTCTTAGTTGACGCTCTTATATCTGCAACCTTTGCCTTACTGCTGTTGAGCGCATCCATAAACTTATTCAAAACATATAAGGTTGTCTCTTATGATACAAGTATAAGCAGAAGCGCAGACTTGCTTTTCTTGACATCAACAAAAGCTATAATGTCATCTAAAGATCCTGACATCGGTTCGGGCAACATATGCATTCTACGCGTCTATCACGGCGTGAGGAGGGTTTGTGGTGAGGCTATTTGAGATAGCGTTTATAACGCTGGTTACACTCACACTCATGGCTCGTTTCGTGCTGCCTCTCCCAGAATCATCTGCATACACACAAGAATGGATTCTAGCCAACGACCTCTATTTGGAGTTATACAGAAATTTCGGCACGGCTATGTACGATGAAAATACCTTCGGCAGCATAGCTCTTTATTTAGACAATTTTCATAAAGAAACGGGATTGTGCGTCGTCTATAAAATTAATATGAATAGAATAAAGCTATGCGACCATACACCAAAATCCATGGCTTACATTCAGCGACAAGTTTTGGATAAAAGCATATCATTAGGCGTCGGCAACTAGTAAAGTATTAAAAGCCTTCTTTTGAATAAACGGCATGGCAGATTTATCCTTTTCCTTAGTTGGTGGAGAAAAACTTGATGAAGAATGGGATGTAGTAGTTATAGGAGCTGGCCCAGCAGGATTGGCTGCAGCATTATATACAGCGAGAGCAAAGGTGAAAACC
>JALWQW010000026.1:26441-27339 GCA_026982895.1 Microcaldota archaeon | reverse complement strand
CCCTTGTATTGGAAAAAGAAATGGTGCCCGGCGGACAAATAGCTCTTACATCTGAAATAGAAGATTATCCGGGCGTGCCCAAGATAGACGCCAATAAACTCTCTAAAACTATGGAAGAGCAGGTGAAAAGCTTTGGCGGAAAAATAGCATATGGACAAGAGGTTGTCGAATTGAATTTAGAGGGTGGTTTAAAGACCATAAAGACAAAAACACAAACATTCAAAGCAAAGGCTGTCGTCGTTGCAATAGGAGCTAAATATAGGGAACTGAATGTGAATGGTGAAAAAGAGTTTTTAGGAAAAGGTGTAAGCTATTGTGGTGTATGTGATGCGCCCTTCTATAAAGACAGAGAAGTTATTGTAGTTGGTGGGGGCAACTCTGCTTTGGATGAAGCCCTCTATATAACAAAATTTGCGAAGAAAGTGCATATAGTCCATAGAAGAGACAAATTTAGAGCAGATAAAATACTCCAAGAAAGGGTTCTTGCTAATGAAAAGATAAATGTTATATGGAACACTGTGGTTAAGGAAGTGAAAGGAGATACCGCTGTTAAGAGCGTTGTATTGGAAAATACTGTTGAAGGAAGGGTATATGAGATGCCAATAGATGCAGTCTTCATTTTTATAGGTATGATTCCCAACACACAACTCTTCGAGGGTGTGCTTGAACTAGACCAGTGGAAGCATATCCTGACAAATGATAAAATGGAAACAAATGTTAAAGGCGTATTCGCGTGTGGTGATTGTAGGGCAAGTCCATTGAAGCAGGTTTCAACAGCAGTCGGGGAAGGGGCAATAGCAGGACATTTTGCAGGTAAATATGTTGAATCCCTTGAATAGGTTCTAGTTTATTTTTTACATTATTATTTTAGATATTTCAGCGTGTCGTTGATTTGGCT
>JALWQW010000026.1:0-26431 GCA_026982895.1 Microcaldota archaeon | reverse complement strand
TAATGGGTTTGATTGAAAAGCATGTATATCAACCATGCTTACATTCAAAGAGTCTCTTTTAGGAACGAGCTCCAAGTAAGCAACACCACCCCTCTTTGAGATGCAGCCAAAACGCATATCGTTGTTATCCAAGAAAACATCAATAGCAAAGACATTTTGAACATCTGAGAGATTTTTAGGAGCATCTTTAATTTGGACATCCACAGCATCTAACGATTTTTTCAAACTATGCGGCCAGAGATGCTGTGCGCCGGAGGGAAGAGTCAATGAGTTTTTAGCAGAGATTTCTACGACCAAATTATATTCCTGAGGGTTATATGGAGCTACAAAACAGCTCGGCAGGCCTTTAGTTGTATAGACTATATTTTGAAGATATATTGCTGAAACAACACCCTTCTTAATAGAATCTTTGAGTAGGGGCCAGCCAGTTAAGCTGTCTTTCAAAAAAACTGCTGCAGCACCTTCAGGTTGTCCCTGTCCTTTTTCAGCCAAGCGAACGAGGTAAATGGCCAATCCCCCCTTTATGCCTTCAGAAGCAGCTCGATTCAATTCCATAGCAGCCTCTTGCGTCTCATACATCGTCTCGTCCATTTTTATGACAGAAGAGTGGCGAGGAAGGTATGAAACAGTTAATACTGCTATTAAAACTACAAGAATGGCGAAAAAAAGAGGTAGGAAGGCAATGCCCTTCATTATAAAACCTTCAACCCAGGGACATATTTGTATGTCGTTCTGTCCTCTGTTAATAAAAATGCATCATGAGTTAAGCAGACAGCTGCTATGAAAACTTCCCTTGTTGAAAATTTTAGGCCCTGCTCGTCCAAACCATCATATATGAGCCTGACTTGCTCAGCAGCCCTATCATTGAATGGCAGAATCTCAAAATCTTGAGCAACCCTATCGACGAGAGAAGTGTCCTTTATAATAATATACAATTCCGCGAGAGTGAGGGCTGAAAGAGAGAGCTCAACATCCCTTCTGCTTATATATATTGAGAGTTTTTCAACGGCTTTAGGTTCGCCCTTCAAGTAGTTCATTATCATCGGCAAATCAATACAAACCCTTACCATCAAAACTCCCTCCTTAAACGCCGCAATCTAGTCATATTTACAGCCTTGTTCTTAAGAGCCCCTGCATAAGAGAGAAGGCCTGTGCTCTCTCTGTGGCTCTCATAAAAGTTCAAAAGAAAATTAATAACTTCTGAGAAGCTCATCGCCTCTCTCTTCTTCAATTTATTGAGCCTTTCATAAACCTCATCCTTTATGGTGATTACTTTTGCCATGTTTTCCCTCCACAACTTCTTTTATAAATGACCATTCTTTATCATCAAGGCGGAAATAATTTTTAGAATCCTCTCCACCTTTTAGGAGTATACGAGCATACAGAGGAAAGTCTTCCCAAACCTCCCTTCTATTCATATGAAGCCTCTTGCTCACCTTTCCGCAAACAGCGTCGCGCATGTTGCGAAGGTATTGTGTTTTGAACATATAATTTATATAGGCGGGCCTATTAAACCTTCCGTACGACGAACTTTCCTTTCTAGCAGTCGAAACGGCCGCTATGAGAGCAGGAACATACCTATAGAGCTTCCATGCCCCTGTCTTTTTTATTCTGCCAAATTCATATGTTCCGCCGCCATAAACATCAGCCTTGCTTAGCCAATTAAAAGCGTCTGCTAGCTCGTCATTAACATTGAAGAAAGCAGGAATATTCTCATCTATCCAAAGCTTTATTGTGCCAATATCCTCATCGACCAACCTAAGTTTATTAGCAATCTCCTTTATGGGCTTGCCATAAAAAATCATTTTTATGAGTGTAAATATATCTACTTCCCTATCCCTATTACCTAATCTTCTAGCTTCCAAATCATTCAACGCGGCCCTAACATCGCCATTAGCTTCCTTGGCTATGGTTTCTATAACCTTATCCGACGTAGCAATACCTTCTTCTTTCACAACCCTCTTCAAAACAACCTCTATCTGTTTATAACTTGGAGCTTTCATTTGGACAAGCTCGCATAATTGTCTAATGCTTGCAATTTTTTTATCCCAAACATCATTCGCAGTGAGAAGAATTGGAATACCACTCTCCCTTATGAGTTGAGCTATGGCTGGCACAGCCCCCCTATCCTCTCTCGAGCTATAAGCAAGCGTATCGACATCATCGATGAGTATAACAGGCATTTGGCCAAAAAGCGTTTTCCTCATAGTCGTTGTTGGTATTAATTTACGAATATGTTCAGCATCCCTTATATCGCTAGCAGATATAACAATCATGTGCAAATTATATTGTTTAGCTAACACATGGGCAAGACTTGTTTTGCCAACACCGACTTTACCATATAAAAGAATAGGTTTCTGCTTTTTTCCCATCAGCCACGAGCCTATCCACTGCTTTAAACGCTCCTTAACAGAGTCATTTCCAACCAATTCTTTGAAGGTCCTTGGTCTGTATTTTTCAGATAAAGGCATTGTATTGGTTGGGGGGCTAACATTTTTAATCCTCTCGTGTTATTAAGTAGGGTGGGCCCGTAGCTCAGCCTGGATAGAGCGCTTGGCTTCGGACCAAGTGGTCGGGGGTTCGAATCCCTCCGGGCTCGCATTCCTCACTTTCTCGGGTTATTTTGTGGTTTTTGATAAAGGCTTAATGCACAACATATTGCAATTTTTTATATTCACAACATGAAAAAGAGACCGGTGTCGGAGTATCCTTAAATATACTATTAAAAAATTTCTCTTTAAATCAATTAGATGAATAATATCCTCAAAGATTGTCTCCACATGGATGATTTTGAAAAAGCTATAAGACAATCTTTTAGTATAAATGGTCTGAAAGCAACATTTTTAGCTGGAAGTTTCTTGTTGATAGGCATAATAATGCTTCTAGTAACCACCATATTAAGCATATTATTTCTTATAATTCTCCCGGGCAGTTCAACTGCGGGGACCATATTTCTTTCTCCATATGTTAACATACCTTTCTGCATAAGCCCTAAATGCATTATCATAGGTATTATTGAAATAATATTGGGTTTAATCCCCTATCTAATAGGGTATATACTCCATCAATGGATAATTTGGAGGAGAGTTAAAAAAGCAAATGGTGGTGTAGATGTTTCCATTAAAACCATTGGAAAGAGAGTGGTTGTTGCTGAGCTTCATATATTATTTGTAGGTTTACTCATATATTTAAAACCCATTGTAAATATTGACATCATTAAAGAGATATGGCATTATTTAGATTTAAGAGCTTTGATTGGTATAAAGAGTATAATACTACTCGTTGCAGGAGGGTATATTCTAATCTCTACACTAATCCTCTTAAAATTTTCAATAAGGTATATCGCTAGAGCAATAAAAGAAACAAACAAATCCTTATCATATTTATTTATTCAAGAGATGAAGACGACGCTAAACTTTAATGCGCTTGTATGTGGATTTATGTATACTCTTATAATACTATTGGGGATATTTGGGGGAATTATAGGATATCAACTACTAGGATCTATTCTTTATACCTTTATACATTTCGATGAATTAATGATTTTAAGTCTAAACATATTGTGGACAATTTACTATTACACCTTCTTTTCATTGTTTATCAATAGTGTCGCATATAATAACATAAAACATGTAAGAAAATTGTGAAAAAGAAGTAGAAACTTAAAATATTAAAAGTCTGGGTGTTTCTATTAAAGTTTACTCTATACTTAAAGATGTGTTTTTCAATTGTCGATAATAGAAAAGATCTGTTTTGAGGAAGTTTAGCAAGATAAGTTTTAGAGAAATACTATTAAGGAAAGGCTTTCGGCCGTATCGCATAGAGCTTAAATGTTAGATTGTAGCCTGCGTCGAAGAACATGTTGATAAAGAATGCAGTTCCATCGCCCAAGAAGAAAAATGAGAATAATGTTGCGAATTCTAAAAATGGGCGAAAATCACCTTCGATTCGCTCATCTAAATAAGCGGCGAGGGAATAAAATGTAAATGGAAGGAGAGAAACATTACCATGGGCAAAGAAGAATATTAAAGCTACAATACCCACAACAGCAAATAAAATGTGGTCTATTTTACCAGCGAATAGGTTAGCCAATACAACCGCCAAGATGAATGTGGCGTTTAGTGAGGTTCCATAATATATGAAAGCAACAACCGTCAAAACAAAAATAAATGTTAAAGTAGAGGGTGGGTCTCTCTTAATATCATCTACATAAACATCGACAGCCTTCAAGAGCGCTCCAAACAAAAAGGATAAAATGGAAAAAAAGTAAAGCATGGATTCACTTTTTGAAGAAGCGCGTCGGAACGAGCTTGAACAATGAGAAAAAGCTCTGCAAGCCTTTCAGCGTTAGTTTGCCTAACAATCTGCGCGCCTTTTTAAATATATTTTTGGCACTGCCTCCTTGAAGGGATTCTAATATCCACAATTGAAGGAGAAGGTCATCCATCCCTGCCTTTGAGTAGCCCTTCTTTTTGAAGTGGTCTATAAGGGATTTGTATTCCTTTGAGTGTATTTTTTTGAATTCAGAATAGCTCTTGCCGAGCTCTTCTACCTTACCACCTTTCTTTTTATTTTCTTCATTCAGGTCTCCTGCTGAAAATTCAACTGCCATTTTTTCATCCTCTCTTATAGCCAATTTTCCTCAAAAAGGCCACGCGTTCTTTTTTCTTCTCCTCATCTTCTACACCAAGAGGTGGTTCACCATCCACAACTGCGGATATGCCTCTGCCCTGCTCAGTTACAGCCACAACAATTTGAACGGGGTTGGCTGTAGCGGCCTCTATACAAACGACCTCTGGAACCTGTTTTATGGCGTTGAGTATATTTACTGGCCAGCCATTTTTTATGAATATGTAAAAGGTATGGCCAGCTCCAACCCTCTTAGCCAAATCGACAGCTTTGTTGATGAGCTCATCGTCGTTTCCTTCAGTCCTTATGAGCCTATCACCGCTAGCCTCATTAAAAGCCATACCAAATTTTATATTGGCGTTGGCATTAACAATAGCTTCATAAATATCCTCTGCACTCTTTATGAAGTGGGTCCTCCCTATGATAAGATTCTCCCCTTCTTCAGCCGCAGGCTTGACGGCAACAATTTCAAATTTGACATCCATGAAAAGGGTTGAGCCTATCATTTTTTAAAGGTTAAAACCTTAATGGGCTGGATGAAGGTAGTGCGAAAGAACGGAAAGATATATATTATTCTCCCAGAGGGTACAGCAGGAGTAGATATAAAAGAGATAAGTGATAATGTGTATGCCCTTGTACTACGACGAGGAAATACATCCAAGCAGAAAAAGGAACCTGACGCAAAGCAAGCAAATGAGAGTAGGGAGGTTAAAGAGAACAGCGAAGAAGAGAGGGTATTGAAGAAACTATACACAATCCCCTTTAGAAGAAGAGAAGTTGCTAATTTGAAGGAAGAATTTTTAAAAGAAGAAATAGAGTTGTTGAAAAAGCTCATGAACGCGAAAAAAGTATTTATATACAATAAAGATGGAAAGAGATATCTCGCACTAGCTTCTGAGATATATCATCGATTAAAGCAAGAATCAGAGAATGTTGGAAGTGGTCACACAAACCTCATTGATTATGCCATATTAAGCCCAGAAGATGCTAGAGAGGTCGTTAAAAAAGCACCACAAATTTATGCAGCACACAGGCATTTTGATGGGAAGGTGTATTTAGCCAAAAAGCACCTCTTCCTTGAATGGAAGAAGAGAGTTATGACCGCGTTAAGTAAAGGTCCCATGCACGTGGAAGATTTAAGCGCACAAACAGGTATAGATGAGCGGGCAGTAATTATAACACTCCGCTTATTGAATGAAATGGGGGAAGTTGTTGAAATAAAAAAAGATACCTTTGGTTTGGCAGATTATTAAGCATGTAGAAACCCACTTAAAACCTTCTATTTTAAGGGCAAAGCATGTTTAGAACACACACTAGTGAGCAAGCTAAGGAAGCTGTAGGAAAGGAGGTAGTGTTGGCCGGTTGGGCTGAGACAATAAGGAATCTCGGTAAGATTCGCTTTGTTGTTCTAAGAGACTTTAATGGTCGAATTCAATGTGTCGTCAAGAATCCTGATCTTGCCTCTGATTTAAAGAAGGAAGATGTCGTTCAAATAAAAGGTAAGGTGCAAGAATCAGCACAAGCGCCTTACGGTGGAAAGGAGATCGTCGTTGAGGAAATAAAAGTTCTTGGCAAGGTTCAAAAGCCTCTGCCCGTCGATCCCGTCGATAAAACACCAGCTGATCTAGATACAAGACTTCAATACCGCTTTTTAGACCTTCGCCGCGACAAGGTGAAGCGCATATTTTTGGCGAAGAGTATGGCAATAAGGGCCTTTAGAGATTATTTGAAAAGTCAGGGTTTTGTCGATATTCAGCCAGCTACAATTATAGGTGCTGCTAGTGAGGGTGGAGCAGAGCTCTTTGAGGTTCAATACTTTGAAAAACGCGCCTTCTTAGCTCAGAGCCCACAACTTTACAAGCAGATGGCAGTTATAGGCGGCATAGAGCGCGTAACCATGACAACTCCTGTATTCAGGGCTGAGAAGCACAACACAACCGCTCACTTAAACGAGAGCACGCAGATGGATGCTGAGGCGGCCTTCTTCGACGACATAGATGCTGTTAAGCTCCTAAGCAACTCTGCCATGGCAATTATAAACACTGTCGCTGAACATTATGAAGAAGTCACTCCTATAAAGGAGGTGCCTGTTGTTGCTTACGACGATGCCATAAACGAGCTTCGTGAAAACAACTTCGACATTGAAATTGGCGACGACTTGAATAGAGACGCTGAGAAAAAGCTCTGCGAGTTGTATGGAGAGGCTGTTGTCATAAATAAGTGGCCTACGGCAATAAGGGCCTTCTATTCGATGCCCTACGATAATGACCCAGAATATTGTAGGAGTTATGACCTTCTCTATAGAGGTATGGAAATAAGCAGTGGAGCCCAGCGTATCCACATACCTGAGCTTTTAGAAGAACAGATAAAGAAGCGTGGGTTGAATGTTGAAGATTTCCGCTTCTATTTGGAGGCATTTAATTATGGTGCTCCTCCACACAGCGGATGGAGTATAGGGTTAGAGCGTATAACAATGAAAATGCTCAACTTGAACAACATACGAGAGGCAATGCTCTTCCCAAGAGATAGAACACGCTTAACACCATAGGTGTGTGTATGAATTATCTCCACGATTTAATAAGCGGGAGCGACGATATAGTAAACGCAGTTATAGAGGTGCCTAAGGGAAGCAGGAATAAATTTGAATATGAATACAAACAAGGGGTATTCCGCTTAGACAGGGTTCTTTTCAGCCCCTTTTTTTATCCTGTCGATTATGGATTTATCCCGCAAACATGGTACGAAGATGAAGACCCTATGGATGCTATAGTGCTTGTTAGAGATTCTACATTCACGGGCTGCGTCTTAGAAGCTAGAGTTATAGGCATGCTACGCATGGAAGATGAGCATGGGGTTGATGATAAGCTGCTCATGGTTCCAACAGGCGACCCTAGTTATAAGGATGTGAAGGATTTGGTTGATGTGCCTTCTGCCATTCTCGACGAAATAGCCCATTTCTTCCGCCGCTACAAAGAGTTAGAAGGGAAACCTGTCGAGCTCGGCGGCTGGTATGAAAAAGACGATGGTATGAAGGCTTTGGAGAAGGCTAGGCAGCTCTACAAGGAAAAATTCAAGAGGGAGCATTAGAAAAGCCTTAAAAAACCTTCCCTGCTTAATAACCGTCGTTAGCGGCAGTAGTCTAGTGGTAGGACACCACCCTGCCACGGTGGAGACCCGGGTTCAAATCCCGGCTGCCGCATCCTCCTTCTTATTCTTGCCTTAACTTCTCCTTCTTGGCTCGTATCTCATCTCGATTACATTTACATTAATGTTGTTGATCGTTAAGGTCTTTTCACCCCTCTCTTCAAAGCCCATGGCCTTGTAGAATGCCACCGTATCTCTATGCTTGGCGGCGTCCACAAAAATTGGCATGTTCATCTTCTTTAACTCTTCCATTAACGCTCTGCCAATACCTCTCCGTCGCATATCCCTTCTAACCATTAACCTGCCCAACTCTATCCCCCCATCTCTTATTCGTGCTTCGAGGAAACCAATCATCTCTTCGCTTTCCGCTACCCAGCATATTCGTTGAGGGTGTAGTATGCTATGCTTTATTCTCTCAGGTGTATTGAAGCTGAGGAACAAATTTACGACATTCTCGTCGTACGCTTCACTCAAAATACTTCGCCATATCTCTTGGATGAACGCGGAGATGGTTTGAGCGTCTCCTGGCAGAGCAGTCCTGATTTTCATCGCTAAGATTGGAGGATTCCCTTTTAAATTATCTCCTCTTATCATTCATTCAATTGTAAAAGATTTATTGTTTAGATTTTAGGTTAATGGTGTATATTTTAAAACATTACTACACATAAATGCACTATGGCAAACACAACTGTAAATCAGAGTAAGGAAACAAAGCCGAAGAAGAGGAAGTTTAGGCATTTCCTGATTGGTCTAACGACGACAGTAAGTATAGCTTTAGGCTTAAGCAAGTTTGTTGCCGACAGGTACCCTACACTAGCCGAGAGAAAACTTGCTGCTGTGCAAACTATAAATGAGAAGGATAAAATAAAGCAGACAACTATAAAACAAGCACCTTCGGAACGTGCTAATAGCCATGAGGAAACCGAGAAGAAGGAGGACAAAAAATACCAAGTGGTAGATGAAAACGAATCCAATAATACTCAAACAGAAGAGCAGAGAGGGGAAGAAGAAAGTACAATCGTGGCTCAGAATGAGCAAGAAGAGGAAGAAAACAATCAGAGTTTACTTGCCATTCAGGATACTGTTGGTTATTACGCGGTGTTTGGCGACGATATGAGAGAACCCTTCCGCCGTGCTTTTATTAAGCAGGTGTTTGGACTCAGTGATGATGAGCTATCGACGATATCTTATAGTATGCGTGGCCCCTGGCCTATAAAAGGAGGAAAAAAGGGTATAGAAAGTCTCTTTTTAGTTATTCCGCCAGATAAACTCGATCCAGAAGCCTTGTCTAAAATAGGAAATGGGTGGAAGTCTTATCCTTCTGGTGAAAGAGTTACTAGCAGGAGGAACGAAGAAGATATAGGTACTTCCTTCGCAGCCTACAATTATAAGGGTGATCTTATATGGGGATTTGAGATTCGCCAACCCTCTTATCTTGTAGGAATACCTCTGAGTGGGTTGAATGTGAATCCCAATAAAGTATTTGAATGGTCGGTGGGTCGTCTGACTTTTAGCCTAACACTTAGAGAATTGTCTGAGCTTTCCAACAATAAATACCTACTTGCTCCATCAGTCCCCGTTTGGACATACCATGATTTATCAATTACTACTGCTGGTGGCAATAGCCTTAGTTTAGGAGAGGTCCTGGCAAACAACTCAAAGTTAATTAACAGTATAGGTGACGCCTTTGATAATGAAGGTTTTATGGGCGTTATATCTTTGATGGAGGAGAAAGGGTTGCTTAAGGTGGATGGTTGGAAGTCTGTGAATGTTTTTGCCTACATTCAGGGGCAAAATCCAGTCTTCAGAAGAATAGCCGATAAACTAACAGAGGGAAGCACATCCCAAGAAGAAAAAGCCCAAAAGCTCTTAGACTTTGTAACAACAGATATAGCTTATGACTTCGAGAATGCTAATTATGAACAGGAGACTAATAGCGAGGTTATACTAGATCCACAGGATGTCCTCTTCCATAGAGAAGGTGATTGCAACAACAAGGTTAATCTATTCGCGACCTTATTAGAGCAATATAAAATACCCTTTGTACTTATCCACTACAAACACCATGTTAATGTCGCTGTTCAAGGTGATTTTCCCCTTGCGAATGGACTAAACTTTGTGTGGAAGGGCAAAAGGTACTTCATAGCAGAGACGACTGCAAAAGGCTTTCAGATAGGGTTAAGCCGAACTGGTTATGTGGATGAGCAGACAGGCGAGTCAAGAGAGCTGGGACTGGATGATGTAATAACAATCCAAGATAATCCCTTCACTTACTACAAAGTCTATGGTTTCAAAGATGAAGAAGGAGGTAAAGTCCCCATCGTGAAGCCTTATTCCTTTGCCGGTGTTTCTCTAAAGACATGGAAGAAATTGAAGGAAGAGGGGGAAGCTGACAATTTCATAAAGGCTATGAAAATTTTACTGGGTGCTTCTAAGGCGAAGGAAGAGGATGGTTACTAATAGGGAGGATAATTTTAACCCTTTTGTTCTTTTATGAATAACTTTTTAAATTTTCTCCAACATAAATTAACACATGGAGAAAGTGAGGAAAAGTTTTGAAACGAAGAGCGGTTTCAAAGGTGCTATAACAGTAAAAAAGGAAAATAAGATAAGCAACGCCTTCAAGAGAGCTGCGTTGTTTGTTGAAGGTAGCTTGATTATTGGTCTCCTAAGTTTAGGCATCACCAAAGTCGCTGTAAATTACATGTCGCCAAGAGAAAAAATAATATCATCAGCTTCAACCGTTGAAAATAAAATGCCAGAGGTAAAAACAGTGGAGAAAGCCAGTGATAAGCAAAGAAATATGAAAAATGACGAAGCCAGTAAGAAGGTTGCTTTGGAAGAAGAGGTTAAGAACTTCCTCTCAAAGACGAAATACACATACATAATCGACAACAAATATAAATCGGCCTACATTATTTTGCCATCTAATGAAGATCCTTCCGCAGTCGTAAAAGAACTAGCTAAAGATCCTTCAAAGTGTTTCTTCCGTTTGGCAGAAGACAAAGATCTATTCGGAAAAACATTTCCTATAAACAATGAAGAGGTTATATCAGCAGAAGAAAAGAGTTATGTTATAGAGATTCCTTTTGATAATGTTAAGCTTCCTTAACTTTAACATCCTCCGCCAATGGGTCGAGAGCATAAAGATTCTTCACACCAACAAGCTCACTATATGTCAATAATATATTATACCCAAAACTCATAACATCTTCTGGCCTAGAATTTCTTATTAATAATGGTCTGCCATCCTCTCTAATTACAATTTTAGCCCCTCTACTCACATGGAAATTTATAACGCCGTCTTTAAGCCTCCTCTTGCCTTCCTTCTCGATAATCTCAAAAACATACTTTTCAATCATATCTTGTGGTGGCTCTTCTGCGAAGAATATGCGAAGAGACCTAGGAGCGCTGTATGGCATTATCAAATAATCTTTGCCAAACTCATCATAAACAGCATCGAGGAGAAATGGCCCAGCATCACCCTCACCGACGATGGAGATACAATAGAGGACTTTCCTGCCATTGTTTCTGTAGAAATGTGAGGCAAAGCTCTTGGATGTAAATAGAGAGTAATATTTAGGCACATCATTCTCATCAAAAAGTTTTGATCTTGCAGTCGTCAATAAACCAGCAACATCTTTACCCTCTAAAGCAATAAGTTGCCCATCAGAGAAATTGCTAGAGTATTGCTCCAATTTTAAAATATCCACTGATAATTTGCTGAATATGCTTCTTTCTTCATTGGCTTTATCTGAAGGCGTATTGTGCCTTTTTTGTGCTCTCTCCAAAAGGCCATAATTAATCCACTTCTTATTGTAGAGTCTAACAGCATCGCGTTTTTGTCTATCATTCAAATCCTTGAATCTTTTAAGTTTCAGAGCCATGTTTAATTATGGGAGGAATTGTTTAAATATATACCTGTTAAAAAAACTTGGACAAAGTATTTTGCTTTAATCCATCTTTAAGCTGCTCCTCGCGAATACCCAACTCCTTCAATATTTTCATCACCGCCGGAAGCACTTGGTTGTTTATATAATATTCAGGATCATAATCTTTGGCCAATTCAAGAGGCCACGCTTTATCTGATATACTCTTGCCTTTTTTTGTTATCACATAACCCACCATACTGCCCGCTCCCATAGGAATACCCCTTGCTTCCTGAAGACGCTTTGCAGCCATCACTTCTGGGCTCGTGCTCTCATAATCATCCAAGCCCTTTTTTATCTGCGTATATATTACCATCTCCTCTAATGGCAACTTGCCCTTCCTAATCTTATCAACAATGTCTGTAACAATCTTAATGGCTTCCTCTTTGCTTCCCTTTTTGAGTATAGCCTCCAAAACAGCTTTTTGGGTTTCCCTTGCCACCATCGCCCAATCTCTCCTAACGAGCTCAAAACCCTTTATTTTTATCTCGCCCTTCTCAGATATCATGGCGTATTTCTTCTTCGCTCCCTTACCACCTTTCCGTTTGCTGACGAAAAGAGCTCTGGTGTAAAAATCCTCTAATTCAAGCTCCATTTTTCCGGGCAATTCCTTATTTATTTCTTCCAAAAAGGAATAAACATTATCCTTATTTTTGTCACCCATGAGGAGAAAGAGAGAATCAGTATCGATATATAAAACCTTAAAACCCCTTTCCTCTGCTTTCCTCTCAGTCTCTTTTATATGATGGCGCGCCCACGCCGTTATGCTTTCAGCACATTCTCGACAATACCATCTGCTCCTTGCATAGCCAAGATAACCATAAAAGGAATTGCTTAAAATTTTAAGGGCACGCACACGGGCTTTGAGACGCTTATATTCATCGCTCTTTTTATCCTCAAATTCCTTCAATTTCTTCTTCAACCTAGCCCTCAAATCCACTAATCTACCTAAAACATTTGGGATTAAACCTCTTGGCTTCTCAACGAATGCATGCCCTTTAGGAGAAGTATAAACCGCACCAGCATCTTCTTTTGTCAGTGTATAAGGATCAACATTATAGGAGACAATTATAGAGGGATACATGCCTCTAAAATCCACAACAGCTATATTGCTGTAAATGCCAGGTTCTGGAAGCTTTACATACGCGCCCTCTATAGGATTGGCAAAACGCCGGGCTATTTCAGATTCTCTGGGTTTAGTCGGTATAATGTGTTTTTCACTGCCGGCGTAGAACATCAACATATTTTCAACGAGTTGCCCAGAAGTAGCCAGCGATGCCTCAAAAAATGGCAGTTTAGCCAGCTTTGCTATTTCAACTTCCAATGGAAGTAATTCATCGGCGATGACATATGTTGAGGTGGCGTCCATTTCAGCATATTCCTGCATGACTCTTATATCATTGTTATCCCACATCTCCCATATGTCAGCCCTATTAATCATGAGCTTTTCTTTACCAAATACCGCCTTATACACCTCTGCTAGCGTTAGGCGCTCAGCCCTTATAACACCCATTGTAGAGAATAAACGAACTGTAGGATACAAATCCCAATGAATGATATTTTGAAGATGATAACCTGAAACAAGACCATGATGAACTTTTCTAGCCTTCTCAAAGAGCTTCATTTTAACCCTCAATTGTTTTGCCCTTTCTTGTATATAAGGTAAATCAAAAGTGGAGCTGTTATAGCCAACCAACAAATCAGGAGACCTTTCTTCAATAAGAGCGTCAAAAACTTTTAGGAGGCTCTTTTCATCATCCACAGGCCGCGTGGACTTCCCTTTCGTCGAAAGAAATTCCAAACTTTTATTATCATTGTAAGTAATTATTATTACAGCATCTTCTTTGGGATCAGGAATGCCCTTTGGATTGTATGTTTCTATATCAAAACTAGCGAAAGAGAGTCGTTCTGTCGCCTCATCCATTCCTTGGATTTTAGTAACGCGCTTACCCTCCCGCTCATATATGACATAATCTAAGGGTGTCAGCTGCTCGTCGATTATAAAACGGCGTTTGAAAGGGATATCATATTCATAAGTCTCGCAATTAATTTTTTCCTTTATGAAATGTTTAACCTTTGGAACGCGCGGTGGTGCTTCAACATATACTTTGTAGAGCTCTCTCCTTTCCCCTCCAAAATATCTATCAACCTTTTCCCCAAGCCAGCATTTTATCGAAAGTTCGTTTGAAACATCCTCAACCGCTTTTTGTAGAGCCTCCTCTGATACATTCGTGGAAACTAAAAAATAAGGATAAATTTCTAAAAAGAGGTGCTTTCTCTTACCGGTTTTTTTACCCTTCAAAAATAATTTTATATATGTCTTATGTGTATCTTTATCGTGGATATAAGCAACATCAAGCAAGCGCGCCTTTCTTCTAATCATTGGATTAAAAGGAGGTATAAGTTATAAAAATAAGACTGATTAACTAACTTGGCATCAGCGTTTAGCTATGAGATTATTTTTTATCCTCACTTAATTGCTTCTTATCCTTGCCTTTAACCACGAAATCATGGAAGCTGTCTGCTAGGTGGGCATCCAAATCGCGCATAACGATTTCATAATCCATAGAGCCACCTGTGTTTATCTTGAGTGTGCATGTATTTAGCAATCTATCCAAAACACTCTGTTCTATTGCAGTGTCTGTAATCTCTGTAAAGCTGGCTTTTTTCTTCTCATGCCTTAAAATACCCCTCTCATAAACGACATAACCATCTGGCGTTATGTGGAGGCGCGTGACTATATGGTGGAGCTGGCTCTCGACAGCAACATATGCCAAAATTAGAACACCGAGAGCGAGTATAGCAAAGGAATGGTCTTGAAGAATTGAATATATTGAATTATAACCAAAACTACCAGTCATCAAATATGTGGCAAAGCCCATTAGGAGAAGGGATATGAGAAGACCAATACCATGTTTTCGCAACACATACGAACGCAGAGTAGGAGCAAGAATTTTTTCCATGTTCTCACAAAAAGAAGAGGAGGACTTAAGCCTCCTTTTTGGATACACTGATTTCAATGGCGGATACTCTGCTCACCTTACCATCTTCACCAGTGAGTTCCTCGGTGCCAATCTTAACATCTTTGACGACGGCATCGGGAACATACCTGTTTCTAAGGACTTCCGCCACTGTAATCGCTTTGGCAGTAAGTTTGCCCCTAGCTTTTATAACAACTTCCTTAGCTCCGTTGTTGAACTGCGTCAACGCAGCCAAGATATAACCCATGGCGGGTTTCTTCCCTACATATATTGTGTTATCTTCTTTTTTCTCTTCTGTCATTGTCTCACCTCTTGTAAATCGCTTTATGTGTTAATCCGCGTATCCATTTATAAAGGTTTATGTTTCACATTACTAACGATGTCCCCCCACAAGAACGTGTCATTAGGAGAGTTTTTGTTAGACGAGCGTGAGGAGCGCTCACTTTTAGAGAAATCGCTGAAAAAGGCCATAGAAACTGCAGAGAGTGCTTCGAGTAAAGAAATGGTAATCCACTCCATACTAGCTGACAATTACATGGCGACAATGACTGCTCTTATGAAAGGTCAAGGTCTAAACGGTCTTCTAGCTGTAGACGATGTGCACCAAGTAGCCCTAACATACTCTACAAAACCATCTTCTTTTGAAACATCGCTGTTGATGAAAATAGCAACGCTTCAGAAAAAAGGAAAAAAATGGGAAAGTTCGCCGTCTATACGGCTAAGAGCAGAATTTAGGGAGAGGGTGCCAAATTACTTGGAAAAATTGCAGAGGGTGGTTCCACTCAGTTTGAATGTATATAGAATTCACGCAACATCTGTTATAAACAGCGAGAGCATTGAGGAGCCTTTCTTAGGTGTGTGGGGTGGGGTTATAAGAAAAAGGCGCTCGAAGGCAAAAGGAGCTATCGCTGGATTATCTTTAATAGAATTCAAAAAAAGCGGCTCCATAGCATTCATATTAGCAAAGGGCTTGGATAAAAAGAATAATAAATTACCAGGCATAATCGACTTCATCGTAGATAAGATTGAAGAAAAAATGAAAGAGCCGTCAGACCTACATAATATTGCAAAAGTGCTTAATCTACTAAGCGAGAAAGTATTTGAAAAATATGGCAGTAAAGTAAGTGTCGCTGTGGGTGTAAGAGGCATGGGCGGCGTTGCTGTATATGTAGCTGGAAAAATATCCATATTCTCAAAAGATGGAAAGGTTCTGCTTAAAGGCGAAGAGAATTCAGCTCTCGGGGCGAATATGCAAAAAGTCTCGAGGAGAAAGGGCTCATACCATGTATGGAAGGTTGGCGAATTGCCTTTGAAAGTAGATTACTTTGAAGAGCCTATATTGATTAGCACAGATGGCTTCGTAGATTTACTGGACAAGAAGGCCAATCGCATAAGAAAGGGAGCACTAAGCAAACTTAAAGGCGATGACAACGCAGCTGTCTTGGTCTATGTCTAAGTGATAGCCTTAAATATATTAGCCCACATTTAAAAGGCGAGCGCAGGGGTCGCCAAGCCTGGTCAACGGCGCCGGACTCAAGATCACAACATGGGAGATCCGGTCCCAAGTGGGTTCGTGGGTTCAAATCCCACCCCCTGCACTCTTATATGAGGCGGATGTGTCGATGGATATCTTTTCTATAATCTTGTTGATTTTGCTTCTAGTTGGTTCAGCCTTCTTCTCATCTAGCGAAACAGCAATACTTAGCATAACCCCTGCAAGAGCAAACTACTTGGCTAAAAAGAATAAGAAGGGCAAACAGATCAAAGAGATGAAAGACAAGTTAGACGACACTATTATAGCCATACTCTTGGGAAACAACCTCGTAAATATTGGTGGAACAGCGTTGGCGACGGGCATATTCTTGGAATTATTGAAGGGCTTAGGTATAGCGGTTTCAACAGCTATAATGACGATTCTTATTTTAACTTTTGGCGAGATACTGCCTAAAATATTTGCCTCCAACGACCCTGAAAGATACCTGCTAAAATTCGGCTCTATACTCTATGAGTGGGTTTGGTTGTCTCAACCCCTAGTCACAATATACAAATACTTGTCAGATTATCTGAAGGAGAAGTTGCGCGTATCAAGCCCGCCAACAGTTACAGAAGAAGAGATAGAAGAGCTTGTGAAAATCGGCGAAAAAGAAGGGGAAGTAGAGAAAGCAGAAAGAGAAATTATAATAAATGCTCTTGACTTTGGCGACACGCGTGCAGAGGATTTGATGACTGTTAGAGAGCAAATATTTGCTTTGCCCGAATACAATACAATCCAACAGCTCATAAAGGCAATGAAAAAAGCAGGTGTGAATTACACACGTATCCCAATATATATTGGTGATTTGGATAATATAACTGGAATCGTCAACATAAAAGAGATTGTCGAATTAATAGGGAGGAAAGGTTGGAAGGAAATTTTGTTGAAGGATATAGCTCATAAGCCGTTATTCATAGGTGCTAAAACACCGTTGAGCAAGGTATTGAAGCTCATGAAAAAAAGAAGGCAATTCATGGCCATCGTCGTTGATGAAGATGAAAAAACAGAAGGTCTAATAACAATGAAGGATATATTGGAGGATTTGGTCGGTGAAATTTACGACGAAGTTGATGAAGTGAGCAGAGATATTCGAAAGGTTGGAGAGGGATACTATATTATAAGAGGCTCTGTAAGCTTAAACACATTGAAAGATTTACTAAATATACATTTCAAACAAGAAGGGCTGACAATTCAAGAATTTATAGAGGAAAGGTTGGGCAAAGCCTTCAAAATAGACGGTCGAAATGTCCTCGCATATAAAGGGTATTTGTTTGTTCTAGATGATGACAAAAATATGATTGAGGTTCGAAAAATAGGCAACAACGAAAAGAAAAAGAGGCGTAAAAGGTTTTAAACACTTCCTTACTTCATTATGTAGAAGCCCCGTCGTCTAGTGGTCAAGGATGTGGGACTTTGGATCCCGAGACCCCGGTTCGAATCCGGGCGGGGCTATTTTATTTTTGAGGGCGGCACATGGATGTAATTAATGTAATTCTCGGTGTGTTTTTTGGGCTTTTCATAAGCTTGGTCCCAGGCTTTCATATAAACACATTGGCACCATTCTCAACCTCGCCCGAATTTCTTGCAGCGGCTGCAGGTTCTTATTTAATATTTAGCTTATTCCAAGCCTTCATCTTCCTCCTGATGATTCCAAGCGAAATAGCATCTCTGCCTTTTATTCTTAAACTCCTCATAAAAGAGAAAAGAGAAAAAATATTTCTTGTCCATAGTTTAGGTGTTATAGGCGCTATGTTACTAGCTCTTCTTCTATACGAGAAGGGGCTCTATAGTATATCCTACACCCTCTTAACACCTTACTTAAAATATATCCTCTTATTGGCTGCTATAATCCTAATAGCCAAATCAAAAAATAAATGGGGATATGCCATTATTCTTCTATCGGCGGGGCTTATTGGAGAGGTTGGCTTCAAATACCTTAACGACAATGCATATCTACCTCTATTTGTAGGATTATTCTCTTTACCATATTTACTGAATAACAATTACAAAAAAGCTAAAATAGAGGGCAAAAGAGAAAACTTGCCCTTGAATTGGAAGAGCTTGTTGGCCGCTGTAATTGTGAGTTCGTTGCTCGCTTTCATAGCAGTCCTCTTGCCTGGAATAAGTTCAGCATCGGTTGTTGGCACAGTGTTTCTGCCATTTAAACCATCACCATTGCCATATATCTCGATGTTGGGGGGTATAACTTCTGCTCAATATATATACAGTTTGTATTCATGGGAGGAATTTCATAAGAGTCGAATAGGGTGGGTAAAATATATGCCTGCACATAGCATCCAATATAGCGCAGTTTTACTGTTGGGGGCATTTTTAGCTGTAGGTATTGGCGTTTTTATTCTGAAAACAGCTAAATTCAATCTTCCACATTACATAAAATATCTCATTTTTGTATATCTCATTGCAGCAATATACCTGCAAAGCGGTCTAGCGGGCTTGCTGTTCTTAACCTTATCTGTCATCATAGGTTATGTTGCCATAAAAGCAGATGTAGAGAGAACATCCTTATTGGGAAGTATTTTATTGCCAACTCTCCTCCTCCTGTGGAAGATTTTTCTCTGAAGTATCAACCCCAAGCCTCGACTTTAAAATCAGCCACTTTTCCTTCCAAGCTTTCTTTGAAAGCCTTTGCCATGGCCATATTCCCACATAGAAATACTGTGGCGTCGCTTATGTCGCCGAGCTTTAATATATCTTCTGGAGAAAAACGACCGTGCCTAAAACCACCAATCTCTTCCCTCGTAACTGTAAAATGAAGGTTTATGAGACCTGCTTTAGCATAACTCATTAACTCAGAGAGATATGGAGCTTCATGAAGATATCGTGAAGAATAAAATAAATCAACTTTCGCTTTTTTCTCTTCTATGACATGTCTCGTTATTGACATAAGAGGGGCTATACCTGCTCCACCACCTATAAGGATTAAGCGCTCCTCATCATTATATGTAAAATGGCCTGCTGGACCTTTAACTTTCAATTCATCACCAACTTTTACTTTCTCTAAATAAGATGTGAATTGTCCGCCAATAAGATGTATAACAAATTCAAGATATGGCCATGAAGGAGCAGACGCTATCGAATATGGCCTTCCAATCTGCCCATTATTAAGCATGACAAAATGACCTGCTTTGTATTCGAGCGCCTTATCCTTAGGCATGAGCTTAAAGATGCGATAGTGCCCTATACTATTTATAGCAGAGATAGAATATGTTAAATCCTCCATATCTGTATTTGAAGGGAAATATATAAAGGCTTTGGGGATGTTAAAAACCCAAGAGTGTCTTTTGTTTTGGATTTTTCAGGCTTTGTTCTTCAAAAGAAAAATCACCAAATACACCGTCGCAGCCTGGCTTCCAATAAATATTTCCTCTTTTAACGGCCATTAAAGCTCTTTTTATTTCATCATCACCTAAAAGAGATACGGCATCATCGCTTGCCTCATAAGCTGCTAATTCACTTCCAAAATACCTAACCAATTTATCATAGAGTTCATCAACAGCCTTTGTTCTTACACCTTTGCCTAAAACCCGCGATATGAGCTGCCTCAAAGGAATTATATGCTGGAAGGGTTTCTCCTTTTCTTTTGGCCATTTAACATCAAGAGAGCCACCAAGTTCCATTACCCTGTGAAGAACACCAAGAGTAAGGGGCTTTTTACACACAGGACAGTAGTTTCCATAAGCAACTGCTTTCTCAGGACTCATACAAACCCCACATTTTCTATGGCCATCCCAAAAATATTTGCCTTCCTCAGGAAAATATTCATAAGTCTTAATTATGCCTTTACCACCACGAATAGATTCTATAAGCTCACTGTATGTAAGATTTTCAATAGAAAGCTTTGTAGCTTCTCTGCCCAAAGATTCCAAACTATGAGCATCGCTATTCGATATAAGAGGCCATCTAGCATTCTTCTCAACAGCCCAGTTCATCCTTGGGTCGCTGCTTAGCCCAGTTTCCATGGCTAAAAGCCAATCAGCATATTTACCATAAACCTCTTCAACACTATCTGCTCCAAATTTGCTTCCGAAGAGTGAAAACCACGGCGTCCATATGTGCGCAGCTATGACTCCAATGTTTGGGCTTATTGCCCTTAAAAGTTCAAGAGTCTCCTCTAAGCTCGCGTTTATGGTTGGTCTTCCGTCGGCATTTAAATCACTGTGTTTTGATAAAGCCTCGTTTATCTGTTCCACAACATCAAAGGACGGCGCCAATAAAACAGTGTGTATTTTATACTGTTTCTCTTTGCCATCGATGTTCTTTGTAAAAATATTGCTTATCTCGACAGAGAGAATGAAGTTTGTTTGGTGGTATTGATATACACCATCTTCACCCCCCTCTAATTTTTCCCTCAACTCCTTCAACCACAAAGGATGTGTAAAATCAGCTGTGCCTAAAAGATTTATGCCTTTTACTTTGGCAGCTTCTGACAGTGAATTTAAATTTAAAAACTTTGATGTTGCTCGTGAATATCTCCCATGAATATGCAAATCGGCTATAATATCCATATATATGAAAGCAGTGTATATTTTAAAAAGTAAGGCTGTTTTAGATGTATGCTTGGTTTAGAAACATACATTAACATTGATAAGTTAAAAAATTCTCTCAAGCTTCTCCCAAATTATATTAGAATTAATATGCTTAAAATCAGCCCAAAAGAATTCCTAGAAATTTTTCCATATGAAATTAAAGAAACTCCAATACCTTTTGTATTCGAGTTGATTGAGAAAATAAGTATAGGGAGAACGCCAGAATTTCAAGCAGGATATATACACGCCCAAAGCCTCTCATCTGCAATCGTGCCTCTTGCTTTCAGCTCTCTCAATAAACAAGATATAGTGCTTGATGCAGCCGCAGCGCCTGGTGGCAAAACATCGGAAATGGCGGCGTTGATGAAAAATGAAGGTGCAATTATAGCCAATGATAGAAAAGAAAGGCAGAGAGCATTGATGGGGACATTGAAGCGCCTCGGCGTCTTCAATACAGTTATAACCAATTATGATATGAAATCTTTGCCATATAAAGAATTTTTCACAAAAGCCCTTCTAGATGCGCCGTGCTCTGCTCTAGGCAGTTGGTTAAATGCTTGGAAGAGATTGGAGAATGCGCCAAATATTCCAGATAGACTCAGCAGCGTCCAGAATAGAGGACTAAATCAAGTAATAGACGCTGTCAAGCCGGGTGGCGAAATTATATACTCGACATGCACAATAACTGCTGAAGAAAATGAAGCTGTTGTAGATGCTGTTTTGGAAGAAAGGAGAGATGTGGAATTAGAAGAAGTTAAATTACCTGTAAAACATGATAAAGGTCTAAAAGAGTTTTCATGCGCCGATAAAGTAGCGCGCATATATCCATGGCATGTCAATAGCGAAGCATTCTTTATTGCTAAAATAAAAAAGCGCGCCTAATGTTTTAAAGATTTCTAATAGAATATGCTTATGGCAATAATTTCCATTCCAACAGGATATTTCTTAAAAAAAGTAGATTTGGAAGACAAAGCAAAATTGCTCGAGACACTTTCAGATATGGGCTTTCCTTCAGAAGAAGAGGAAGGAGAGATATGGGTTGAATTAACGCCGGATAGATTAGATATGATAACTGTTGAGGGTGTTATAAGAGCAGTGAGATCTTACATATATGGCGAAACATATGAATATAATTTAAAAAAGGCTGTCGTGACTGTTAAAAAAGAAGATGTTGTGCAAAGACCGTATATAACGGGTTTTACTGTGGAAGGTGTTATAGATACAGAATTCTTATTTGAAGGCCTCATAGAAGCACAAGAAAAAATTCACCAAACATATGGGAGAAAGAGGAAAAAAATAGCAATCGGCGTACACGATTGGGATAAAATAAAGGGGGATTTGACATATAAAGCTGTCGATGATGTGGAGTTTGTGCCTTTAGATTGGAATGAGGAAGCGAATGTTAAAAAAATATTAGAAGAACATGAAAAGGGCAAACTCTATGGCGGGTTGGTGGAGCAACCCTATCCTATGTTATTCGATGAAGAAGGTGTCATATCTTTTCCACCGATAATAAACAGCGAACGAACAAAAATTACAGAAAAAACAGAAAACTTCCTCGTGGATATAACAGGTATTAATGAAAAGGCTATAGAAGATGTGGCAAAGGTATTGGCAACGGCCTTTATAGATAGAGAGGGAAAAGTAGCGCCGTTCTCTATAAATGGAAAAGATGCTTTTTCATTGAAAAGGAAGAGCATGGCAATAAATTTAGATGAAATAAATAGGGTTGGTGGCGTAAGATTTAACAAGGAAGAGCTTTCAATATTGCTTAAACAAAGCGATGTCCTTTTTAATGGAAAAGAGGTGAAAATACCATCATATAGATATGATATAAATACAGACGCAGATATTCTAGAAGAAGCCCTAATAGCATATAATTATAGTAATTTGGAGCCTGTGGAGCCAAAAATATGGGAAGATGGGGAGCTTGCAGACAGATGGGAAAAGGAAAGACGAATAATGTTAAATATGGGGTTTATAGAAACAAATAGTTTTTTCCTTATAAGCCAAGAATTTCAAAAAAATATTCTTAAAAAAGAACCTCTGGTTGTAGAGGATGCTGTTAGTAGAGAACATAATAGTTTAAGGCAAAGTGTGGCATTAACCCTCCTTCAAGCTGAAAATTTAAACAAGATGAAGACATTGCCTCAAAAATTATTCGAAATAGGACATGTATATAGAGATGGAAAAGAATTTATTGAGCTGGGCTTCCTGATAGCTGATAAAGAAGCAGATGTTGATGTACTTATAAGCGTCTTTAAGAGAATAGTTATGGTTAAAGGTTTGGGAGATGTGAAAGTCGATGAAGATTTACACGGCTTTAATGAAATATTTATAGAAGGGGAAGCCTTCGGAATAAACATAGAAGGATATAAAGGTGTATGTGGGGTTGTTAAGCCTGAAATACTTGATAAATTGAATATAATAAATGTTGTGATGATAGGGTTACTATGGAGGGTCGAAGAGTGAGGGCATATTGCCACTAATCCAATCCTCTTTTTACATAACTTTGGTTTGAAAAAAGAAAGAGAAATTATATTTCTTTTATGGTTTTAGCGTCTATAATATATGCAGATACATGTGGCTTAAGGCTTTCTAATAATTTTAAGAGGCTTTCTTTGTTTTTTCCGGAATTACGGCCTTTTTTGAGTTGAAGGGTTGATTCCGTTAATTGCGTGAAGCCTTCTTTTATTTTGTTTAAGTGGTAATAAAATTTTCTTTTATTGCGGGCATATTCTGTCGGTGTTGCGCCTTTTATGTCATATATTATTATTGTTACCATAGTTACATTTAATTTAATAATATTTTTAAAGCTTCATTATATATTACATTATAATAGTGGCAAAATGGGGTCTCTCTCTTCATAATAAAAAAGGTTTAATGCTTTAAATCTTTGGTTGTATTAATATGGAGAGCAGGGGTCGCCAAGCCTGGTCAACGGCGTCAGGTTCAGGGCCTGATCCCTTAGTGGGTTCGTGGGTTCGAATCCCACCCCCTGCATTTTATTTTTCTACAGGAAGCACTCTACCAACTCTTATCTTGAAAGGATCACATAAAAGAGGAGACCATGTAAATACTTTATATGTGCCTGTTATATTCTTGCTTGAGTGTGGTTGCAGAATTATTGTTTTATTTTCATTCTTTAATATTATTGGGAAATAGCATTCATTATATATTGTGCTGTTGTATTCCTTAACTTCTGTGAGCCGCATGTTGCTTGTGTTTCCTTTTATTTCTTTTATGATTGAAGAAGGATATTCTATGTGGTTGCAGTTTGTATTATCCCATAAAGTATTATAAACATTAATTTTTTCAGATATGTTTGGTGTTGACATATAGAATAATAATGAGAATATTAAAATATAACTCCAAAATGTGAATTTATTTTTTATATAAGTTGATTGAATAAGCAAGGCTATTAAAACAACAGCCGTGAGGCCTATACTGAGAGGATATATGGCGGCGTAAATAGGTGCAGCAGTCATATCGGCACATAAAAAATTTGCCATGAAAAAGGCACTTATTATGAATATAAGAGTTCTTTTATTTGAAAGGGTTTTTGTTAAACCATAAATATACATTGGGATAAATAATGCTTCAACATATCTAAAATAAATACCATATTCATAGAAAATAGCCTCTGGGTTATTTATATATCTTAAAAACATTATACTTACACTCACTATTGACGCTATTATTATCAATTCTTTAATTATTTTAAATTTATCTTCTTTCTCGCTTTCTAATCCTCCATATGTCGAGAGCAAAAGGTAAATTGAAGTTATGCTTCCTATATAAAGGAGAAGATATATTTTACTTAAGTTAATATGGAAATAAAGGGAAGAAATAATTAGACCAACGCCAACAAAGAGAAATACCCACCACAAATATATTCTCAATTTTTCTTTTATTGCTTTAATTTCGCGCGCATATTTTATGATAATATATATTATTGTAAAAATACAGATCCCTATCGCCGAAAGTTTAATGAGGGGTAAAATTAAAGATAAAATTAATGCTTTCTCTAACTTATTATCCAATAAAAAATAAATAACCCAAACGAAAAGAGGATTCACAAGACCTTCTCCTAAAAAGACATGATTGAATGATATTGCTGGAAGGAATTGAAGAAATAGAGAAAGGATTATTGCTTCATCCTCCCTAACAAACCTTTTGAATATATTGAAAGAAGGTAAAAACGCTAGCGCAGCAACTATACTATGAATAGCTCGTATCCATAAATCTAGATTTCCAATAATTAACCCTATCTTAACGACAAACACATATAATATTCTATGGAAATCTATCTTGTTATTTAAAGCTAAACATATTTGGTAAGCGTCGTCGGGATTTACATATATTAACGGCGTTATAAAATGGATTAAAAACAATGCCGCGATGATAAGAGCAAAGAGTTCTTTTTTGTTTTCCACGCAGCCTTTACATTGTGTTATTTTTTTAAAACAATTGAAGGCCAAATAACAAACTTTTTAAACCTTTCCACATTTACTTTTATGAGGGATATTAATGGAATACGGTAAAGTAATGGCAATATTTGTCCTAGGCCTGTTATTAGCCAATACATTGGTAGCTACTAGTGGTATAACTGGTGGTCTAGATCAATTAAAAAGTACTATTGAAGGCTTCTTCGGGGCTCTTATAGCAGTTCTCATTGTATTGGCGGCTATCGCTTATGCTGCTGGTAACATGCTTGGCAGCGATGCAGGAGCTAGAGCTAAAGTTTGGGGCCAAAACCTGCTTATAGGAGCTGGTATAAGCCTCGTTGTATATGTTGTTGCTCCTACTGTGCTTAGAGCGATTGTAGGTGAAGGCACGGATATAGGTGAAGATATATCAGTATAATTTCATTTTCTTTTTTACAATTTCAATATGCTTCTAAATGCTTCTTTAATATAAATAACATTCCCCTTTTTATTACAACATATTAAATGAAAAATATGTGCTGGGAATTTTCTGCACTTCTTTTTTCACAAAGCTTTAAGGAAAAATCAAATAATTAAACATATGAAAAGCTAAGAAAAAGAATCAGTTGAACCTCTAAGCGCTTACAATAAAAAACAAACCTTTTTAAAATTTTCTCTCATAATCTCATCGAGGGATATATATGGAATATGCGAAGTTTATGGCGGTATTTGTGCTGTTTATGTTCTTGGCGAGCACACTAGTGATAGCAACACACACAACAACAGCTCAAAGTGGTGTTCAATATGGTTTGAAACAATTAAAAGAAACTATTAAAGGCTTCTTCGGTGCTCTTATAGCAGTTCTCATTGTATTGGCGGCTATCGCTTATGCTGCTGGTAACATGCTTGGCAGCGATGCAGGAGCTAGAGCTAAGGTATGGGGCCAGAACCTGCTTATAGGAGCTGGTATAAGCCTCGTTGTATATGTCGTTGCTCCAATGGTATTGAATGCGATCAGCCCAGACGTAGACGCCACAATCTAATTTTCCTTTCTTTTTTATGTGGTTAAATGAAAAACATTTATTTTAATAGAATCTTATTTATTATATTATTTATTTTTTTTATATTCATCTTCAAATTCTTCTTTTTACCTTCTCTAACAGATATGGGTTATGAATATAAGATGTTTCAGATGTTTTTTTCAGGAAATATAAAATTTACACACCTTATACTTATATAT
>JALWQW010000025.1:20784-35384 GCA_026982895.1 Microcaldota archaeon | reverse complement strand
CCCTATTAGTGTTTGCCCTTAATCTTCTTTTTGTGCAATATTTTGGCTTTGCTTTTTTTGCTTTTTCTAGTGAATTCGATAGCCTTCTCATTCAATTCTTTTAAGCCATGAATCTCTTTCAATTCTTCCATTTTTTCATTTATTCTCTTTGAGATGCCCTCTTCTTCCACCAAGTCTAAAATCTTCTTAATGGATTCATCGCCTTTCAAGACATTCGGAGAGTCGAATAAGTAGCTTGAATAGAGTATCTCAAAACTCTCTAAAAATTGCTCGTCATTCATTCTACCGAATCTCCACTCTAATGTTGCTTCTCTTAACAACTTTATGGCTGTATGCGTATCTTTATCCATAACAACACCCACTTTATTTTCCTCATAATAGGTTTTTTAAAACCTGGCGTTGAAGTGCCTTTAAAAATCTTGCCCACGATTAAAGCCTTAGGTGAAAATGATGTACGGACAACAACAGGCTTATGACCGAGCTATAACTGTATTCAGCCCTGATGGAAGATTATTTCAGGTTGAATATGCCAAAGAAGCTGTTAGAAGAGGAGCTACAAGCATAGGTGTAACCTTTGAAGAAGGCGTTCTTCTCGCTGCTGTGAAATACAATTTTAGCAAGCTGGTTGTTCCTGCTTGCTTGAAAAAGATATTCGAAATAGACAACCACATGACGGCTGTAGCTGCTGGACTTATAGCCGATGCTAGGAAGCTTGTATCTGTTGGCAGAAAGGAAAGCGAGCGCTATAGAATCCTTTACGATGAAGTTCCACCCGTTTATCCTATAGCCAATTATATAGCTGATGTTGTTCAAGCTTATACCCAATATGGCGGAGCTAGACCTTTTGGTGTTTCCTTATTATTAGCGGGCTACGACGATAAGCCCCATCTCTATGAAATAGAGCCGAGCGGCGCTATGACAGGTTATTTTGCCGATTCTATCGGTGAGAATAAGAAAGAAGTCGATGCCTATTTGGAGAAGAATTACAAGAAAGGCATGTCTTCGAAAGGGGCTATGAAGTTGGCTGTATCTGCTATAAAAGAACATGTGCCTAAAGATGTGCCTTATTCTATAGAGGTGGCTGTGTTCAAGAAAGGCGATAGTAGCTTTACTCGTGTGCCTGAGGATATGTTAAAGAAGCTTTAACCCCTCCCAAACTTTTTTAAATAAACCCATTCATAACTATATGGTGAGAATATATGATAGGTGGTAAGGAGGCTCTTATTGAGAAGAAGACTGAAGCTGAGACTTATTCTACTACTCAGATTGAAGAGTTGTTAATGAAGAATCCTAAATTTAAGGCAGTATTGGAAGATGTGGGTGCATTGAACCCAAACATCCCTCTGATCGTTGAAAAAGTGGGCAAGGGATATAAGATTTCGTTGTTTTTCTTGTCTGTGAATGAGAAGTACAGTAAATACACAGCAGCAGATGTATCTAAGCTTATACAGAAAAAGGCCAACGAGATTTTATCTAAAAAAGGTATCAAAATATCTGACATAAAACTCCACGCACCTTTCAGCTCTTTCGCCAATGATTTTAACGCCAATGTTGGTGAGGAAATCGCCAGTAGACAATCACCAACTAAAAAAGAGCCCCCAAAAGTAGATACCTCTGACATTGATAAGGCCTTAGAAAGCATTAACACAGCTTCAGAGGTGAGTATCGGGGCGTATTATCCTCTTAGAATGTATCTCTATGCAGGTTCTATTTCAGAACAAGGTTATGATGGAACCGATCCTGACAAATACTTTAATATTAATCCTATTTCAGCCAATGAGGCATCGAATATTATATCTCACAGAATGTTTGGTAATGAAGATGATGTGGCAATAGGTCTGGCAGAGTATTTCAACTCATTTAAGATCAATGTTAATGGCAAAGAAACCAATTTACAAAACCTTTTGAATTGTGCTACTAATGCAAAGTGTGAGAATCAGAGAGATGCCAATCTTATTTTAAATAGGATGGGTATCCCTTCTGATAGTATCGCTGCATTCAAAAAATTCTTGGACAATCCAAATGAAGATACTTATAATGATTTTATAGAAAGTCTCCCTCAACATTGTTCAGGCCTTTGCCTTAACATTAAACAAAATTTTGGAGGGATAGAAAACATTAGGCAATATTTCCTACAAAATACTAAGTTAATTGTTAAGGGAGAGCCATCAAAATATGGCATTAATTTTGACATAAATCTTGGCTCTGGTAGAGGAAAAGTGCGTTTTACATTAGACTATGAAACAGGCAATGTATATGCTTATAATATGGATGAGCATGGCAAACCTATTGGCAAAGGACAAATCGTAGCTAAATATGAAGGTGCTGGTGCTGAGTTCGCAGCCCAAGCTGACTTTTACAAAACCAGTGGCGGTAGAGCCACATTTATTTTAGATGGCTTGGCATATTGGCATTTTATTCATAGAGGTACTGTGACATATGAAGGTGAAGGGAGTGAAACAACAGATAAGATTGCTACAAATCGCGCTGAAGCCTCTGGCATATCAGGAACTGTTGGTGTGGCAGGCTCAAAAAGGATTGGAGAAAATGTAACTATAAAAGGTGTTATTCTCTATAGTTTAAACAGTAAAAGAGAAGTAAGAGGTCTTGCAATAAACAGTGACGGCACAGCAACTCCTGCCGCTGATTTATCTATAGAGCATGTCGGCGAAAATAAATTCACCGTTAGAGGTGAGCTCGATGTTCGTTTGTCAAAGTTTTTAACACTTATGCTGGGCACTACATATACTTCTGTGAGAGAAAGAGAAAAACATGGTGACCTCAATCCTTTTGGTAGAGATGCTACAGAATATGTCGGCGGGGATATAAATCTTAAAATTGATACAGGAAAAGCCACCTACTTTTTACTGGGTCTGGGCGGCGTATATGATATAAAGAAGAAGAGGGCTGAGAGGGTTGATTTCAATTTGAAATTCTCAACGCCCTTCGAAGACGCAAATGTCAGGTCAGATCTTAATGTAGGTGCCTCATATTATCCCACAGGAGAGCGCAAGACAATGAATGTAGGTTTCACTTTACACTTTACCAGCAATGTCTTTTGATTATTGGGTGGAAACATGAATAAGAATTTAACATTCTTCTTTTTTATACTTCTTCTTTTATCTTATTCATTAGCATGGCGGCCAATAGCGCAAGGCACAGATCAATACATGACATATGTGCTAGCTACTGGGAAATCTCACGTCGCTAATTATGAACCGTCTAAAGTTGATTTTTATGCAACTTTTAACTTCAATTACAATTTAGAAGTTGATGATGCTGATTATGTTAATGTAGGTGCTGTTTGCCCAAATGCTACCCTTAAATTAACTCTACAAGCTACTAATGCTCAATATTATTTGGCAAATGTTAATAATTGTATTTTTAATGGTGATCCAGGTATTGATTTAACCGGCTTTACTTCAGGCGCGCGGATAGGTTCTTCCTCTACAACATATGCTGTTGATATGTCTATTTCAGATATAAATAATCAAAGAAGTGATCTTGGTTTATCGAAGAATAGTAAATACCCCACCATAGGAAGTACGTCTAACATGCGCTTGACAGCGCATACTTGGGGTTTGTGTAATGCATATCACAACACTGATGAGAATGCAAACGATGCTGATAGAAATACCGGGAATGCGTATATTGCTTTTATATTAGGCGCAGTACCTTCTTTTTCTGTTGGCGGGAATATTTATGAAGTATCTACCAACCCTATTGAGATAGATAATTTAAAAGCACCAAGCTCACCTCAAAATCCAGCCACATTCAGATATACTGCTGTAGGTATTGCTGATGCTGTAGCAGTGACTTATATGAAACATGATAGTGATTTAGATGGAGCTGATGATGATCTTTACTACAATGCATTCTCAAATGGCAGTTTCAAATCTATGACATCCCACCAATACACCATCCAATACAATGTTCGAAATCGTAATTCGTCAATTCAGTATATAGATCATGACCCTCATCAGATGAGCGATACTGAGCAAACTATTCTCGTGAATGTTACTAATCCAGGGGATGTGCCCATGAAGCCAATCTCAGCTTCTGCAACAAATGGCTATGAGATAAGCTCATTCACAACCCCTACAATCAATCCTGGAGAGCAAGGAACTATCGAAGTGGTTGCTGAAATGACGGATGTAAGCCAAGGCAACTTCAATATAAGCATAGAATTCCAGCCTCTTATACAAGATTGTGAAGGCAAGGATTTGCCCAACAGAAACATAACCTTTGAGATGACAATTCCTATTCCCGACCTCTATCCCACAATAGAAGGCGACGACTTTATCATAGAACCAGACCCAGATAATCCAAATGGCAATACAACCCATGAATACAACGGTGTAATACACATAAACCCTGATGTGGGCAGAAAGCCCTTCAACGCTACGCTCACAATCATAAAGCGTGATGAAAACGGCGCTTCATCCACATACTTCGATGGCGAAAGGCTTTTCCAAAGAGATGGCTCTGGCAATTACATCTGGCCATTCAATGTAACATGCAATAACAGCCAATTTACTATTTACGATGTTTTATTAGTAGCAGACCCAGAACATAGCGTTGAAGAAACCAATTATGATAATAACGAAGTAAGGGCAAGGATAGTATGTTTAGGGCCACTCACATGCGAGCCTTTACCTAGTTTCATACTCCTCATGCCGGGCTTTGGCGCTAGAAGCGACATCTTCTGTGGATACAATGTCGAGAAGAAAACACCAATGATATGTTCAGAGGAGCCTGATGTTAAACAAGACGCCAATTACACAGAGCTGTCAAAAGTTGCTCAGATTTTTGAAGGTATAGATGAAACAGCATATCTTGGCTTTTTGGGAGGGGTGGATATGCTGACGATGCCGGAAGGCTCATCCAAGAGTTATATCTTATCCTTAACAATCCCAGACCAGCAGCGCACTATAAAGGTTTTGAATGAAACAGGCGACGAAGTTGAGCAAGAGGAGAATTTTGATTACACATGTAAAGTGAATGTAACTGTTTATAACGCTCCTTGCACCTACTATATATAAGGCGGAATTATGCTCTTGATAAATTCCTTTGCTGAAGCCTTTGGCGAAGGTTTGAGGGAGGGCCTTGCCAAAGGATTGGGCCTTATATTTTTAGTCGTCTATTACATTATATTCGCAGCCATTTTCCTCTTTGGCGATTTATTGATTGGCGTATATAAACTCATAAAGAAAAAGCATTATGGGACGCTCTCAAGAGTTTATACCCATTTTGTAACCCTTGCCTTATTTTTAGCCAGCATTTACATACTTTTCATATTTTCAGGAGGCAATATTGTAACACTATTGCTAGCTAGGTATCTAAATCTGTGGATTCTTTTGCTTATCCCCCTTCTCATAGCCCTCATATTCTCTATTGCAGTAGAAGTAAAAGGTGTAAATCGAAAAGCGCCCACTAAGAAAAAATAATATTATCTAAACAAACCCTTCATACCAGGCATCATTTTCTTAAGTCGTTTCAACATGCCCTTGTCTTTTTGGAAGCGCTTCATGAGCTTTTCCATTTTGAAAAATTGGCTTAATAACATGTTTACATCTTCTGGTTTTATGCCAGCGCCTTTTGCTATGCGCTTTATACGGGAGCTGCTCTTCTTAACGATTTCAGGATGCTTTCTTTCATAGGGTGTCATTGAGTTTATGGCTGCTTCGAATAAAGCCAACTTTTCCTCACCTTGTCTAAGGATATCTTTTGGCATATCATACATGCCTGCACTTGAAAGGATGTCGTTCAAAGAGCCCATGCCCTTTGCAGCCTTCAATTGTTTGTAAAAGGTCTCTAAATTTAATTCATCCATTTCTTCGGGCTCTATCTCTGCCTTCTTCATTTTCTCCAATAAGCCCTTAACATCCGGCAAACCGAGGAGCTTCGCTACAAAGCTTCTAGCGTCGAAGGTTTCCAATGCCGAGAGCTTTTCCCCTACGCCGACAAAGGCTATGGGTATATTGAGCCTTGCTAAGGCGGATAGGGCGCCGCCTGCTTTTCCACTTCCTTCAAATTTAGTTATGATTGCCGCCGTTATCGGCACAGTATTATTGAATGCTTCCGCTTGCTTTATAGCTACTTTTCCTATATCTGCAGATATAACTAGATAAACCACATCAGGCTTTGTTTCATTGTATTGCTCATTCAATAGGTTTTGCAGTTCTTCGTCCAAAGCGTTTTTTCCTGCAGTATCAAGTATCACAACATCCTCTTTGAGCTTGTCAATGTAGTCGAGAGGCTCGCCTTCTTTATAAGGGTAAAAATGGACCTCGACTTCATCTGCCAGCTGCTTAAGCTGTTCTTGGGCAGCGGGCCTTTCAGTATCTAAGGATGTTAGTGCTATGCTTAAGCCCTTCTTTTTATAGAATAGGGCCAGCTTTCCCGCTGTGGTTGTTTTACCGCTTCCATACAAACCGACGAGCATTATCTTCTGCTTTCCTACTTTTGGCTCATAACTCTCTCCAAATCTTTTAACCAATTCGTCGTGGAGTATTTTTATGACGCGCTGTTTTAGTGTGAAGGTCTTGCTCTCTTCTTCCATAAGCTGCTTTTCTACGGCTTTGCTTATTTCAAGGACGAGCTTTATGTCGACATCCCCTGCTATCAATACTCTCTGCAGTTCCTTTATGAGCGCCTTTACATCCTCCTCGCTCACAACACTCTTGCCCAGAAACTTTCTCACAGCTTGCCTTAACCTTTGAAACATGATTATCGCCCCAGATATTCAGTTATTTTTTGCTTGCTTTGTTTTAACTCTTCCTCTAGGCTTATATGGCCCTTCCCCTTATAATCCTTGCCCTTCTTACTGTGTTCGTCGCTAAGGAGCAGCAATCTAGAACCCTCTACATCGCCTTCGCTTAATAATCTAAATAATTTGTCTGCATCAGGCACCTTATCTCTAAGCACTTTTATGAGCGTTTCATCGACATTAGACAATAGATGCTTGCTGTTACTCATCTCCGTTTTCCATTCCTCAACCTGTTTTTCTAAACCCTCTGCAACGAGGGAATTTGTATCCACGCTTAAATCTGCTAAGCGGGGGATGCTTATTATCGTGCTTTTAACACCCTCAGGCATTTTGCCCTTCAATTTTATTCTTATTATTGCATCTGGCTTTTCGCTGCGAATATCCTTATATGTAGAAACGACTAATTCTTTTATCTCGTTTGGCATCTTGCCATCGACATCCATCTCTCTATAAACAAAAGGCCTCTGTTCAATTTCTCTGAATTCCAATTCCTCTGTTTTGCTGTCATATACAACAACACCCCTCGGCTCCGCTTCGATTGCGTCAATCTTTGTGGCTATCGTGCTTCCAGCAAGCAGCACATCTTTGTCCATAACGCGTTTGTGTATATGCCCGCATATAATGAGATTAAATCCATATCTCTCCAGGAACTTTTTCCTTACGCCCTCTCCAGGAAAATAGTCCTTGACCGTTTGATGAATGATTAAGTAAGTTTCTTCTGCTTCTTTTCGCTCCTTCTCGTATTTTTCTGCCAGCGCCTCTATTTGCTCCTCTGCCAGCGCCTCATTCACATAATCCATGCCTATGAAGAGGTTTTTGCCCACCCAATGAGCCTTCCCTCCAATGTGCTTCACGACGCCTACAGAATCTAAAAAACGGACAGGGTCTGCCTTTTCCCGGGCAGTTGTTTCATGGTTGCCCGTTATAGCAAGAACCTCCTTTGGGGCTTTTGAGAATATATTATAAGCTCTGTAAAGCGTATCGACAGAAGGGGTGGAAACATCGAATATGTCTCCGCTATGTATGATTATATCTACATCCTTCAGAGTATTAAGGGCGCTCTCCGCCTGTTTAAAGCTCTCCTCATAAAATCTTCTTATGCCTAGATGTGTATCTGTGAGTATGCCTATTTTCACGGTTTTATAAGAAGGGAAGGCTTTTAAACCCTTGAAGGCTTTGGGTAAAGGGCTTTAAAATGCTTTGCCAAATAATCCAGTGATGGACTACCACCAAATTAGGGCCATTGAGAGGGAAGAGCTTCATTCGGCAGACCTTGTAAAGCTACCCGATGATTTCTATGCTGTTGCGAAGTCCCTTGAAAATGACCTTTTGGCGAAGATGCGCGTCGATCCAGAGAGCTTTTATAGAGAGTATGAAGGTCTTAAAACATCTCTTGAGAATATAAAGAGAAAGCGCGTTGAGAAGATTATATTTTCCGCTTCAATTGGCGAGGAGCCCGCGAATATGCTGCCCTCTGAGAGGGAGCTCTTCGATAAAATTATAGGGGCGATGGCGGATTTTGAGAAATGGACGAACAGCGTTGAGCCTAAGAAGCCCAAGCCAAAGGATGCTAACAAGAGGAATGTGCGAATTATTAAGCATGTTGACCAATACATAGGAGCTGATGGAAAAACTACCTATGGCCCATTCACACCGGGCGACGAAGTGGCCATCGATAAAGAGGAGGCGGAGTGGCTCATAAGCAACGGTTATGCCGAGGAAGCTTAAGCTCTTGCCATATTTTATAGCCATTTCTCTAAGTCCTTCACTGTTGAAAAATCCAAAACCTCTTTGCCCTCTTCGTCTATTCCAAAGACTCTGCCTTTTTTAAAGTCGACAAACCTTAGCAGTGGCGACAATGGTTTTTCTTTTATATCTCTAACATCAGTGCCTTTTGTTAGCGGATTGAAGGCAGGCAGGACCAGCACTTTCTCCTTTTCAAACCAAAGATATGCCGGAAGCTTTACTTTAACGCCGACTTCATCCCTTAAAAGTAGGGACGGGTGTTCATTTCCTATTATCAAGTCCTTATCCTTTTTCCATACATCTAGATGGCCATGTTGGCATATCAATAAATCGTTTTCATAGTAATCTCTTACAGTTATGTCTACTCTACTCAGCATGTTTTGAATGTAAAAATCGTGATTGCCTTTAAGAACTATGGGCTCTGCAATCTCCTTGGCGGCCTTGAAGAATTCAATAACCTCTTCCCACTCTTGCCCCGTCTTCTTACCGAAACTGTGTTTTATGTCTCCTGCAAATATAATCCTCTTAACTTTATACTCTTCTACCATCTCCTTTATGCGTTCCAGCATTTTAGCGGTTTGCATTCTAGATGTTACTAAGCTTATCTCTTCGCTGCCTATATGCAAATCCGCTACAAACGCCTCTTTGCCGCGAATCGCTGCTCTATAAGGCGTAAGTGTAAATCCACCAACATCTATGTTTTTAGCCACATCTATATATGCCCTCTTATATTTTTAACCTTTCCATCCATACTGTTTTATGGCTAGGAGGTTTATGAGTAAAGCAGGCATTCGTGTTGAGAGGGAGCTTGCTCATCTCCTAGAAAAACATGGTTTCTTCATTGTTCGTTCTGCTGGCAGCGGCCACATGAATTCTCCAGATGTATTAGCGTTTAAGTTGGGGAAGTACCTCGCTTTTGAGGTAAAGAGTTATAGCAGTGATGAGCTTCGTTTCAGCAGAGAGCAACTCGACAATCTTGAAAAATGGAGGAAGGGCACAGGCATTGACATATTCGTGGCATGGAAGATTCCTCGTGAGGGCTTTTTCTTTTTACCCTTGTTGTATTTAAGGAAGACGGCTAAGACAGTCGTAATCAAGAAGGAAGATGCTAAAAAATTGGCTTTCTCATTGGAGGATATCATTAACTGAGGGGTAGGTTTATAAAGTGTTTCAATAAGATAATATGTGTATGAAGCAGGATTATGATGATAGGCAGCGAAGGAGAGGCAAAAGCAAAGACAAGAATTCCATTCTCGATGATTTATTGGGCTTTTTGCCAGAAGAAGATAGGCTTATTTTAAAGGTTAGAAATGCGTCGAGTAAAGAGGAGATTGAAAGCTTGGCCAAAGAACTTGGGCAAAAGGGGCTTATAGGCGAAGCTGCTTCGCTTTTAGAGTATGTCAGTTCAAACTCCAAGAAAAGATATGCTGTGGAGTATTTATTTACTAATTTTTATGCCAATCTGACGAAAACAAGAGACACTTTAAGAAGGCCTAGCCTTGTCATGGAGAGGGTCATAAAAGAAGCGCCTTTCAATGTTACAGAAGAGGAGATAAAGGATGCTCTGTTAAAGAGCTTGGAAGCATATCTTAAGACATCCTACAATCTAGACGAAAAGGAAATATTTACATCGTACGCAAAGGCTGTTGTTGGTGAGAAGACTGTGAGAAAGACATTAAGGAGGCTCTTTGAAGAAGTCTACTCTATAAAAAGAGATAGTCTTCTCTCTGAACAGACAGCTCTTCTTCTTAAGGATGAGAATCTTTTGAAGAGGGCAAATCGATTGCGCGTTGAGCGGCTTATACTAAGGGGTGAGAAGGAAAAGGCAGAGGAGTTAAGCAGGTCGTTGAAAGAGCCCTTTGATAGCATAGTCAAGGATGCTATTAATAAGTGTTCTTCGAAGTCTCTCTATAGAAGATATATATTGCTGGCTAATTCTTTGAAAAATAATCTACCTATTCCAAGAAGAGCTTTAATCTATCTCTCACATGAGCTTTTGCTTTATTATAAATGGCCACTCGTATTGCAGGGTGGGAAATATACTGATGTGGATTTAGTACCCTCTGCCCATGATTATCTCGACATTTTTTATAGCCACTTGCCTAAGAAGCTCGTGAAAGAGCTGGCAGCTGTGGCTGTTATGGAATCCGCTGGCGAGCAATTGAAGACTGGCCTCTCTAACATAGATTTTCTACGCTTCAAAAGGGCATTGCTCACGAGAAAAGGCAACCCCATTCCACCACGAGCATTTCTAAAAGGTGTTGGGATGGCCTTGTCTAATGATGTTTCACTCATATTCTCATTAGAAAATATCCATTCTGCTAGAGATGCCTTTAAAGACTCTCTCAATACATTGGGCGTTAAATATATCAATGAACATTACATAACCCTTTGGAATTCGACACTTCTATTCGCAGTAGAATCGAGCATATTGAATAAGGAATATTATATTGCCAGCGAGCTTTTATTGAATGTTGATATTGATAAGAATGATTTTTTAAGGCATTTTGGCAAAGTCCTCGAGAGAATAGACCTTTGGCGGGCTTATGAATTTTACAGGTTTTTTAGGTTGGAAGCCTCTGCTAAATCAATAGCACCTTATATTGTTCGCTTGGCTCTTAAAGACGGTGAAAAAGCATTTGCCTATCAGATAGCCTTGGAATATGGTTTGCCTGAAGCAGAATTTATACGAGACATTCTCAAACCCTCCAATCTTATAAGTAAGCTTATAAAGGGCTCCTCTGTTAAAGAGTAGCATGCCTAAGATAAAGGAAGTTCATCCAGGCCTTTTCAAAATGGAAAAAGAAGGCGAGATGAGGGTAGATGGATATATTGTTGGAACTAAATCGCTACTAGAAGGTATGCGTCGCGATAAGACGCTGTGGCAGCTCTCTAATGTTGCTTCTCTTCCAGGAATAGTCGAGAAAGCTCTGCTTATGCCCGATGGGCATGAGGGCTATGGTTTTCCCATTGGTGGTGTCGCGGCCTTCGATGCTGAGAAAGGAATAGTTTCTCCTGGAGGGATAGGCTACGATATAAACTGCGGGGTTCGCCTCTTTTTGACAGACCTCCACAAAGACGATGTGATAAAAAAATCAAAGGAGTTGGCGGAGATGTTCTTTAAGCTTATTCCGACGGGGGTTGGGGCTGAGCAGAAGGAGAAGATAAGCGTAGATGAGCTTGACATTTTGCTTGAGGAGGGTATTGATTGGGCTGTTGAGAAAGAATACGCCTACAAAAAGGATAAGGAACACATAGAAGAGCTTGGCAGGATGATTGGAGCGCAGAGCTCTGCTGTTTCACCCACTGCCAAAAAGAGAGGTAGAAGACAGGTAGGCACTTTGGGGGCTGGCAACCACTTCATTGAAGTGCAGTATGTGCAGCGCATTTTCGACGAGAGAACGGCTAAGGCCTTTGGTTTAGATGAAGGGCAAGTTGTCGTTATGATTCACACGGGCAGTAGAGGGCTTGGTCATCAAGTAGCGACTGATTATATACACAAGTTTTTACCCATTGCTAGGCATGAGCATTTCTTTATGCCAGATGAGGAGCTTGTTTATATGCCCCTCGTTAGAGAAGAGGCTCAGCAGTACTTAGCTGCGATGAAAGCCGCTGTTAATTTTGCATTTGTTAATAGGCAGATGATTATGGCATTGGCTAGAGAAGCTATTTACAGGATATTTGGCGAGGATGCCGGCGAGCTTCCTCTACTTTACGATGTTGCTCACAATATAGCGAAAGAGGAGTTACATAAAGTCAATGGCGAGGAGAGGAAGCTTCTCGTCCATAGAAAAGGAGCTACAAGGGCATTCCCTGCTGGAAGAGAGGAGGTGCCTCCTGCTTATAGAAGTGTGGGGCAGCCCGTTTTAATACCTGGCTCGATGGGCACTTCTAGTTATGTTCTTGTGGGACAGCCTCGCTCCCTAGAGGTGAGTTTTGGCAGCAGTTGCCACGGAGCTGGCAGACGCATGAGTAGACGGAAAGCTATTCATACTTTTAAAGGAGAGAAGCTTGTCGAAGAGCTTTGGAAGAAAGAACATATTTATGTGAAGCCGAAGACATGGAAGGTTGCTGCCGAGGAAGCGCCTCAAGCATATAAAGATGTCGATGAGGTTATAAAAGCTGTCGAGGGTGTGGGCATAAGTAAGGCCGTGAGCAGGAATAAGCCATTGGTCGTTGTAAAAGGCTGAATATGAAAAAGGTGATTGTATGGTGTCATTTGGAACTGCTGGTATAAGGGGTAGCTTTGATGAGCTTACGCCTGAGTTAGCTTACAAAATAGGGAATGTTTTTGCTAGGCAGACGGAAAGGGATATGATATTTGTCGCCACAGATGTGCGCAAGACGAGAGATGCCCTTTCCTTTGCATTGATGAGTGGAGCGCTGTCTGCTGGGAAGAATGTATTTCATTTGGGCCCTTTACCCACACCAGCAGCAGAACTTTATTTTCATGATAAAAGAGAGAGTATCATGCCTCCTACTGTTATAGGCCCTTGGATGACTTTGGATCCAGCAACGCAATATCAAATAGGAGGAATCCTTTTCGTTGTAACAGCTTCTCACAATCCACCTCAAGATAATGGGATTAAAATATTCAAAGAAGGAGGTTTAGAATATACAAAGGAGGAAGCCAACAATTTACTTAACAATTCTGAAGTGGAGTTGGTAAAGTGGGAAAGGGTTGGCAGAGTAATTTTTAGGGATAAGGAAGCTAAGGGAAATTATATGCAATTCTTGTACAATATGGTGGGTGTATTAGAGCCTTCTTTTATATTTGATCTTGCTGGCGGAGCTGCCACAGTTTTAGATATAGATAAAATTGTGCCTAAAGCCTCTCTTATAAATTCTCAGCTAGATCCATATTTCTCCTCTCGCCCCTCTGAGCCTAGGGAGGAGAATCTCAGAGAGCTTATAGAGAAAAGCAAGAGGAGTGGGAAGTTGGGTTTAGCTCTCGATGGCGATGCAGATAGATGTAGCTTAGTCCATCCCAAAGAGGGCTTTTTAGGAGGAGATTATGCTTTTGCCATTGCTTTAGCTGAGCTCTACGAGCGCGGCTATAAAGGCGATGTGTGCACGACTGTAGCTACAACAAAGCTCATCGATGATGTTGCTGCTCATTATGGTTATAAAGTTAAGCGGTCGAAGGTTGGCAGCCCATACATAGTTGAGTGTATGGCAGAGAATGGCATAAAGCTCGGCGGTGAGAATGTTGGTGGGATTATCGTTGGAGAGAGGAGCTTTGCCAAGGACGGCATATTAGCAGCTTTGCTTGTTATGAGCTATGAAGAGAGGAAGGGTGTTGATTCCTTCTTGGATGAGTTCCCTCGCTACTACAGTGTGCAGGGCAAGGCACAGATAGGCCAAAACCTCGATTTGACAGCGGCCTTCGAGAGGGTAGAAGGGCATTACGGCGGCGAAGTTCTTAGAGAAGATGGGCTCCGCATCGATTTGGGCGATGAATGGTTCATTATAAGGCAGAGTGGGACAGAGCCTTCCCTGCTTAGAATCATCGTTGAGGGAAGAGATAAGGCGAAGGTTGAGAGGCTTTATGAGGAGTTGAAGGGGTTCTTCTCCTAAGTCGATCTTATTTTTTGCGATTACTTGACTGAATAGTCTAAAATAATCTGTATGAAAAATAAAAAGAATTTTTTTATCAAATTTACCATTTTTCCTCAAAATAAGAGGTATATTTTTTTATATCTTTTATAAACAGGTCACCTATAAACATGTCTGAAAGAGCTTTAAACGCTTTAGGAGCATTTTCTCCAGTACGATCCAAAATCATTTTGAGATTGGAAAAGAATTTATCTGGTTTGTCTACAAAAAATTTAGCCATATGGATCCCTGAAAGCGATCTAAAAACATCACCCGCGTAACCTCCAACTATCTTTGCAACTTTGACGAAATTTTCAGGATGTTCAAGAAAAACCTTATTAATCTCTCCCATAGATCTAAAGGCGTCCGGAGCATTTTCTTCTCCAGTATTCTTCGCAATTTCTTTTAAGGCTTTGCTTACTCTGTTGAGAGCAGCTTCTCTCTGAATAGGTCTTTTATATACGTGTGAGACATTATGAAGAATCACATC
>JALWQW010000025.1:0-20774 GCA_026982895.1 Microcaldota archaeon | reverse complement strand
AATTAATTATTTTCTCAACTTGTTATCTTGTATGGTGTCTTTCAGTTGTTTATCTAAAATAGTAAATGCGGCCGCCCTGGTTAATACTTTTCTTTTCGGAGAAACGCTCTCCGTCTTTTTTCCAAAACATCTGTAGGTTCCATATTTGTTTTTGAATAGTAATTATTATAAATCTTTCTAATAGGTGTTTAAGTTAAGTTGTTATAATGAAAACAAATTGAAGGTCATCTATATAACACCTTTATCTTTCCATTGATTAGCTTCACGATGACGCCTTTTCCTGATAAGCCCTCTACTTTTTCAATCTCGTCTGAGGCCTTCATAATTTTTGGAGTTTTTCTCTTCTAATATATATCCATCGCAGACGGTTGCTAGTATTCTTAGCCTAATATTTTTCTAAATCTCATCATTCTACTTTCATTAGTTTCAATACCTTTTTAGCAGGATCATAATTCGTTGCTGGTCCTGCTTCTAATTGAGCTCTTAATATAGGGATTATCACATCCAGGCCCGATTGTTTAATCAAATCCCATAAGAATGTCCTCCCTTCTCTTTTGTTAAAAAGATATCCAACTGTATCTATAAACTCGAATTTATGTATAGAATTTACAACATCCTTGAGGATTTTTTGCCCTGTATCAGAGCTTAGAAACCTTAACAGCCTTATCCTACTATCAGCATTTTTAATAGCTTTATATATCATCTTCCTAAACTCATCTGATGCAAGTACATACCTCACACTTAACATGTTACCTTCGATGAAAACTTTTAATGACTCTTTATCATTTTTATTTAGATAATTTTCTAAACTATTCAGGAGTTTCTTTTTATTTTCATCCAGGTAAGGTCTTTCTACATCCATTTTGAATATATAATTATAATCATATTCTTGTTCACTGTCTTTTACTTTATCGTTTGCTATAAGTTTAATTAGCTTCTTTAACATAGTAGGTTTTTTAATCAGGACATTTGCCATTATATCTTGCCCCACAGGCGAGTTATACAGAACACCAATAGCCCACCTAGCAGAGTAACTATTAGGATAGATTGCTGACAGGGCTAAAAAACCATCATCACTACTGAGCATCTTCACTAGATTATCTTTAAAGATTTTGTATTCTGGGCTTTTGTTATCTTTTTCCTTTAATTCCTCCACTATTTTTGCCACACTCCAAACGAACTCCATTTTGTTAAGTGATCTCGCTAATTTTGTTATACCGTTACTCAATAATTTATTAGCTCCATCTTTATCTAATAAAATATTTTTTAGGTCTCTAGCTTCTTTTGCATTTATTACCATTTTAGGTGCTCTTACATCTTTCTTTTCGTTTTTTGTTATGTCAGTGGGCATTTTATCCCCTCATTACTTTGAAGCGAATTATTTAATAGCATATCTATGCGCGCACTTCTACCCTATTTATAAACCCTTTGCCGCATAAAAGAGGAAAATAGGAGAAAAACCTAACTTTTCACAGTTCTGGTTTTTCATAGAGGCAAAAGAATGCAATTTAAAGATTTGAAGTTACCCGAAAGGGTATGGAAACATGTTAGTGAGATTTATAGCGAGCCCACAGAGGTTCAAGCGTTAGCTATTCCACCCATGATAGAGGGCCGAGATGTTTTTGTTTTGAGCAAGACAGGTTCTGGCAAAACAGCAGCCTTTTTATTGCCTATGAGCGTGCTGAAAGGAAAAGCCCTTGTTTTAACGCCTACGCGTGAGTTGGCAAAGCAGGTGTGGAGCGAAGCAAAGAAGCTCTTACCCAATAAACGCTCGTTGGTTGTTTATGGGGGCACTTCATTGAATGTAGATGAGGAGCGCTTATCCAAAAGATGGGATATACTCATCGCCACGCCGGGCAGGTGTCTAGACCATATTCGGAGGGGCAATATAAATAAAGTGGAGTTGGTTATCCTCGATGAGGGGGATAAGATGCTTGAAATGGGTTTCGAAGAAGATGTTAAGGCTATTATGTCAGCCGTTGAACCTAACCAAATAGGATTGTTCTCCGCTACGCTTAATCCTGAGTTAAAGAGCCTTCTTAGGGCCGATGCAGAGGAAATCCACTTAGAAGAGGATAATTTTGACATAGAACATGAGTTCGTCGATGTAGAGAGAAATAGGAAGCTCTCCAAACTGAGGGAATATTTGGATCCAAACAAGAAGACAATTATTTTCATGGCGACGAAACGCGGCGTTGATTGGTTATCTCAAATGCTCAGCAAGTGGAAAGTAAAGCACGCTGTTATTCATGGCGATTTGAGCCAAAGAAAGAGGGAATTTATGGTTGGCAAGTTTAGGAGGGATGAGGTTTCTGTAATCATAGCCACAGATGTTTTAGCGAGGGGTATAGATATACCTGATGTTGATTTGGTTATAAGCTACGACGAAGCTGGTGATGAGAAAACTGCTAAGCATAGAATGGGCAGGACAGGAAGGATTGGAAAAAAGGGCAAAGCCGTAACATTCAGAGAATCCTTGCCGGTTTTTGATGCGTCAGCCCAAAACAACAACCGCGAGTCGAGGAAGATGTCTTATTCTCATGGCCGTTTTCATTCCTCCAATGGACAGCGTTTTTCCTCTCGTCAAGGCTCTAATGAGGGGAGGGGCTATGGCAGAAGAAATGAGCGTCGACATGGACAGAATTTAAATGATAATAGTAGAGAACGAGGCCCGAAGGGCCGAGGTGTTCAGCGACAAAAAAACTATGGCAAATCTTCAAGAGAAGGTTATGGTGCTGGGAAGAGGCATAGGTTTAAATAATGTCCTATTAAGTAAGTATGTATGCACTTTCAGAAACAAAATATAGGTTATACTTCAGGAGGTAGTAGTAAAAATAGTAAAGTGAAGGCAATCGTGTTTGATCTAGGCAATACGCTTTTAGATACGCGAGGTCTTAGACGGAATGCTATAGAAAAGGGGTTGTATGCAGTTTATGATTATTATCAAAAACATTCAAGGCTCAGAGATGTAATCAAAACTATCTCCTTCAAACCCCATGAAATGGCAGAGGAAATAATGAATTCCACAGGCCAAGGTGCGAATTTGTCGGAATATAAACTTAGAAATATTTTGTCTGATTTAGGTGTTCATAGCAAGGACTTGGATCTTGTTTACAAAATTTATTTTACACACTATATAGCAGCATTAGTTTCTCATAATAATATGAATGACAATAGTTTCCTATTCATAGGTGCTAAATCGACCCTTGAAAAATTATATTCTGATTATAATTTGTATCTGATGAGTAAAGGGCCTGATGAAATAAGGATGGAGGAAGTGGCTGCGTCTGGTTTATATATTTATTTTGATAAGTTTTTCTTTACCAGGAGTAAGGATGCTTATTTTTATAAGAAAATGTTAAATGAGATTGGAATGATTCATAGTCCAGAAGGGGTTGTTGTCGTAGGAGATAATGAAATGGATGACATTAAAATACCAAAATCCCTTGGCATGTGGACGGTTAGAATGATTCCAAGGGGTTTTTATGATGGATCTTTTTCCAATACAGTTACTGATGCTGATCATAAAATTGCGAATCTTAGTGTTCTAAGCAGTATTCTAGAAAAGATCAATAAAATTTTATCTCATAATTCTTGAGAATATACACTATTTCTATAAGGTCCGACATACAAAATCCTTTAATTTTTTCTGATAAATTTTTTAAGTTATAATCTTCATGGCTTATGTGACTTATATTATAGCTATGAATAAAAGCTAAAAAAAGTAATAATCTTCGCTTTTCGATATATTGATTGTTCCACCACCACAAAGCTTTTAAAGCCTCCGAGAGAAAAGAAGGCATGCGAGCCCGTTTCTTACTGTTTGTGTTGCTTTTTCTAGCTTTTATTAGTTTCAGCTTCTCTGCTTGTGTAAACCTCTCTGATAGTAATACATGGGGTACTGCTGTTACAAAATCTGGCGATACTTATTATATTCATGAGAATGTGACATTATGTTATGATGATTACAATCTAGCAGATACTTCTAATTCTAATCCTGTGATTGTCATTAACGCTGATGACCTTACATTTGACTGTAATGGATCAACTATTAATGGTTCTGGATCTACAAGCAGTTATCCACAAGGTATTGGTTGGGAATCCGCCACACATTCAAATATTCTCATAAAGAATTGTGATGTCATAAATTATCAAAGAGCATTTAGATTTGATGGGGGCTCCAACATAACTGTTAAGGATTCTTCTGTAGGTGATTTATCAAATACTGGAGCGATAGTCTATTTATCAAATTCTATCGATTTAACATTGGACTCAGTTTCGGCTAGCCATTTATCCATAACAGGAGCGATATATTCATCTAATCTTCAATCAGGTTCGAATATCTCGATATTAAACAGCGACTTTGAAGATATTAATGATAGCAGCAATAAATTTATAGATTTTGTACCTAATTCAGGCACTTATAGGATATATTGTGAAAACTCAACTTTTAGCACAACTTATAGTGGGGAGTGGTTTTTAAGAGGCCCTTGGATTGCAACAATAAATCATTCAACTTATAGAGGCTATTATTACGCTTTTGAAAGTTGGGGCAATCTTAATATAAATAATTCTTATCTCTATGATGGTTATAGGCCATTGTATATAACTGGAGGAACTTTTAGCATTGAAAATACTCTCTTCAGCGGTGAAGGGGATGTTAATACACATCAAACAGCGATATATCTCACTAGCTCAGCTAACAATGGTCTTATTAAGGATAACATAGGAAAAAATTATTCATATGGTATCTATTTTGATGGTGCATCTAACAATTCCATTAACAACAACTTTTTCTGTCGTGATGTTGGGGCTGCATATTATTTAGATAACTCAGCGCAAAATAACACAGGTTCGGGAAATTACGGTTCGATAGGGGGTTCAGCAGCGTCATCAAATCCTGATTTCCATTCGTCTGCCTGCCCTTCTTGCATTGACTTATATGATAATTCAACTTGGGGTTCAGCAATAACACAAGATGATTTTGGCACATATTATGTTAATGGGAACGTGACACTGTGCAGGTGGGATTATAAGATAGGCGCGAGCGCTTCAGAGTCCACACATGCGGCCCTTATTTTCAATGCTAGCAACGCTAACTTAGACTGCTTCGGCTCGACAATCGAGCCACCTAACAATGATCCACATTATGAATGGGCTATTAAGGCAGAGGATCTGTCAAATATAACCGTCACGCGCTGCAAGGTAATGGATTTTTACCTTGGTAGCTTTAGAGGATCAGCTATCGATTTCCGCAACATTTCAGGATGTACTATAAGCAATTCTACTTTTTATTGGACTCGAGAGGATGAGACCTATTGGAATGAAGTTTTTGTTTATCTGGAGGACTCCGCGCAATGCCAATTGTTCAACAACACATTTTCACATGCTAAATATATTGATGATCTCTCCCCACATTTTGAGTTTATTAGGATTGACTCATCTAATTATGTAGACATATCTAGAAATTCATTTAATACCTGTGCATACCATATAACTTCCTGGTCAGACAATAACACTGTGATCAGTAACAACAATTTCACGTTCTCGTCACTTTACTGTCCCACAGAGGCAATCTCTTTGTATGTTGGGACAAATCTATCCTTAGAGAATAATTACATCAACATCTCTGGAAATACATCCGGAGAATCATCAGCAATGGCAATAAAGTTGGTGGAGGTTAAAAATGGGTCTATTCAGGATAATGTCATAGATGCATACTATTTAGGTCCTGATGTTTGGTATCTTATCCTAGCTTATAATGGACTCTCCAATATCTCAATCTATAACAACACTGTAATGGGTCATGCTCCTAATGGAGGAACTGTAAGTTTGATAGGTTTGATTGGAGATACAGAGAACGAATCCGTGTTTTCTTACAATATATCTGTTGGAGAGAATTATCTTTCTGGAGGGTATAATTATTTTGGCCAAGTGGATGGGCTCGATATTTATAAAAATATATTCATATCTGCACAGTATAATATTAATGGCTATGGTGTATATTTAGTTAAAGTTAGGAAAGCTAACCTTACTAATAACCTTTTTAAGAACTTTAATTATGGTTACTATCCAATACCTTTCGTAATTCAAGATACTAACAATTCTTATTTTGAATACAATTCGATAAGCGATTCACCCAATCTTTTGATTGGAATTTATTTCTCAGATTTAGACGGCTCTGGAGGCCTTTATTCTGTTAACAATACAATTTCCCACAATTCTTTTTGTGGTGCTTCAAGTGTCTCATACTATTTAAGCAACGCTACTGAAAATAACACTGGCGTTAGTAATGTAGGTAATTTAACTGATGATGGTGTTAATAATTCAGTCCAAGCCAGCGATGCTTCATGTCATTGTGTCAATCTCAGTGATTCAAGCACATGGGGTGGCAAACTATACAAGAACGCTGATGGTCAAATCCATATTACAGGTAGTGTTGCTTTATGTAAGGGGGTATACAAATTAAATCCTCAGATAAATTACACTACCAACGCTAGGATAGGTATCCATATAGATCATAATGACGCTATGTTGGATTGTCAGGGCTCTACTCTTGAGACTGATCTACCAGCGTCTGAACCTATTTTAACTATTTACATTCACCGTGCTAATAACTCTGTGCTTAAAAATTGTAAAATTCAAGGTTATGATGGCGATGGTATTTATGCATGGGGAGGAGTTCAAGCTTCTGGTGCTGTGAACACCACTATGGATAACATTACTATGGATAACACATATTTTGGAGTTGGTGTTGCAGCAGGTTATAGTATAAATGGTACTTTTTCGAATTTGTATATAAATAGAACAAGATCGACTAGAGGTTCTATTTATTTACTCAGTAGTCAAAATAGTCCTCAAAGCTATGGCAATAGATATGAGAATATTACTATAAATAACTCGAATTATGGTATTAGTTTATTCCCTTCAAATAGCGGTGCAGTATATGTTGCCTCAAATAATACTTTCACATCGATAGGTATCTATAATACAGAATATTCTATATATACTCGCCCGGGTTTTGGAACCAACCAAACTTTTAATTCTATATTAATAGAAAACGGTACTTATGGTGTGTATATCAGGTTACCTTATTCATCAGTTTCACAGTTTACAGATAATAGAAATCTTCATTTTGTTAATTTAACAATTCTAAATATGAGTGAAAGTGGTTTGGTGTTGAATGCAACGCCAGATAGCAATATAAATTTATCTGGTTTATCTATCATAAACTCTTCAATAAGTGCAGGCATATATTCTTTGTATATATCAAATTTTGTAAATTTAACTAATGTGACATTTCTAAATACTATTTTCAATTCATCGTCAGGAACAGTTATTTACATAATTAATAGTTCAAATTTAAATTTTAGATCTTCTCATCTCTTTACTTCCACTGGCATCTCCCTATGTATTGAAGGTTCTTCTCTAAATCATTACATCCACAACATCTCTACAGACAACCTCATAAACGGCAAACCCCTTTACTACTTCTCCAATGGTCAAACAGGTGATGGCAAGACAAACATAACAGATTCAGCTATTGGTGCTCTAGTTGTCGCCAACTCTAGCCTAAATCTCACACCCAGCTCCTTAACAATAGAGCCCAACACGACGTGCATGGGCAGCGTCTTCCTCTACACTGATACAAACACAAATATTTCAAATGTAAAAATTCAGAATGCCGAGCTGGCTGTAAAAGCAGAGGATTCTTCTAACATAATACTCTCTAACTTCAACCTCACAAGCAACACAAAAGGTATTTATTTGGATAATTCAGATATTAAAGTCAAAGATTCAACACTCTCACAAAATAATTACTCTATTTACTTGGACAAAGCCTTCAACATAACTTTTACAAACACAACTTTGTCTAATGATGACCATAGCATCTATTTAACTGGCAATCCAGCAGGTTCTATTTCAGGGGGTTACTTCTATAATGACACTTATGCTTTGCTATCGAATGTTACATCTTCATCAAGCAATATCTTACTCTCTAATGCCACATTTAATGATTCTTATATTGACCTTTACAAATTCTCAGGTTCCTTATTAAATATGTCTGGCTTGTATCTGAATGACACATATATTTATTTAGAAGATATATCTAATCTCCATATCTTAAACTCACAATTCCACATGCAAGGTATATACTCCTCACCAAATGAACAAAAAGTGAATGTATCATTAGATAATCTGAGCTTCTATAATGATGCATCTTCATATATTCTATTATATACTAAAAACTTCTTACATGTCAATGTATCAAACATCTATGTAAAAGATAAGGGTGCTTATTTCTCAGATGGCTCTAATTTACAGATAATCAACTCAACTATCCTTCCTTTGGATGAAGACGCCCTTGAATTGAGCAACGTTAATTATGCTAACTTATCTAATATATCTATAAATCTCAGCCACACTCAGGCTCTATCTGGCGGTTCATGGGGTGTTATGCTAACACACAACACATCTAATGTAAATCTGAACAACATCACGGTGCGCTTCATGGATTCATTAGGCTACTATTCTTGCTTCTTTAATGATTTTGGTAATTCCCCGACAGATATGTCTTATCATTACAATATAACTGCCAACAATCTAAAATGCTATGACTTCAGAGTCTTCTCAGGTTATGCTTTATATAATCTTTACAACAGCACTTTCAAAAACATCTACGCATATACATCTGAAAATCTTGGCTCTCCAAATGGCTTAGGGTTTATAATGGTTAATTCTAACAATACAATAGCTCAAAATATCGTGGTCGAGGCAGAACATCCCCTATCTCTTTTAGGTGGTGTTGGTTTAACAGCTGAATATGATACAGCCACATACAATGTTCAGGGCATCACAAGCAGCAATGCTACCATCAGAAATGCCTCTGTAAATGGCGCTTATCTTTGTGCTCTTCAGGGATACGGCGTCCATAATGGATTAATTGATAATGTAACATGTCAGAATACCTACTACACTGTTGGCTCTGTAGAAGATACACAAGCAACCTTCAACCACATTTATTCTATAACTCCACCTCTCTTAGCCCCAATATATGGCTTATCCCCAGATTATGCTTCAGGTCCTGTCATTTCATCAACTGTCAATATTACTGATTCATATTTCTTAATGCCCGCCAATGGCCAAGCAGTGAAAATAGAAAGTACATCCCAAACAACCTTCAACTTACAAAATGTGACCTTCGCCAATACATCTTATATCGAATTAAAAGACTGGCCACAGGCAGGCGGCAACCCTGAGCGCCTCTCCTACGCTCATGACAGCGGCTTTACTAATATGACGCTATTATGGAATCTAAGCTTGGATAATAATACTGGATGGGCTGCTCCTATAATAGTTGAAGGTGTTCTATATATGCCTTCTGCAGAAACATTATATGCCATTAACGCTTCATCAGGCAATATCCTTTGGAACATATCCACTCCTATGGTTGGTATGACGCGTTTCCCCATATATATAGATGGCAAAGTTATTATCGAAGGACATGGAACAGTTACTGCCTTTAACGCTTCATCAGGCAATATCCTTTGGAATATCTCCCTGCCCACAGGAGGAATAGACCCTGTTGCTGGGGATGGTCTCTATTTCTCAGCCTCGGCAGATCCTGATAACAAAGTTTATGCTGTTAATGTAAGTGATGGCAGTGTTATTTGGTCTCATGATAACGGCGATTCTTGTACTGATGAGGTATTGAGCTATCATGATGGCAAACTATTCTCGATAGTGTGCAATAATTTAGATATATTAAACGCTTCAACAGGTGCTCTTATAAAGCGAATAACAATTCCCACAGGTCCTATAGCATCAGCACCTACTATCTATGGTGATAGAATATATGTCTATGATTGGCATGCTTACCTAACAGTTATTGACTTAAATACTCTAGATGTTTTATTCCATGCTAAAAAAGGTGCTAGTGCTAATGGAGGATACACATCTCCTATAATAGCTAATGGCAAATTAGTTGTAGGGGATTATGCAGGACATATTTTTGTGTATAACTCCCAAACCCTCGAGCCTATTTGCAACTTTACATCTTCTAATTATGTTGAGGAGTACTCAGACCCTATAGTAGTCGGCGACATCATCTTCGCCGCCTTCAAAAACAATGATCTTAATAAGAGCCTTTTATATGAGATAAATCTTAACAATTGTCAGGAAATAGCGAATTATACATTATCTGAAAGAGCTTACGCCCCTATATCGTATTGGAATGGCATTGTCTATGCCTCGCCTAGAGATAACTCGCTCTTCGCCTTTAAGCTAACGCCTAGACCTGCTATGACCACTTTATCTTTAACCACCAACCAAGACATAGGTTCAAATGATTTCAAAGTAGGCACTAACTTCGTGGCTATAAACGACTCTAAATCATATCTCAACACATCTATAATCGCCACACTCAACACATTATCCTGCCCACCAAAGATTTACTATAAACAAGGAATGTATTCAAATGCTTCGTCTATAGCCGGCTTCGATGCTTCATCATGCTCTGCTTGCAATATAAGCTGCAATCCTTATCTAGGAACAGTAACCTTCACATCGCCACACGCCAGCAGCTATGCAGCAGGTACACTACTCAATACCTCTCTTCTTGCTCCAACTAAGCTAAACTTCACTAATACACTCCCCTTATTAAATATCTCAGCTCTATTCCCAGCTAACTGCGTTGTCCAATTAGACGCTGCTAACATCTCAGCTATTCCAACAAACTCAACAGCAATATACAATCTGCCAATGGGCATAGCATATACACCAATAAGTGGAGCTGTTTATAGTTATCTAAATAATTACCAATATTATAATGGAGCTCACCAGCTAACATTGTGGTGCAAGAACGAATCCCTATTAGGCTATGAGATTAAAACCTATCAATTAAATGCTTTCCCACCTGTGCCAGACCGTGTTTATTACAGTCAAGGCGACACTCTCAACATAACCCTCGAATTAGCAGACCCAACAATAACAAATGTAGTTGCTAATCTCTCAGCCTTAGACAGCAACTTTAACGCAGGTAATGTTCAATATGAGTGGAATGGCACGCGTGTCTATGTACTTTACAACATCTCAACAAACAATGCAAAGCCAGAAGGCCAATACAATGTTAGCTTTGCTTTGTACAACGCCAATGGTTTAGCTGGCTACCTACACACACTCATTCACTACAAGCCGAAAACCACATGGACATTAACAGATGCAAGCAGAGCCTTCCGTTGCTGGTCAGGATTAGCAGGTTGGTATTTCAGCGAAGTGAACTGTGATTGGTCAGCAGATGTTGTCCATGCCTTTGATTTGAGCATAGGCTCAAATACAGAAACGCAATGTTTTGATGGTGTAGACAACGATGGAGATGGTAAGACAGACGCACAAGATCCTGATTGTTCAATTTACTTTGTCATAAGGCATCAGCGCAATATCTCATCATCGACGCCAGTAATCGATCCGTGTGTAAACAATGTCTGCCGCTTCTGTTTAGGTACTGACAATAATGGGGATGGCTATTGTGATTATCCAAATCAAGATGTCCAAGTCTATTACACAGAGTATGTTAAGCCTGGCCAAAAACTAAAAGTTAAATACTACAATTCAGGGAACATAGCAGGAAAGAGCTTAACCATGACGCTCAAAAACTTCCCCTCAGAATTCAATGTAACAGATAGCTCAACGACAAATAGGCAATTAGATAACAAAGCCATAGGCCCAACGGGCTGTACACAAAACTGTCAATCTCTTGTCTCGTACGAAGACAACTACGCAGGCTCGCCAACCTACTTAAGTGAGCTCTTAACTGTCTTAATCCCCTCAACAGTCTCAGAAGGAACCTATTCAGGCATAGAAGCTGCTAGGGATATAGACGGCAACACAATGGCCGGCGGCTACTTAACAAACTTCCAAGTCAGCAACTCAGCCATAATCAATGAAAGCGATCATGTGGAAGGTGGCATACACACATGGTGTAACGACAATATAGACAATGACTTGGATAGCTTGATAACAGGCGATTACTTCTTCTGGAATGATTCAACAGATTGTAGGGATTTAGACTGTAATAACACAATAGCCGCCACAGTAAATGGTCACAATGTTTACTGTCAGTACAGGCATGAGTTAAACTGCACAGACGGCTTCGACAACGACGGCGACGGCTATACAGACTGCCAAGACATGGACTGCTTTGGCAATGTCGCAGCAGGCTGTCCATCTGACGAAGGTGCAGCAGGAGCACCATCAACCACATGTTTCGACGGTATAAATAACGATTATGATTATGGTTTATGGAAGAACGATTCCGTTCAAATAAGCAAACAAGAATTGGATGTTGGGCAGAATTGGGAATTAGGTCCAGCTCATTACACACATCCAATTTCGCCAAGCGATGCCATTCAATTAATAGATTGTAGAGACCCTGACTGTGACGGAGCTGTTTCAGCAGCAGGTCATGTCTGCCAATTTGGTGAAGAAATTAACTGCACAGACGGCTTCGACAACGACGGCGACGGCTATACAGACTGCCAAGACTACGACTGCCGCTTAAGATACAAAGATGGCACATTGGCAAACACCTCAAACATAAATGAAAGCAGATTAGCTTGCCCGTTAACAGAGGCTACAAGCCCAGATGGAACATTACACAACGACAACACAAGCGGTTATTGGTGTGCCGACGGCATAGACAATGATTTAGATAAATTTATAGCAAGGACATGGGAAACCTACGACGTAAATAAATGGATAAGAAGAAACCTTGGCCAAACAGATAACACGACAGGCATAGACTGTAGAGATCCTGACTGTGATGGTTTGGTAGGTAATTCAATTGGCTTACAATTATGTGAATATGGAAATGAAACGAGTTGTTCTGATGCCTTTGATAACGACGCCGATAATGCGATGGACTGTGCAGATTCTGACTGTGCAGGAAAAGGTGGTGCATGCAGGCCATGTCCCCTCTACGAAAACATATCTGACGATAGCTGCATGAATAATTATGATGATGACCACGATGGCTTAATAGATGCTCAAGACCCTGACTGTTACGGTAAAGTGGTAGATATCTACGGCCATATAGCAGCTCAAAATGAAAGTAATTTCTGCAACGACGGATTCGATAATGATGGAGATGGCTTAATCGATTCAGCAGACCCCGACTGCCCTGCTCAATACACGACAGAAATCACAGCCTATGGCGGCTGTAGAGATGGCATAGACAACGACAGGGATGGAAAGACAGACTGTGCAGACCCCGACTGTGCAAACACATTCTGGTGCATAACTCACTCAAACGCTTATCCACATTACCGTTCAACAACGATAAATGGTATTCTCGTCCAATGGATGGATTTCATAAAGAACGGCGATAACTTCACAGCCAAATACTCCAAATCTGGCTTATCAAACACAGTTTTAGATTTATATGCAGGCACTTCTAATTATCCTCTTGGCCAATTAAACGCCAACATGAACGACAGCAATACATATATGACTGGCACGACAACTACATTCACGAAGATAGTCTCTGCTCCAAACACACTGAAAGCACACAGCGACGGCTTCACGGGCAATCTAGCCCTTAACTTAGCAATGACAACCAATGCTTCGAATGGCCATTACACAATCGATTTAATGGCATTGCCAGAAGGTGGCAATGTCAACGCAATCTACCACGCACCTACTTATCTCTCAACAGATACAACTCCACCAACAATAATCGACACATATCCACATACGACAGTATATGCTAATTCAGTCACTTTAAGAATAGAAGCAAATGATACAGCAGGCATAGAACGCTGTGCATTCAAGTTAGATAGCAATGCTTGGCAAACAGCATTAAACTGCTCATATACAATAGCAAATCTACAAACAGGCACGCATGTTGTCCAATACATGGTTTACGACAACAAAGCTAATATAGAAACTGGCTCATACTCCTTCGAATCACACCGCGTCCCAGAAATAACAGTTAATAATGGCACAACCCTGCTAAACCACAATCACTTCAATACCTCTCAAACAATAAACTTCAATATCTCCGCTTATTCAGAGAATGGCTTCAGCAACAACACGAGCTTAACAGTTACATTCTTCAATGAAAATGCTGTTGCAGGATCAGTATCTATATCCTGTTCAGTAAATGGCACAAATGTTACATGTCAAGGCACAGCACCAGTTCCTTCAGCACCTTATTATGGCGCCAATCTTTCCATAACAGATGCTAATAATATCTCCACATACAAAATAATAGAACCAGCTTTCACATGTAGCAGAGGTGTTATATTAGAATATGGCAACGAGCTATGTGCAGCTACTTCTGCCAGCTGCTATCCAGCACCTCCAGAGGAGAAGAAACCGTTACCTCAACTCTCATTAAGCATAGGTGATGTTATTTGTCCTGATAACAAAGTAGGGGTTGACAGCGAACCTGATGCCAAGATTACAATGAAGGATCCAAACGGAGAAGCCTTCAAAGAATATACAAACAAAGATGGAGAAGCATATTTCACATTAACAGCCAATGGTACATACTCATTCCTAGCCGAAAAAGACAATTATGAATCCGCATATAAAACAACCAGATTAACCCTCTGTGAAATCTTAAAGAACGAAACAAACGAAACTCTAAACCAAACCATTAATGAGACGATTAATCAAACAGCCAATGAAACACAGCCACAAGGAAATGAAACAGTTGAACAAGGTGGAGAAGAAGGTGGAGAAGAAGGAAGTGACTCATCATCAGGCTACATAACAGTGGGAGGAAGTACAGCATATTCTATATCTATAAATGCACCGCCTCTTGGCTATGTGGATTATGAGGTAAATGTTTATATCTATACAAAAGACGGAAAGCCGTTAAGCGGAGCAGTAATAACAGCAGTAGGTCCAGAGGAATCCTACACCTTCAAGACTAATGATAATGGCAGGGGCAAATACACGCCAAGAAAACCTGGCATATACATATACACATCATCGACAAATCCAGTGCTTAGAATGAGCTCTACAAAGGTTGTTGTAAAAGGCGCTGAAGAACAAGGCAACGCTACAAATAAGACATACAAAGCAACTGTTCCGCTAGAAACACAAGAAACACTCCCAATCATCTTAAATCCTGACATAAATGGTTCATACACAGCTGAAATATACTTAGACAATGTTTTGGTAACAACGAGGCAGGGCAAAGGCGAGCTTTCACTAGTTCTGCCGAAAGGCCGCTATCATATCGTGATAAAATCAACAAATGAGATAAATGGTGTGAGCGTTCAATATGGTGAAAAGGAGTCCTTGCCTTTAGATGTGACAAATCCAATCCTCATAACAGGCACTGTTCTAGTGGTTTTAGGCTTGGCGTTTGTAGCCCTTATAATAATAAGAGGTATTCAGAGAAGATTGGAGTTTAGGAGATAAGCTACGCCCACAAAGCTTTTAAAGCCTCCGAGAGAAAAGAAGGCATGCGGCGTAGGACAGTATTGGTGTTGGCGATTTTGTTCATCACAAGCCTTTTCGCCTATACTTACACCGATGATTCAAGCACATTTTCTCAGGGTTTCTACACCGCTGTTAACTCTTCATATCACACCAATGTCTCGTCTAATGGCGTTATTCTAGCTAATCAATCTAACTCTGCTTATTATTCAGAGGGCCTTTACGTCAGCCGCGTCTTCCGTGCTCTCTCTGCTGACACTGCCAACCATGTGAATGTTGTCTCTTGGAACAATTTCTCCATTGATTTTACAGCTAATGGAGGTGGAGTGTACGTTCGTTATAGGCTTACAAATGATACAGCAGAATTACAGGATATCTCTTCTTTAGCGGGTTGGTGGAAACTCGATGCTAATTCAGTTTCGGAACCTGATGCTTCGGGCAATGCTTATAGCATCACAGTGCATGATGCTACATATACAAACGATGGGTATTTCAACGGAGCTTATCACTTTGATGGTTCTAATGACCTTATATGTTTAGATGAAAATGGTCCTTGTGACACTCAGGATACAAGCTCTTTATTCGATGCTGCCTTTGACCAAAGAATTATTAGTGTTTGGTTTTATCCTGAAGATACAAGCGGAACATATGTTATATATGAGGAGGGTGGTGGTGCCAATGGTATGAATCTCTATATTAAGAATGGTTATCTTTACGCAGGTGCTTGGGCCACCTCTAATAATTGGGATGGTGTTTGGTTGAATACTTCTATTCAGGCTCATAAATGGTATTATGCTGTTGAGGTGTATGACCATACTGGAACAGGTACTTTCTCTCTTTATTTGAATGGGGAAATGGTTGCTTCAGCCCCTGCCCCTGTTCAGATGCATGCCCATACAGCAGATGATGCTTTGGGAGGTGTGGCTGAGGATACTGTAACCAAAGAGGGTATGTTACAAACGCAACCTGGTTGGGGGTATTACTTCAAGGGCTACATCGATAGCTTTGCTGTCTATAACCGCACATTATCACTCGAAGAAATCCGCGAGAATTATTATCATGCTAACTTCTCGTCTAGCTCTTGGAGCAGCTGGCAGTCTGCTGGAAATATAACCATAAACCAATCTGCCAAGTACTTCCAATATGAGCTTAATCTCTCAACTTCTGATACCACTAAAACACCTGTAGTTTCATCTGTTGAGATAAATGAAAGTTCTCCACCTATTTCTTATAGTGGTTGTGGGAATATAACCTCCGCAGGCGTTTATAATATTACAACAAATTTAGTTTCATCTGGTGGAATATGTTTAAATATATCTGCTGATAATGTTGAGATTGTTGGCAATAATTTCACCATAAACGGCTCGACGAATAGCGGCGCAGCCGCTATTTATATCCATAGTGCAAGCAATGTCCAAATCCATGACTTAAACCTCTCAAATAACTACTATGGCGTAAAGCTCGACCATGCTGATCACGTCAATGTGAGCAATGTCTATGGCAGGTCAAACAATGATTTCTTTGTGCTGAGCTACTCAAACAACAACACACTCCAAAATCTTAACCTCTCTGCCCCTAGCCATGGTCCAGGTTATTATATATTGCATCTAGATCATTCATATAACAATTCCATAAGTGATGTCTATGCTACTAGCGGCCACACTCTCCTTTTAATATATAGTAATTATAATGATATTATACATTTATATGCAAATCGGACTGAATCTGATAATGTAAATACTGTTCCTAATTTCAAAATTGATCGATATTCTCATAATAATTATATTAATGATATTACATTTGATAATCCTCAACAGTGGGGTTCTAATGATAATACTCCTCATATTCTACTAGAAGGTTCTAATAATCTTTTAAACAATACAACTTTCTTCAATGGTAATTATGCAGCTATCCAAACTGACTCTTATACAATCAACACTACTATATCAAATGTCAATATTCATGATTGGGGTGGATCGGCTATTAGAATAATGGGAGGTACTGATGGTTTATCCATCATCAATTCTACATTTAAGAATGTGACAGATGGAATTTATTTCTATTTAGGAGGAGTGAAAAATATAAGATTAGAAAATCTTCTTGTTAATTTATCCTCAAATAGAGGTATTTACCTTTATGCTCCTACAAATGTCACTTTAACAAATGTAACATCAATCAATGGAAGAAATGGCTTAATTATAAACATGTACTATGGCAATACTCACTCAACGGCTAAAGATATCCTTGTAGAAAATTCTATTTTTGAAAATAATACACAAGACTTTTTATTTATACATCCTTACGAGATCTATTCTGGTGTTCTGTATCCTTCTTCTAAGGATATATGTACGAATCATTTTATGAATGTCACGTTGTCAAACAATACTGTTCTTTATGAGATTTCAAATACTTCCTCCTTAAATATGCCCTCTATAAACAATGCGAGCGTTATTTACATTTGTAATGTTTCTAATTTAACAATCAATTCCATAATGTACCCTGATCACTTAAAAAATAAATTATATATATTTTACTCTTCTGATATTTCTCTATCAAATATTACAGAACCTCAATTAAATTTTATATTATTAGGAGTTATTAATTCAACTTTCTCTAATATAAACATTTCTAATGCTAGTAATGCTTATGGAAATCCCTTAGATGCATGTAATTTAACAAATAATTCTTTTTCAAATATTTCAATAACTACTCAGAAATCTGATTCAGGTCAAACAAATGAAATCTTTTCTTTACGTTACTCTAATTATAATATTTTAGATGACATCAATATCTATAGTATAGGAAGTTGGGCTAAAGATATGTACTTTTTATTATATAAATCTAATAACAACACCATTAACAATTCGATTTTTAATCATTCATATATGCGTTTAGATCATTCAATAAATAATCAAATGTTTAACAGTTCATTTACTAATGGTTTTTCATTATATCTACTTTCTAGTAACAATAATTTTGTGACTCAATTATACACCAATCGTACCTATGCTGATAGTTATAATTATAAATATCACATAACTGTTGATAGATACTCTTCCAATAATTATTTAAAGAACATAAGTATTCATAATCCTTTACAAGGTTATCAAAATTCTTATCCATATATTCAATTGGATGGTACAAATAATATTATAGATATTTTAGAAGTTTTTGGAAGTGGTGATGATCCTATAATAGGTACAGACTCTTATACAATCAACGCCACCATATCAAATATAAATATTCATGATTGGAACGGACCTGCTATTAGGACAATGGGAGGTACTGATGGTTTATCCATAATCAATTCTACATTTAAGAATGTGGCTTATGGAATTTATTTCTATTTAACTGGGGTTAAGAATGTTGTTGTTAAAAATTGTTCTTTTTATAATGTATCTAATACGCCCCTCTATTTGTATGGGATAGATACTATTAAAATCAATAACTCATTGTTAAATATATCTCCTAAAGGTATCTATGCTAAAAATGTAAATAATCTTATTATTTCATCTACTCAATTATTAAATCATACCTATGGCATCTATCTCGAAGGCACATCCGGCGCCAATATAATAAATGTTACAAGCTGCCAAGCGAGCCAAGCGAGCTTCTATTTTGACGCTAACTCCAATAACAACGTCGGCGATAATAACATCGGTAATCTAACAGACTTAGGCAACAATCCCGATTTCCACACCAACACGATGGGCTGTATTCGTATTATTCCTGATTTCGTCTCGCCGACGCCTGCAAACAATACAAATGTACCAAGCCACACGCTTAACGTAAACGTCTCTACATTTGTCCAAGATGCTAAATTCGCCAATACAACCATTTACATATACAACCCCACATCGTTAGTGAGAAACGCCACTTGCACTACAAACCCCTGCACATATACTTTTGAGAACTTGCCCTATGGCACATATTACCTAAACGCAACATCCTGCTCAACCGCTGGCCTATGCAACTCCACAGAGACACGAACCATTCGTTTGGTTGATGTGGTGCCGCCAAATCTATCCTTTGCTAATAGTACAACGGAATCCGGCAACTATTCGCAGAATTGGATTTTTGTCAACATAAGCTGCATAGATGAAAGCCCGACGACTGCTCAGCTCTACTTCGACGGAACTCCAGAGCCCTTCCCTAACCACGAAGGCACGCACTACTGGATAAACAAGACAAACATTCCCGATGGCAACCACACTTTCTATGCTAAATGTACTGACTCCTACAACAACGAAAACACGACAGAAACACGCCACATCTTCATAGACACAGAGGCACCATTCATAAACATCACCTCGCCAATAGACTGGGCCTACTATAATACGACTACTGTCTGGCTAAACCTCTCCATAAGCGATGCAGACCCGGATACTACACTCTACCAAGTCGATGATGGGGCCAATCAAACCTTCACAGCCAACACTACTCTAACGCTAACAGAAGGCAATCACACCATCAAAATCTACGCCAACGACTCTCTCGGTCATCTAACCATAGCGACGATACACATAACCATCGACATAACAAAGCCCAATGCATCGATAAACAGCACAACCACAACAAGCACAGCCCAACTCACCTTCAACACAACTGAGCCAACAAACTACACATTCGACTTCCAAAATGCAACTTACAACTCCTCCACATACTCAACCCAACACCTAATCAACTTAACAAATCTCACTCCATCAACCACATACAATTTAACCATAACCTTCTGCGATAAAGCCAATAACTGCATAATCAAGCCCTATAACTTCACAACAAAAGCAGTGCCAAAACCGCCAAGCCACAAAAAGGCAAAACGTTTCTCCATCGATTACACCTTCGAAAATAATAAGCTCACATTCACAATAACCTACAAAGACAAGCCCCTAAAAGATGTCAGAATCCTCCAAAAACACGACGGCAGCACAGAAGTAACATACACGAACTGCAAAGGAAAAGCTACATTCACGATAACAAAACCCGGCACATACAAATACACAATCTCAAAGTCCGGCTATGAAAGAAAGACAAAATCAATATCATTAAAACCAAGCAGCAAAGAATCGATTAGCCTCTTCTTATTGGCCTCATACAACAACATCTCAGGCATCTTAACAATAGAAGCATCCATCAAGAACGGCACAAAATCATTATCTCTAATAGAAAATCATCCAATCCTCACAATAAAATACCCTGATGGCACATCAAATATATACACGCTAACAAAGAAGAAAACATCATACAACCTATCAAATCTCGGCATATACACATTAACTTTATCCTGCTGCAAAAAAGAAGTCTCAACCAAACTAACAGTAAAATCA
>JALWQW010000024.1 GCA_026982895.1 Microcaldota archaeon | reverse complement strand
TATTTGAACTCATGAAGGTCGCCGACAATGCAGGTTTTGTGAAAATAGCTTACCCCTACGAACATTTCGACACAAAAAATCTCCTCCAATTCCAAGCTAGCGTTATAGGTAATATTTTTGGTATGCTGGAGCTTGACGAGCTCTACATTCTAGACATTGTCTATCCTCTTAAATTCCAGAGGCAGTTTAAAGGTCCATTGGGCATGGAGGCCATAAGGAAGTATATGGGCACATACAAGAGTAGAAGGCCTCATGTTGGTACTATCGTTAAGCCCAAGGTTGGTTTAACGCCGAAGGAGTTCGCAGATGTTGCTTATAATGCTTATATTGGTGGGTTGGACTTAGTTAAAGACGATGAAAACCTCGTCGACCAGCCCTTTTGCCCGTGGCAGAAGCGCTTCGATGCTGTTTATAATAAGCTTGACAAAGCCGAGAAGCGCACAGGCGATAAGAAACTATATGCCACAAACATATCAGATATAAGTTTGGAGCGCATGCTTGAGCGATTGGATTATGTCGTTGAGGCAGGGGCTAAGATGGTTATGCTTGATGTATTTGTTGCAGGCCCGCCGGCGATAATTGAGGTAACGAGGGAAGCCCACAAACATGGCATTTTTGTTCATGCGCATAGGGCTGGTTATGCTGCTATGCACAGAGGCACTTATGGTTATTCCTTTGGTATATTGGCAAAGACTTATCGTCTTTTAGGTGTTGATCAGCTTCATGTTGGTACAGGCGTTGGTAAAATGGATGGCACGCCTTCACTTATCCGCTATTTCGGACAGCTTGTTGCCAAAAACAAGGTTGATGCAAGCATGCTTGTGGGGAGTTTAGGAGGTAGCGTCCCGTCAAAAATAGCCCCCACTTTCCCTGTTGCGAGTGGTGGATTGCATGCAGGTTTAGTAGAGGGGGTTGTTGAAATATTTGGCAAGGATGTCGTCATTCAAGCAGGTGGCGGTGTCCATGGCCATCCGAAGGGCACTATAGGAGGAGCCAAGAGCATGAGACAAGCTGCTGAGGCTGCTGCAAGGGGAACCTCATTAAAAACAGCTGCTCGCCGTCACAAGGAGCTCAAACAGGCTCTGGACCATTTTGGTTATGTGGATAGGGCTTCTGTTAAGAAGATATTGACTTTCGCCGATAAAAACAAGGCTCTAATCGAGGCTATGATACTAAAAGGCGGCATGGATGTTATAAGGATGTTTGATAGGAGTTTAGACGCAAGGAAATCTTAAACCAGAGATAAAGGCCTGAGAATAAAGGCGCTGGGGGTGGGATTCGAACCCACGCTCCCTTACGGGAACGGCTTAGCAGGCCGTCGCCATAGCCACTAGGCGACCCCAGCTGCTTCTTTTAAAGGCGTATAAACCTTTAAAAAGCATTACTCTCTTCTCTTTTCAATTCTCCTTTCAACGCCGCGCTTGAAGAGATTTATATCCTTATTCAAATCCTTCAATGTTTCGCTTCTTCTTTTTCTCCATAGTGTCCTTATTATCGAATTGAAATCCCTTGGTGTTATAACCCTTTCATCTTCATATCTTAGTAAAAAGTCTATCTCGTAATTTTCATCCTCGGCAAGCCTCTTCAGCAAATATTCCTTCGTGTCTCTTGGAAGTTTGCCCGATTGAAGGAGAGCTTCTGCAATTTCTTCATAGATGTAATCTATAATCAAATCAATGGCTCTTCTAACGCGTTTTCCTCTTCCAAGCAAGAGAATGTATGCATAAATCTCTCTGTCATTGTATTCTTCGAAGAGCTCTTCTAATTCTACACCTTCTTCTCCTTTTATTACTTTATTTATCTCTTCAACCACTTCCTCTGAACTTTTTTCCTTTATCTTCAAGAGAAAATCATATTCTCCTTCTTTCCAAAACAAGTGGAAGAATAATCTTTTCAAATCCACTGATATGTTTGGCAAATAAATTAGGGCATCCATTAAAACATAATAATATCCTCCTAAATAGAGTTCTGTCAATATATCTTTTTGAAACTCTTCATCCTTATTTAGGCCCAATAAATATTTTATTCTGTCGACATAACCCTCTTTTATCAATTTTTTAGCTTTTTTTGAGGGGATATTTTTTACAAGGACCTCTATAAACTCTCTTATTCCCCTGCTTGTCTTTCCGTCTCTGTGGACATCGTAGAGTAATTCATAATTTTTGTCTTCAAAGGCGAGAGTTAGAAATCTTCTCTGAAGGGCTTCATTGTAGCCCATCTTGACAGCGGTCCATATAAAGAATTCCCATGCTGTTTTAGGATAGTCTTCAGAAGCCATGGCCTTAATTTGTTTAGAAGGGCTTAAAAGGATATCTTTTTAGCTACTTTTTGACACACCATCTTTATCCTTACTGACGAGCAATCCTCTGGCGAATCCAAAACGCTGTAACAGGCCGATAAGTGCCATGAGGTTAAGAAGCCACAACCCAAGGCTTATAGTGTCGTATCCACTGATGAATGGCCAATAAGCAGCGACAACCAGCGTTATAAATTCAATTATAAGGCGCTCAGCTCTTTCTCCTATAGCGGGCCAATCTATGTTGCCGAGAGGAACGACCATTTCTGCCCTCGCCTTAGCGAATGCTACCATGAGCGATAACCAAAGAGCTATAAAACTTTCTAAATGGTAACCTGCTAAGAAGAAGGCGAGAAGCAATGTCGATTCCTGCATTTTATCTGTGAACGCATCCCAATAGGAGCCGAAGAGTGTCTTTTTGTTGTTGGCTTTTGCTACTGCTCCATCTATATTGTCAATTACAGAAGATATTATGAGCATCACAGCCCCCCAAAGATATTCGTGCGTTGCTATAAAATAGGCCGCTAGTAATACAAGAGGATATGCTAAAGCAGTTATATAATTAGGATTAACACCTTTCAGCTTTCGTCCAATAGGGTAAAGCCATCTATTCACATGAGCTCTCAGCAAACTGCCAATCATCACTTGCTTTCAACCAAAAGGGTTTTTAATTCATACCAGTTTTCCAACAATCTCGAAATAAAAGAGGAACCATAATATTAAGAAAACAACTCCTGTCCACCAACGCCTGCTCAATCTCTCACCCTGCCAGCTTAACAGAACAATCATATAGTATGTGATTATTGTGGCAAAGGCTTGGATGATGATACTGTTAGCATGTATCAATGTATCAACACTACTAACCAACAGAACTAATAGATAAGATATCAACAGGCTTGTTCCTATAATGGAAGCATATTCCTTAATATCTATTCTAAACAACAAAGCGATGGCCAGTATAACAATTAACCCTAATATGAGATAAGTTACATTATGAATGAGGCCGTTTACTGTCAAAGGATTTGGTAGAGCTATCAATACAATACTTAATAAGATGATTTCCCAATGCTTCGTTGTGTCTTCGCCGAATAGGAATACATTTGTCATTCTATCTCCACCTTCACAATTTTTAGGGGTTTGGCTTTGCCTTTGAGTTTAACACTGTCTTCCTCTCCTTTAATGTCCAATTCATTTGCTAGTTTCTTCGGCAGGGCAATCTCCCAGCTTTTAGCAACGCCGTTTAGACGAGATGCTGTATTCACAGCATCGCCTATAACTGTGTAATCCATTTGCATTGTTGAACCTATATTGCCGACAACAACCTCTCCAACATTTACACCGATGCCTATACTGAAATCCAGTCCCTTCTCATCTTTTATTTTTTCAGCAAAGGCTCTAACCTCCTTTATTATCCTTGCGCTTGTTTTGTATGCCCTCTCCTTAAAATCTTCTTGCTCATAAGGAATGTTAAAGGCAATCATGGCTGCGTCGCCTATGAATTTGAGCAATGCGCCGTGCTCTTCCCGGACTATACGAGTTATTATTTCAAAATGTCCATTGAGAAGCTCGACAACTTCTTCAGGTTTTAGCTTTTCAGACATGCTTGTAAATCCTCTGACATCTGTAAAAATTATGGCCACCACTCTTTTTTCACCACCAAGCTTTATAGGTTTTTTCATGAGTTCTCTTACGACATTCTCGTCTAAATACCTAGACAAATATTCAACACTCTTTCTTCGTTGGGAGTCAATATAATATATTAGAGCAAAAATTGCAACAGGTATAATGTTCATGACAATGCCAAATGTGCTTGCGAAGCTGCTTAATATTTTACTATATTGGTTGAGCCATAAATTGAAGAAGAGAAAAAGCACAGCAGTCCCACCTACAAGCAGACTTATCTTCTGCTCTTTGTGATATTGGATAAACAGCTTAACTGAGATGTATAAAGATAAAGCTATGATAAATTCATAAAGCACAAAAGATTAATGCGCCCTTGCCTTTTTATAGCTTTCTATTCCATACACTGCATGCTTCTTTACGCGTCTATAAAGGCTTTGCTTGCGACATTAATATTGTCTGTTGGGGCTGCCTTTGATGTGCTCAATAATAGGGAGATACCAGATATCTTTCTAGTAGCAAGCGCCTTTCTGACGCTGTTGTTTGCTTTTGCTTTCTCCAATGTGGATGCTTTTGTTTTTGGCTTGATTCAAAGCGGTCTTATACTGGCTTTTGGTTACCTTATTTATAAGAGGGGGCTTTTAGGCATGGCGGATGTAATCTTATTCGCTGAACTTGCTCTTCTATTTCCTGAGGTGCCGGGTTCTGTCGTGCCTCTACCTTTGGTTCTTCCAGTAATTATATACTCTGGCGTGTTATTCGCTGTCTTCGCTTTATTTTATTATCTCTATAAAATTTGGAAGCGTGGATTGAATCATCCCATTGATTACAAAAACCTTCTCATATTTGTTGCGTTCGTTGTATTCGCGTATATATACAGGGATTTTCCCTTATATAATCCTTTATTCCTATATCTACTCGGCTTGCTATCTATATCTGCTACAATTATAGGCATGTTCATGGGGAATGTAAAGGATGCCATGAAAGGTTTATTGCCTATTGAAAAGGCTGAAGAAGAGGTTTTAACAGATGAATTTGCAGCTAAACATAAATCCATTATAGGTTCTGAAAAGGTTTTGACTAGGAAGCTCATAGAAAAGCTGAAATCAAAAGGCATATATAAAGTTGAAGTTTATTCAGGCATGCTGCCTTATGTTCCTTTCCTGCTTCTCGGTTTCTTTTTGACATATGCTTATGGCGTAAAGATACTTTTCTAATCCATCAGACGCTGTCAGCATCATCATTCAATCAGAGCTTGTTCACGTCATCACTATTTTATTATAGATTGAGAGGTTTTTAAAGGTTGTTGCTTTTTGAAGCTCTCCTCCCACCGCTTTTTTCAACACACACTCTCTGCTTACTTAGACAATTGTCTAATTAATTTGGATTCATTTTAAAAAGAATGGTGGGAATTATATCTTCAAGGTGTTCATATGCTCTCCCCGTCCCCCCATGCTTCGCATCAAAAAACCGCTTATATCAACAAAAAGCCTAAACTAAACAGATTTCTCCATTCAGGGGGATTAAGTCATGTGTTTTGTGAGGGCGTAAATATTTTTGGAAGGTTGAAGGAGGGCACAAATCTATTTTTGCAGTTTAAAAAAGACGGCGAAACCTTTTTTTACATAAGGCCGTACAAGGAGAGGCCTATACATGGGCAGTTATTCGAGGATTTGCTTGATATATTCGGAGAAATTAACGCTATTCAAGGTGGTGGAGCTGTTAATTATGATGGTAGGAAGGTAATTTTCATGCGCCCTTCCACGGACTTTGATATAGCTGAGGACAACTCCCGTTTCATCAGCCTTTTAAATTCAAAGCTCTCCTGTTTGGAGAGCCTTTTAAACACTTTGTAGGATAGTGAATATATGCTTGGTCTCGTCGGAAAACCCTCATCAGGTAAAAGCACATTCTTTGCAGCAGCAACATTGGCGACTGTAGACATAAATAGCAGGCCCTTTACAACGATAGAACCTAATGTTGGCACCGCTTATGTCCGCGTCAAGGAGATAGGACCTGAATTTAATGTGAAGGCGACGCCGCGGACTGGCTATATAGCTGGAGAGTGGCGTTTTGTTCCAGTCAAGCTAATAGATGTTGCTGGCCTGATTCCCGGGGCGCATGAAGGCAGAGGTCTAGGCAATCAATTCCTCAATGATTTGAATCAAGCAGAGGCGCTTATACACATTGTGGATATAAGCGGCTCTACTGATGAAGAAGGCAATGCTACAGCTCCCGGCGAGCATGACCCTGAGAGAGATATTGCTTTTTTAGAGGATGAATTGGATTATTGGTATAAGGGCGTCATAGAGAGAAATAAGGAGAAGATGGTGCGTTTGAAGCGCTCTGGCAGTAAGGATGAAGAGGTTTTAGTCGAGATAATGAGCAGTTTTCGTGTGAATGAGGATATAGCAGAAGAGGCAATATCTAAATTTGGTCCCATTGCTTCTTGGCAGGATACTCTCGAGGTTGCGAAATTTCTTAGGCAAAAGACAAAAGCCATTGTCATAGCGGCGAATAAAGTTGACACACCTTTTGGCAAGAAACACTATGAGCGTCTAAAAGAAAAATATGATGTTATTCCTGTTTCAGCAGTGGCTGAGCTCGTATTAAAGAAAGCAGCCAAAGCAGGTGTTATTTCTTATATTCCTGGAAGCTCTGATTTTGAGGTTATTGGAGACATAAATGCTGAACAGGAGAGAGCATTGGAAGGTATTCGTGAAAATGTGCTGAAGCCCTTTGGCAGCACAGGCGTCCAGAAGGTTTTGGAGCATGCTGTTTTCGATATTTTAGGCTACAAGGCAATATATCCCGCAGGCAGCAAACTCGTCGATAGCAAGGGCAGAATTTTGCCCGACTGTTTTCTTTTGCCCAAGGATGCCACTGTTTATGATTTTGCCATGAAGATACACAGCGATATAGCTAACCATCTCCTCTATGGGATTGATGTTAGAAGCAAGATGCGCTTAGCCAAGGACCATGTCCTAAAACACTTGGATGCTATAGAGCTTGTAAGCGCCGCCAAGAAATGAGGTTGATAAAGTGCCGTTAAAACAAGAAATCTTATCTGCTTTTGAAAAGCGCGGGTTTAAACAGGTGCCCGTTAAGTTTAAGAAACACTTTTATTTGCTTAATAGAGGTGATGATAAGCGGTCGAACTTCTTTGTCTTTGCCAAAATTAAGGATAAGACTGCCAATTTCATGTTTTTGGATGTTAAAGAAACTGGGTATGGCAAAGTGGAATATCTTCCTTTCCCAAAATATTCATTGAGGGATATATTGGATACAGTGTCTTTTGCTTCAATGGCGAAGCCCTCTAATTATTATTTCGTTCATCTGCACGGACATATGCGCTCTTTTGCTAAGAAGAGAATTATAGATGATGGCTTAGCTCCTTATGAACAGGTTCTCCTCGATATGGCTTTCCACCATATAGATTTGGATTTGTCTGGTCCTCATAATAATATACTTCTCGATAAGATTGACGCGATGCGAGATTTTCTGAAACCATTTCATATAGAAAAGGGTTATGGCTTGGAATTAACTTTTAATGTTGGCAATCTTATTGATGGCTTTCATGTTCTTCTTTGGTTTCCAACGGAAGCCATTGCCGCAGATTTTTCCGCAGACCTTCTGAAATTAACTCCCTTCAATAAAATCTATGCCCCTCTTCCGCCTAAGACGAGAGGTGAAGATGTTTTATTATGGCTGAATGACTATAGAGAGGTTGCTGTTGGCTTACCACACCCCTTTTATGGGACTAAAATATTTGGAAGATTTCATGCAACAGGCATTCTTCATTACATGAACAAATCGAAGTTTTTAGTCAATGCTCTTATGGAGAGGGCTAATGCTGTTGCTATTCTCAATGCTGATGCCCATAATTCAAAGGTGTTTCTCACAAGCACTTGGATGGACTCATTCGTAAGAAGCCTCCTTCAAAAGGTTAAGGCTCTATCTATGATAGCTTATAGGGAGGCAGACCTTGATTTACTAGCCGCTTATGAATGGAAAGAGATGGGCAAAACGCTTTTCTTCGAGGCTGATAGTCATATTAATCCATTGCCGACAATAATTGATAGGTCTCCTCTTGGTTATGGTTGGAATGCCGTCGTATCTCAAAAAAGGCCTTCACATACCGATGTTTTAACTGGCATTCACGACAATAAACTTATAACTTCATTGACGACTTTTCCAACAAAAGTTATTGAGAGGCCTTCTCCCACAGCCATCTTAAAACTCCGCTTTAATCTCATGCAGGCTAGAATGCTCACATCTGCTTATTTGAAGTGGAAGCTTAAACCCGAATTGGCAAACACTGTTATTGAACGCTAGATTCTTCTCGCCATGCAAATTCTCCAGCACCCTTTCTTATGATTTTCTTAGCCTTTATATCGACAACTGTTGATGGCTCGCTGTGCTTTGCTTTTCCACCATCAACTACTAAAGCAACAGATTCTTTCAATTCATTACATATCTCTTCTACGCTTTTTGGAGCTTCCTTTCCACTTATATTCGCCGATGTTGTTATTATGGGAGCTTCAACCTCTAAGGCCAGCTTTCGAGCGAAGTAATTGTCAGGCACTCTAACACCCACCCTCTCATATCCAACCGCTTTCTTTATTTCTGCTTCAGCATCCAATATGAATGTGTACGGCCCTGGCATTCGCATGTATATATAATAAAGGTCTTCTTTGGATGGCTTGAAGAACTTCTGAAGTTGCTGCAAATTCCCCACCAAAACTGATAAGGGTTTTTCTTTATCCCTCTTTTTAATCCTATAAATTTCATCAACTACCTCTTTGGATGTCGCGACGCCGCCGATTCCATATACAGTGTCTGTTGGGTATATGATTATTTTTTTCTCCCTGAGCGCTTTTACAGCAGCTTCGAAGGCTCTGTTGTATTCATCTTTTAGCGATACCTTATTCAAGAGACCTCACCTCAATTTCACCATAGCGTTTCACGAGCCTATCAAGGCGCTTTTTGTATTTATGATTGAGAGCGTGAATGGCGCGTTTTGTAGCATATATTATAATTCTTCCATCTCCACTTTCTACTCTAACTTCTCCTTCATCGAATAGGTTGTTCATTACCCTTTGTATGTTTCTAAGGGCTCGTTGAGACTGGGCCTTGTTTTTAATCTCTTTTATGGGCAGCACCACCGTTTCTTCGCCAAATTTGTAAATCTCATATTCAAGCTCATTTTTGAAGAAGTCCCTAACTTCTATAACTGGCCTTGCCAAATCCTTTTCAGTCATGCCTGTCGGCACCTTTATCGTGTGTTCGAGGCTGTAAACCTTTCCTATATTGCCCTTTTCTATTAATATGACTGTGTCCACAACCTGTGGTATGATGCCGAGCTCAATTTTGTTTATGAAGCGTTGAATAGCGTCGATGGCTTTTTTAGCATGAACTACTCCCACCATGCCGATGCCTGTCATGCGAAGGTCGCTGTATATGATGAATTCTTCTGTTTTCCTAACTTCGTCGAAGAAGACATAATCTGGCCTGACTAATAAGAGTATATCTTTCGCCTTTTCGTAGCTTCCTCCAAGGCGCGTGTATTGAGTTATTTCATCGATAACCTGCATATCGCGTGGGTCTTCCAGCGTCTTTACAATATAATTCTTTTTGTAGTAATATTCTGCCAAGGCTGTGGCGAAGGTCGTTTTTCCACTGCCAGGCGGCCCACATATTAATATACCCTCTGCTTCTTCGTCGAGCCTTTTTAGGAGCTTCTTATCGAGCTTGTAATCTTTTAAGCTTAGCTTTTTTATGGGCTTAACAATGGTTATTTCGAAATTATCTGAAAAAGGTGGCTTTGTTATTACGATTCTATATTCTCCCATTTGGATTACAGTCGCTCCTGGCTGGTCCAATTCTACATAGTAGCTGGCGTTTCGCCTTGTGGCTTCTATAATTTCTTCAGAAACGAGCCTTATTTTTTCAGTATCTATGATTTCGTCGAGCATTATCATTTTCCAATTGCCAGGTGTCCCCCTCTTAACTACTACTGGCAGATTTTCTTTTATATGGACGGACATTGTCAAGCCGTCGAAATACTTTTCGAACCCCAGTCCATGAATTTCCTCTTTGGCATGGAGGTATATCGTTTCTATGCCTTCAGCAACAGCTGCCAGATGCTGAACTTTGTCGCCTGTTATTAAGATAGCCCCCCTCACTCTCGCCAATTCTCTTATCTTAGCATCGATAGTGCCCGCTTTCTTTGCTAAGCCTATTTCATGAGCGCTGGGCCTCTCGCCGTCGATTTCCATCTGTATTTTTCCTGCCTTGTTTAGGCTGCGGAGCTTCTCTATAACTGTGAATCCGGTAAAGCCTATTTCTTTATTCATGTTTGCCTGATGCTCCATCTCTGCTATGACTGCTCTTGGGAGTATGAGCGTGCCGTCTATTTTTCCTTCATCAACGAGTTCCAATATTCTTCCATCGACAATTATGGATGTATCAAGAACATATTCTTTATCTGCCATGCCCTTTCTATGAGTAGTAAAGTTAAAAGGGTTTGCTTAGCTTTGTCCATTCGCTTTCTTTGCCAGCCATTTTCCGAAGGCCTCTGTTGCTGTATGCAGGTTTTCTCTCCACCTCGCGTATTCATTTTCGCTCATCTCAGCCAGCGTTTTCTCCACGCCTTCGGGTTTGAATATGTAAAAGTAATCTGACCATGCATATTCCCTTGCTTCGCCCCTTGGCTCGCTAATTAAGACGCCGTGAATTTTGGCTGTGAAGAGCTTGGGCTTGTCCAGCGTTTCGTCCATGTAGGCAAGCGCGTCTATGAAGTAAGCAGGCGTTTTCTTCCTTTCCGTCAGCCTCAGCATACCCTCTATCCCAATCTTCTCCAGCGCGAATTTTGAGAACGGCCCGGGGAAGCCGTTGAGGGAAGGGATGTGCAGCCCAGCGTCTATGACGAATAGTGGCTTGGAGAGCTTCTGCCACGCCCACATCGCCTTATCGAGTGCTACCTCCTCTACCGTCTCTGCCCTTATTTCAGGGATTTCTACAGGTTCGTGAATAATCTCTATACTGTACTTTCCCAGCGTGGCTTTGGCTGTGAGGAATTTCCCTCTGTTTGTTGTGACGAAGTGGATTTTCATCATGGGTTTTTTGGCGTGAGAGTTTTAAACCTTAACCTCTGTCGAGATAGATACCTTTTTATATATATATTCTCATATATTTAAGCATGCGAGCCAGGTACTTTGCTGTTTTCTTCTTATTATTAGCATTCCTGTCTACAGGATTCTCTGCTTGCGTTAACTTAAGCGATAGCTCGACATGGACACAGGGTGGCACGACTTATGTCGCTAATTATAGCAATACATTCGTCATATTAGAGGATACTACTTTATGTAAAGATATTTATTCAATAGATCCAGAAGATGATAGCCCTGCCATTGCTTTTGACTCTGATGATTTAACTCTTGATTGTAATGGCTCAACAATAGTAAATCCACACGGCGGTACAGATTATGGTGTTATAATAGATGTTGCTGGTGCCAAATTAAAGAACTGTATAATTAGCTCATATAACACTAACATTTATGTTGATGGTGATAATGGAGGAGTTAGAGGAACGCTTGTTAATATCACACTTAGAGATAGTAATTCAGAGCTTCTTTTATACGGTGACGATTTCAATATAAGTGGATTGTCTATTCCATCAACCCATGCAGATACTGCTATAGAAATTGATGGATCTAACAATATTTTGTCTAATGTGAATGAGACAGGAGCTGGCTTTTGTGGGGTTTTTGTTAGGGGACATAATAATCAAGTAAAGAACTCAAATTTTATTGAGAATATTGATACTGATGTTTGTGTCAATTCTTGCGATGTCCTTTTTGAAAATATTACTGTAACCGATAATTCTCCTTTAATATATTATGCTAACACTGATGTGTCTTTGAGTGGTTTGGATGGTGTTGAGATACTTCTATGTAATGTTTCAGGTTTTATAGCAAATAGCTCCTTATCTTCATCATATCTTAATGATGGCCTCTATTTATTATCATCTCGTGATGTTGTTATAAAAAATATATCTGCTGATGGTGTGGGTTATGGTCTAATGGCACAAAATGTTCAGAATATTACTTTAGAGAAGTCTAATTTTTCTAATGTTTATGATGGTGTGTTTGTTTTAGATTCTATATATGTTTACATATACAATGTATCGACTCTTCATGCAGATGACGCAGGCGTATATTTTGATACAGTTAACTCCTCATATATAGAAGATTCAAACTTTTCAGATTCCTCAAATAAGGGACCTGCTAACATTTATCTTTACAAGTCCTATTATAATTACATTAATAATGTTTCTGCTTGTGGAGGTAATGGAGGATTCTTATTTGATGAATCATCTTGGAATCATGGAGGGTATAATGGAGGTTTTGTTGATGATTATGGTAACCCTCAGAATTTGCGTTTTGCTTCATCAGCCACATGTCCAGGAACAACACCAGAACCTGTGCCCGGACCAGTTAATTTAAGTGATAGTAATACTTGGTTGGACTTGGTTACTGATAAAGGTGGTGGTCTTCTAGGAATTCATGGGAGTTTGAATCTTTCCAAAGGAGATTACTCTGGAAATAATATTGAAATAATGACCTTTGGAATACATTTTAATGGTAATAATAGCTTCTTAGGGACAGTTACTGATACTAAAGGTGAGAATGAGCTTTTCAATTTTACTGCTACCAAATTGTCTTTAGATCCATCTAGACCTGGAGAATATATTCATGATATTAAAATATCTTCTGGCCAAGGCATACTTCTTGATGTTCTCTCTGAATCAGAAAGTGGTATAAATCACCTTGAAGATGTTTATGTTATTGGTCAAGATTGCTTTGAGAGTGTTTGTGATTTGATGAGGGTTCGTGATTATGGTGGAGGTGTTATGCCATGGTATATTCAAAATGTTGTTTTGGAAAAGAATACCTCTTCTGCTGGGGATTATGGTGTGGAATTTACGAGCATTGATGGAGCTCAATATCACATCTCCAATGTTACACTTAAGAATGCTCTTCTACGATTAGGCGCTACTCATGGTTTTGTCCCATCTAATTTTTACACCAACGCAGTTAATCTAGTTTTAGAAAATTTCACATTTATTAATTCTGGTATTTGGGCGCTAGCTTCAACGAATAATATTTTACTCAACCCCCAATTCACTATATCCTCGTCCATGTCTAATCTATTCGATGTCGACCAAGCTCGGCTTAAAGTTATAAACACCACTATCGATGCTTCGAACATATCTCAAAAGATATTCAATGTTGATAGCGATGCTAGTCTTGCTATTGAATTTGGTGCTTTCTCTAATATACCCACTGCAATTGTTACTGGAGGTAACATAACATTAAATGGATTAATAACGGTGCAAAATATTTCTAATTTTATATATGCTTGGTATCATGCTGTAATAGATCCCTACGATGCTACACTCGTCGGTGATGGCAGCGGCATAGGCATCCTCGTCAACAACACCAACACAACCATTCTACGCATGAACATAACCAACTTCTCCTATGGCATCTACTTGGCCAATGCCAGCAACACCTTCATTAATGATTCAGCCCTCTGCGGCAACACCATCGCGGGCTTATACATCGACAACAACACGGCCAACGTTACAGGTGAGCACAATTATGGCAACATGAGCGACAAAGGTGTCAACAACACAGTGGAGATGCTTGATTGCTCTTTAATTCCTCCACCACCAACACCATGCGTTAATTTAAGCGATAGCTCAACATGGGGAACGGCTGTGTCAAAATCGGGTGATACTTACTATATAAATGGGAGTGTGACGCTGTGTAGGGGGGATTATTCGATTCCTGTAGATTCTGCATATACTGAAGCAATTAAAATCTCTGATAATAATGTAGTGTTAGATTGTAATGGCTCGCGTATAATAGGAAAAGGTATTAATCCGAATAAGAATGGCATATTTGGAGGTGGTAGTACTGATAGGGGGATAGCCATTCATGTTGCATCTAACAGTGTTATAAAAAATTGTAATATCTCAGGGTATAGTTTTGGTGTGTATGTTCCTGATGGCTTGAATAATGTTACAGTTACTAATTCAACTTTTTATAATAATTCTGAAGGTATTTCCTTTGATCTTAATGCTTCTAACTTTACTATTTCTTCAAATCATTTTTATAACAATGTTCATAGCATTCTATACGCCATCCCCTCAACATCAGATAAAAGTGATGAATGTTATGACATACATATATATAATAATACAGGCTATAATGGCAATCCTATCTTCTATTCATCAAATGCTAGTGTAAATGTAACAAATGGAGTGTATGCTGAGCTTATCTTTTGTGGAAATGATAATATATCTATTGAAAATGTAACTATCCAAAGCTCAAACGGAGCGTTCTCATCAGATGGTATTTTCATGACTTTTGCTAATAATACACATATCAAAAACGTTACTCTTAATAATACGAGAGTGGGTGCGCAATCGTTTTATGGGGGGCATTCTTTCCAAATGGAAAGGACTGTCATAAATTCCACCAATCTAATATATGGTGTTTATGCATATACTAATAACACAGGATCAAATAACTTTGGCTATATTAAAGATAGTATCATATTTGCACCCAACATTTCAAACACTTTTATGTCTTCTTATTCTGGTCTTGCTGGCATTTTACTTGGATTTACAAACACAACAATAATCAATAATACAGTCTTTTTTGGAAATGTTTACTATGGTGGTATTTATGTTAGTTCAAATCATTCAATGATTGCTAACAATACTGTTAGTTCTGTATCTCCTGTATCTGTTTGTTCCATCCATGTAGCAAATAATTCATATATATATAATAACCAATTAAATTATGTTAATGGAACAGGCATATGTGTGGATGCTAGTTTCAATAATATATCTATTTTCAAGAATGTTTTGTCATACACATATGGGTTGGGTATGAATATTTCAGCAGATAATGTTAATATATCTAATAACTCATTAAATTATTCAAACGGTTTTGCAATACTTCTTGAACACAACACCTCTAGTTTTCAACCTGGGACGAATTACTTACTACTATTCAACAACATATCCTTTGCAAGTGGATCTGGCATTATGATATCAGGAAATTATATAACTATGTCTAATAACAGTATCATCGCAATAAATATTACAACGCCATCTATTTTGTCAGGTTGGCCAAGCTTCGCAAGCTTCTTCATGTCTTCACAGAACAGCACTATTTCAAACAATCTAATAAGAGCTAATTATACTGATTTTAGTACACTTTTTTTACAAAATTTAATTAACTCATCTATAATAAATAATACTATAATTGTGAATGATGGTCCTTTAGGTATTTATTTTGATACAGGCATGGGTGGGGTAATTAAAGGAAATACAATAATTAACGCTAGTTATGGTGCGTATCTTAGGGGTGTTTCTTTTTATTCTATCTTTAATAACAATATTACTTCCAAAGATACGGCTATGATATTAGGGACAAGTAGTAGTACTTCCTATAATTCTACCTCGAATAATATTTCTTACAATAATCTTTGCGAAGCCTCAACTATTGGTCTTTACTTGGATGAAAATACAACCAACAACAGAGGTATCAGCAACTACGGCAACATGACAGACAACGGCGCGAACAACACAGTGGAGATGCTTAACTGTTCGTCATTACCAGCTCCATCAAACCAATCGAATCAAACACCACCAATCCCTCCTTCACAGTCAAAGAAACACAAGAAACCTCTATCATTAGATTACACGCTCAAAAACTCATCACTAATGGTCCATGTAACATCAGAAGGCAAAGACATCTATGATGCACATGTTACTGTAAGAGAAATAACCAAATTCTCAAATCTAAACTTCTATGTAAAAACCAAAAAAACAGATGATAATGGAGAGGCAATATTCTCTTTACCCTATCCAGCTAAATACTATATAAAAGCAACAAAGAGCGGATATGAGACAGCACAAACAACCTTTACATATGCAACTCAAGAAAAGCCCGAAGAGCCAAAATACAGCCTAAAATTATCATGGAACTACGACACAGAAAGGGCAACACTGTCTATCTACACAAAGCTCTATAAAAATAACAAAACAATAGATCCATCAAATGCAAATATAAAAATAAAAGGAAAGAATCTAACATATACAGGACATCCAGACTCTAAAGGTAAAATAAGCTTAATAATAAACCAAAGCGGCAACTACACGATAAAAGCCAATTACAAAGAAGCAAAAACACAAAAAATAGCAGAAATCATTCTTCCAACAAAATCCACATCAGGCGAATCAGAAGGTTCATTAGTAGTGAATGTAAACAAGCCTTCAATAATCATAGAAGCTCCTGCTAGTGGATTCGTAGGAGAATCGCTAACAATCTATGTAACTTATACTAACCGCACACCAGCAGCCAATGTACAAATAAAAGCAATATCCCATGGCAGGGAATGGGAACTAACCACAAACAATAAAGGCGAAGCAACATTCACACCACCACAAGCAGGAATATACTCCTATTCAAGCGACCTCCCAATCAAGCAAACAGCAACAACTGAGGTAAAGATAAAGCATGTTGAGGAAGAACAGCAAGAAACATACAAGAAAGCAGTAGATTTAAATGTTGAATCAAACGCCATCATATATGTGAAGCCAAAGGTTAAAGGAGAATACACTGCCAAGGTCTATTTAGATAATAAACTAATAACCGAGAGGGCTGCAAATGGCACTCTAACCTTGAAGAACTTACCCTCAGGCCATTATCGCATAGTCGTAATTGCCAATAAGAATGTAAAGGGGCTTGATGTCGAAGTCGCCAATAAAAACATACTTGGGAAATTATCCTCCTTTGAATTGGCTGGTGTTGTTCTAATCGTTATACTTATAATTGCTGCGATATACATCTTAATTAGGCATAAATCCCATCCTTCAGTACAGCCATCTTCTGGTTTCTAGAGGGGTAACATGGTATCAATCGTAACAGGCGGAAGCGGCTTCATAGGCTCGAGGCTTGTTCGAGCGTTGAAGGAGCGAGGAGAGGATGTAATAAACATAGACCTTTCCGCCGGTCGAGATTTGTTAGATGTAGAGCTCTTGTTAAAGCTCTGTAAGGAGCATAAGCCAACAGCTATTTATCATTTAGCTGCTAATAAAAATGCTAGAGCCACAGGGGAAGAAGCCACATCTGTTTTGGAGGTGAATGTAGCTGGCAGTGCATCCTTGCTTTATGCTCTTTATTCTAACTGCATGGATTCCATTAAGCGATTTGTTTTTGCCAGCACCGGCGGAGCTCTATTTGATATTAAGCAGGGTGAGAAAGCCAAGCCAGACGATAAACCCACTCCAAAGGGCATATATGGCTTCTCTAAGCTTGTAGATGAGTACATATTTTCTGGCTTCTCAAAAACTTATAATGATGCGGGCATAGAATTCAGCACACTGCGTTTAGCCAATGTTTATGGTTGGGAAATACGGAAGCACAAAAATGTTGTTGCCAAGTGGCTAGAATTGGCTTATAAGGGCGAAACTTTGAAGGTGTATAATACTTTGGATATGTATAGAGATTATGTTTATGTTGACGATGTTGTTGAGGCTTTTCTCAAAGCCCCACGAGGTGTATGGCATATAAGCACAGGCGAGCCCCGAAGTCTTGCTGAAGTTATTTCAATTATATCAAAGGTTATGGGGAAAGAACCTATGTATGAGATTATAAAAACAAACAGCTCTTCTATAGAAGTTAATTACTCTGCTTTGGATCCTTCATCTGCTAAGGATTGGTGGAAGCCTAAAACAACTTTTGAAGCAGGTGTAGAAAAGACTTATAAGGAGATGCTTGATTATTTCAATGAGTGATAATGTGTTCGTTGCTTTCATTTTAACTCTCATCTCCTCCATTACTTTAACATACATAGCTTTGAAGTGGCTCATTCCTCGTTTAAAAAAGCGTGGTCTAGTTGGTAGGGATTTACATAAATCTGGCAAAGTTATGGTTGCTGAGATGGGAGGGATAGCAGTTGTTTTTTCATTCACGATAACGATATTGGCAGCATTGTTTATACAGACATTTTTCTATACTTCTGAGCCTCTCAATGTTAATTATACTCTTATAACACTTCTTGTTTTCCTTATTCTTTCCTTTACTGGGTTGGTCGATGATCTTTTATCCTTATCTAAAACGGTTAAGTTGCTTTTGCCATTCTTAGGAGCCATTCCTATAATTGCCTTAAAAGTTGCCGGTAGCACCGCTATTACTATCCCCTTTATAGGCGTTATTGATTTGGGCTTATTATACTTCTTTGTTGTAATACCTCTGGCTATCTCAGCATCTGCAAATCTAACAAATATATGTGCAGGATATAATGGTGTTGAATACGGTATGGCAATCCCTATGTTTATGGCTCTTGTTCTTTTGGGAGTGGCGACTCATAATGTCACTATGTTGATAATATCTTCAACCATGTTAGGTGCTTCATTCCTATTTTTCCTATTTAGTTATCCTACTGCAAAGATTTTTCCAGGAGATACAGGAACATTGCCTATTGGTGGTGTTATTGCCACATTATTGATTCTCTTCAATAGTGAATCGTTTGCTTTGATTTTTGCACCATATCTCATAGATGCTGTTATAAAAATTTGGAATCACTTACCTTCTAAAGGCTGGCAGGCGAAGTTGAAAGATGGCAAACTGCACAGTCCTAAACGGCCTATTGGGTATTTTCATTTGTTGTTGAAGATTTTTGGTCCTATGAGAGAACAGAATCTTGTTGCTCTTGCCATTGGCATTGAATCATTTGTGTCATTTATTGTTTTAGCTTTCTTTGCTTTAAGGGGTGGCTGGTTGTGACATTGGATTTAATGAGAAACCTCTTGAAGAAAGAGACACACACTCATGCACTCTATAGATTCTTTATTCTTATCCTCATTTTAGCTTTATATGCTGGCTTTGTTATTCATAAATATGGTATTAAAGATGGTTTATTAGTTACAGCATTGACATGGGCTTTTTTTGTATTCTGTACGCCAATAGCTGATGCTGGTTTTCTTTTAGCATTTCCAACACGCATTTTATTAGGCATTCGTATGATTTACACGCAGATAGGTGCGTATGTCTTAGCTCTGGTTATTGTCATATTTGCCTTCTTCACCTCTTCCCAGATATTTGAGAAGAATATCCTTCTCCATTTATTTGCCACGATACTTACTACGCCAATACCTTATTGGCTTGTGCTCATCCTTTCGTTGATAGGGACATTTGCCTCAATTGTATTTGGCGATGAATTGCTGGATGTCGCTTACCATAAACAGAGGAAGCTTTATCATAAACATTATAATAAATATTACTCCTTGGTAATGTTATTTGTGTTCGTTTTCGCTGCTATCATTTATATTTATCTCATTAACAAATTAGGGATAACAATACCTCTTGTTTAAGGCTGGTGTCGTTTTCTCTGCCTTTGCATGTACCGTCGAAACGATGCAGAAACATTTATAAAACTTCGCCCTCCAATAATGTTGATTGCTATGCGTCCCCCCATGAATCGTGTGTTTGCGGCAGTGGTACTTTTACTATTGTTAGCCCCTCTGTTGTATGCAACAACATACCAAGACACAGCCATTGTTCTTCCTCGTGGTATAGATTACTTCGCCAACACAAGCTACAAAACCAACGCCACCTATTCAGGAGTGATTCTTGCCAACGAAACGCCATACACATATTTCACTAATGGAACTTACATTAGCAGGTCATTTTGGACATCCTCTATAGAATCCACGAACTGGATTACGCCCGAGCATTGGGACAACTTGACATATACCTTAACCAACTGCTCAGGCGAAGAGGTTCCCTTGTATGACGACAATCTTGTGGCTTTTTGGCGTTTCAATGGCAATGCCGATGATGGGCTTGGAAATTATAATGGAACATTAAACGGCGATGCTTCTTATGTGACTGGGAAATATGGCGATGCTGTGGCTTTGGATGGTGATGGAGATTACATCGACTTTGGTGATATAGACGAATCCGAAGGAATAAATATATTAACAGTATGTGCTTGGGCCAAGTTTAATACCACTACGGAAGCAAGTCCTAGTGGAGAGGGGATTATCTCTAAAGGTGGCGGTTCAACTACTGGATCATGGGTTATGTGGAGAGCTAAATCTGATAATGAGGTCCATTTTGGGTTTTATGATTCTAGTGGGGCATTTTATAAAGCAGGAAGTTACACTGTTCCAGATACTAATTGGCATTTTTATTGTGGTGTATATGATGGTAATGAAGTTGCTCTTTACATAGATAGTGTGAAGGATTCTACAACAGCCAGCTCAACAGCTACGATAAGAGACACTACTGCGTCGGTTAAATTAGGCACTTATCAGACGAGTTCTGATTGGTTGAATGGCAGTGTGGATTATGCTATAATATATAATCGTTCATTATCTGCCACTGAAATTCAAAAGCTCTACAACAACGACACAGTACATTGTAATATATCTTTTAGATATAGGACCACCAACACAACCAACCACGACTTTGACACCACAAATCTATCAGCCTATTGGAAGCTGGACTGGGACTTAAAGGATAATGTAACAGGAAACAGCGGAACAGCTTACAACGGCGCTTCACCTTATGACCACGGTCTGTTTGGCGGGGCTTATTTCTTTAATCCAGGAGGGATATGTCTTGATGATGGTTCTGACACTAACTGTCAACATGGTAATTCTGAACTATTTGATAGTGAATTTGCAGACAGAACAATATCTATGTGGGTAAAACCAACAAATGTTTCAGGTATCCACATAATTTATGAAGAGGGTGGACAAACAAACGGTATTATTTTTTTCATAAATAATGGTAAATTATTCTTTCAAAGTTGGTTGAATGATGGCTCAGATCTAAATATATCAGCAAACACATCTATTGAAACTAATAACTGGTATCATATATCTGCGGTGTATGATAACAGTGGGTATATTCTCTTTTTAGTAAATGGTGAAATTATTAATAATTTTAGTTACTCTGGAAACTTTGCATCCCATTTTGGTGGTGATGCTATTGGAGTTATATCTGAAGATACTAGAATAAATGGTCATACATGGTGTAATCCCCACTTTTCCCTCTCAAGCTGCGAGTATTCATCTAGCACAGAAAATGATTTTTATGGACATCTTGATGATATTTCCATTTATGATAGATCGATCCCATTAGAAGAGATAAAAGAGCTATATTATCATGCTGATTTCTCTTCTAGCACATGGAGTGACTGGCAGACGGGCGACACAGTCATATTGAATACCACTGCCGACTATCTTCAGTACGAAGCCAAGCTTGAAACAGACAATCCACTTGCCACACCGACATTAACAGCAGTGACTATTTCAGCCACTGATGAGGATATTGGCTGCGTCGATTTCACCAACTCAAGCACATGGCATGGCAGAGTAACACAAGATGCTAGCGGTGATTGGCATGTATGGGCTAATATAACCCTTTGCCCAACCCAACAGTTTGTTGAAGGTCATCACATTTACATCGAAGCAAACAATATCATTTTTGATTATAATGGTGGAGAACTAACAGGTACTGATACTGACACGTATCACTATGACGGCGACTTGTTTTTAATAAACAACAAATATAATCTCACCTTCATAAATACATCTGTCTATAAGCTGGCTGGCCGTGACATCTATGTGTTTCACAATTGTAGCAACATAACTATAACAGGAAATGATAGGATTTATTGGATTCATCAGTTAGTGAGAGCATATAATACTACCAATATCCATGTTTATAATTTGAGAGATTTCATTACAGATGGATATGGCACCAGGCGCTTTGACCAGATTCAGTATGGCCTTACTTTTAGAGAAAACAGCAGCAATATTTCTATACATGATATATCTTGTTATTACTCAAAAGGAGGTTTTATCGGCGGAGACCAGTTTTGGAATACGAATATATCTAACATTCATATAGGACATGGTCCTTTTTTCGTAGCTTGGTATACGGGTAAATATTATATTGGTATGGCTAACCTAACGATTACAAATATTACAGAAAATTATGGTGCAGCATATTTCATTAAAATATATGGCTCAGAAAAGGATTATGGAAAGTATATGGTGCAGAATGTAACTATTCGCAACATAACCTTATATGGCAGCGGCGGTTCTAAAAGCAATCATGTTATTGATTTAAATTGGATAAGAAATCTTGATGTAGATGATATTAATATTTATGCGGCTAACGCTCCTAATCATATAATTCAAGCTAGATATTTAGATAACTTTACACTTTCTAATTTATATTTATCCAACTCCAGCGGAAGCGCCTTAACAATTGCTCTTGAGAGAGGTCCTGGTACTGTCCAAAATGTTACAATTGCAAATTCACACATAGGATTACTTCTATATGGGACTTGCTATTACCATTATCCTGTAGATGTTTCAAACATTACCATCCAGAACTCTTATAAAGCTGTCCAATTAGGCACATATGATTATGATGAAAGCAATTGTTTAATCCACGATATATACATTAACAACACCATCTTTGGCTTCTATAAATTCGGCGGCAGCGAAAACTATCAATTCAACAATGTAAGAATGGATAATGTCAGAGGCGCCATTGTTTATAGCTATAACAGCGACGGTCTTATAGTTAACGGGCTTACTGTCAACAAGGTCCAAGAGCCTTACTTTATCTTATACAACTCAACGGGCTTCTCCTTATCTGATGTTACTATAAACAACACGCAGCCAAAAAAATACTACAGCTTCAGCGAAGACCAGCTTCATAGAACTGCTATAGATTTAGTCGGCTCCAACAGCCTTTACACACCATATGAGATTTATTACGATGGATTGGCTGGCAGTGCAATAACAAACAAATACCAATGGCAGGATTTATTCAGTATGTATGACCCCTTCAATGGCTCATCCATAAACTCAAGTCTTTGGACAGTCACGACAGATTCAGGAACGACCTATTCAGTATCTGAGGGATGTATAAACTCACAGGGCTACTTTAAGCTTATGCAAAAAGCTGACAAGTTATTTCCCTACTATAGAAACCATGATACACTGTGGGTGTGGGGAAGGTTCAATGCTACTGATGATAATTATATCACTACCTCAATTTATCCAATACATAATGATGACATAATAACCTATTATAACCACACAATTTTCAACAATTATAATAACAACACACAAATCCTTGATTATCCTTTCTTACAAAATGAATCGGAAGACACAATTTACCAATATCATCTAAGCTATGGTAAGAGTAATGCTACAGATGGAAAGTATAGAGCTATTGCTACCCTCTGGAAAAATAATACCTTTTTAGTAGAAAAAGGCTCTTCAGACATCTATTTTATGGCATATAATTCAGGATATACTATAATTCAATTAGCGCCTTCAGGGGCTGCCAGCTACACGCCACAGAAACTATGTGGTATCCTTTATGGCCTTGGTCCGCAATATGATGATTTGGTTCTTGGTTCTGAGCAGCTAGGCTCATGGACTTTACCAGACGGCGTTTATAGCAAAAAGAAGGAAATCAGCATTCACGGATATACTTATGAAGATAATCCTGAGAGAGGCATAGCAGGGCCTGTTCTTATAGACAACAGCGAGCTTGGTGGAAACTTGTATGTAACTTCTAAGTATTCTGCTTATTTGGTCAATTCAGCCCTTACTTTGAATGGTTATGAGGATGATGCGATTAATGGGTTTTATTTGAACAACTCTTCGTTGACATTTGACGACTACAACGCAACGAAGCACATCATGGCTGATAAAGCGTTATTTACATTAGCCAATTCTTCACTATTCATTAATCACTCTCTAATAAACATTACTGATTTTTCAGGACATCCTACGAACTTAGTATCGACGAGCTCTAATGACTCATCCATTTCGATAAATTCCTCTACAATATCCAATTCATACATGCAGTCCTCCCAGACACCCCTGAATTTAACTATCCTAAACACTACCTTAAATACTATTTCAAATTATGTGTTTGGAATAGGCAGTGCATTCTCTAATTCAACATTAATCAATTGTAATGATTTTTCTATTGAAGGGCCCATAAACTTATCATTCATATCTATTGAAGGAGGTAATAATGTCTTGAAGCTGAGCTCCTCAAATATATCTAATTTTGAAGCAGAAAATGTTGTAGGATACGCCGTTTATGCTTATAATAGCTCCTCAAATCTCTTCAATAATATAACCATCAATGCTACAGATGGAATTATTATTTCAAATCTTTCACATTCAAAAATTAATGACGCAATTCTTTCATTCGCTAATCTCACTGACTGTTATGGCCTAAGAATAAACAACACACATATTCATAATCTAACTATTGTGAATTCCAATATTAGCTTATCTAATGTGAATATCTCTAGCGGTTCATCGAATAATGTATCCATAATGGACTCAAATTCATTCTTGCTAAACGATATTTCAGCACTTTCAACTAATATAACAAATGCCGCCTCATGCACTTTGTCAAACTCAACTTTCCCAAATTTAAATATGGATAGAGTTAGGGATTCCACACTCTCCTCAAATACGATAAATTCCTTAACAATAAATAACTCATACAATTTAACTTTCTCAACCTTTACCTTACCCACTTTCCAAGCCACCAACTTATCTAATTCTTCTTTCACTTCTATGAATATTTCTCAATCAAGTTTCTCTATGGCTTTCAACCTATCCTTCAACGATTCTAATCTAACAAATGTATGCATCTCCAATTCATCAAATTTTGTGCTAATAAATTCAACAATTTCTAATGTTACAGCCATCAATTCTTCCAACGTGCTCTCATTAATAAACTCACAATTTGCCCAGCCTCTCACGGCAGAAAACATAGGTGGTTATCTCTTTAATATTACTAATACTGATCTGTCTTTGCTAAACTTAAGTTTAGTAAATCTCGATGTATTCATTATATCTGCGAATACCAACCTCAGCATATCCAATTCTACAATTGATTCAGAAATTTTATTACAGGGTGTTAATGTATCTGCCACACTCTCAAACACAACATTGTCAAACATATCCTTAAATAGCTCCACATTAAACATCTCATATATATATTCATATCAACAGCTCAATTGGAAGCTTTCCAATTCTAATTTTACGCTCCTTCACTCCACCATAATTTTACCAAACCCAAGCAATTTATTCACCAACTCAACACTAACCACTTTTTATGCTGAAGATGTAAATTTAACTAATCTGTCGATAGAAGATGTCGAGAAGCTCTCAATATATAATTCACATTTAACTTCCATTTCTTCTGTTCACGCAGCCGCATCAAACATATCCAACATTACAATAACAAATTCAGGTCACTTTGTGTTGGGCGAATCAAATTTAACAAATCTTAATATATCAAACTCGAACAATTTATTCACGACAAATACCTCTTTGAAGCTCGTTAATATCTCTGCCACGAATATAAGAGGATACCTATTAAAAGCCATCAACATCTCCAATTCCACCATCCAAAATTCAGAAATAAATGGCAATGGCACATCAGGAGATACAACTGCTTTATATCTAATCGATTCAACATCCTTAAACATTACAAATAATTCGATAGCAAACTTTACTTATGCCCTCTATCTATTAAATGTAAGCAATTCCGCACTGAGGCACAACACCATCAAAGATAATAATTATGGCATCTTCTTAGAGAACAGCGACTCTAATAATATGAATGACAATTACCTTTGTGTGAATAATGTCGCAGGTATTTATCTTAACGAGAACACTACAAACAACACGCTTGCTTACAATACAGGCTCTTATGAAGATCATGGTGCTAATAATACAGTCTCATCTAATAACCTATGTTATGCTGTGCATGGTTCATCTAAAGCAAAAAAGAGCAGGTTTACAGTTTCAATCGACCAAGATGATAGAGGAAATGTTCTTGTGACTGTTGAGGACAAGGAAGGGCATGCCGTTAAGGGGGCTAAAGTTTTATTGAAGGAAGTAACGAGCAGCGCAGATCCTTATTTGGAGTCTAAGACTTCTGATTCTAAAGGTGAGGTTTGGTTTGTAGTAAAAAGGTCGGGTAAGTACCGCCTAAAAATTAGGAAGGATGATTATGAAACCTATGAGGAGTATATTTATGTCGATATAACCCATAACTATGTGCTTACTCTTGATTGGGAATATGATGCAGATACCTGTACTCTCTCCATAAAATCTTATGTTTATGAAGATGATGAATCCACCGACAATGAACCGTTAATTTCTGTAAACGGTCCTGGCGTTAAAGAATCGGCAACAACGAATAATTTAAAGATAAGCATTCCTTCATCAGGTTCATACGAAATAAAGGCAGCCTTTGCTGATTTATCACAAGAAAAAGAAGCAACAGTATCATGCGAAACACAGGAAGGGCCTAAGAGTCTTATAATAAACGCACCTTCATCGATAGAAATAAATAAACCTTATACCATACGAGTGCTCTTCGACGATGGCAAAGTTGCCAACAACACAAAAATATATATTGAGAGAAATGGAGAAACTTGGACATATATAACTGACGATGAAGGTAAATTTACATTCACTCCTGTCCATGAAGGCATATACACTTATTCAGCAGAATACACCTTAAAGAATAATCCTGAAACCCTTGTTTTCTCTCCACTGCCAAAAGAAGAACAACCTAAAAATAATACACTGACGCTCAACGAAACCACCAATATCTCAACAGGCAATGAAACTTCCTTTGAGCCCAGTAAAAATGAAACTCAACATAAGCCTTCTCTCTTCGTCAATGAAGACTTTGTAACTGTGAGGAAGGAAATGGCCATTGTCATTAAGCCTAAACACAATGGGCCTTACAAGGTTAAAATCTATAAGGATGGAAGCGTTGTGTTTGAGAGTGATGCTAATTCCACATTAACGATTGATAATCTGGCTCCTGGCGAGTATAAAGTCGTTGTTTTATCGAAGACCGATCTTGGCGCTGTAACCACTGAAGCTGTTCATATAAGCGACTTTGCTAAGTATTTGCCTCTTGCAGTGGGTATTCTTGTGGGTGGCGGTGCTGTTCTAGTAATATTCTACTTCTTCCATTTTTCTAGCGACAGCAAGCCCAAGAAGTATAACTTCAACCGCAAGAAATAACCCTTTAAAGCCTTCCTCTCAATTAGCTATGGTGATGGGCTATGAAGTTTGATATATACACGACAAAAGAGTTTTGCCTCATAACTGAGAATAAACCTGGTGCCTTGTACAAAATCTCAGCTGCTCTTGGCGATCATGGCGTAAATGTGGAATCTATTTCTGCTTTCGCCTCTCCTGATGGAAAGGCAGTTTTCCATATTATAACTAACGATGTAGAAACAACAAAAAAGGCAATGGAGCATGTTTCTGATGTGGGCATAGACAAAAAGGAGGAGAGTGATGTAATCGTCGTGAGGCTTGAGAATCGTCCTGGTGAGTTGGCAAAGGTGGCTGATAAATTACATAGGCATGGTGTAAACCTTCATTCTGTATACATCTTGAGAACTGGCGACAAGACTGAAGTCGCTATAAAGCCAAACGATTTCTCCAAAGCAGTGGCTGTCTTGAAGGGAGACTTATGAATTTTTTCAGGCTTTTGAAGACGATTATAAATAAACTTGAGAAGGGCGTTAAATTAGATAAGGTAGAGCTTGCCATATTGAAGAGCGTCCTAACCAAAGATTGGACGAGAGTTACACTCTTCGCAAAAGCGGTAATCAGCTCGTTCAAAGCCCTCCCAGCACATCTCAAACCTGAAGGAAGAAGGGCTATGATACGCTTGGAGCTTTTGACATCTAAAGCAATAGTTAATACCCTTAATGATTTGCCATCATTCAGTTCAGAAGATATAAAAGAGCTTGAGGGTATATTCTATTTACTGGGCTTCGACGGAAGGCAGGTGGCTAGAAATTTTGTGGCTAATTTTACACTTCTTTTCGGCTACTCTTTAAAAGAGCATTTGGGCGATTTGGAGAAGGAATTCGTTAAATCTGAAAGTTTATCACCCAAAAAACGGAAGAAAAAGGACGAGCTTGCCTTCGAAGATAAAGAGGAGAATAAACTTACATCTGAGTGATAATATGCCCATGGATTTCACTCCTAAAACAGCATACTTACTTGGCATGTGGCTACATAAACCCTATTTGAGGGGTTTTGGCGTAGTTGGAAGGGAATGTGTGGAGGTATTCACAGAACTCCTCATGGATGTGGCTGATGTTGAGCCCAATAAATTGACTGTGGGTGAAGACTATTCATATGTCTTTCACCATAGAATACAAAATGCCTTCAAACGCTTCTCCTCAGCTAGAGAACATCGTTTTAAGTATGCTAACGATTATTCGGCTGCTTATTTTGCTGGTTGGTATGACTGTTCTGCTGATTTTAAAGGCAAAGTCTTTCTTCGCAATGCCGATAAAATGGATGAAATGATTCTCACACGCCTGAATTTTATGCCCACCTTTCGTGGAAAAACAATAGTGTTGGGCAAAACCATCCCGTTTCTTCGTTTTATCCGTGATTACCTTCGTGTAAAAAACGACGAAGTTTCTAAAATTCTAGAAGATTTGCGTTTTTAAATTTTTTGGTGTATAATTGTTGTGTATGTTGCAACATGCTACACCCTTTGTTAACGGTAAACTGCTTGTTCCAGGAGCCAAAGATAAATTTGCCGAGCGTTTAGCCAAATCTTTGAATCGAAAATATAAGGACGAGATTTCCCTCTTAGAGGTTGCTTCTCCTGGTGGCTCTCTTTTACCCAGGTTATTGCCTAAATTAAAGGCAAAACACATAATTGTATATGCACACACATCAACTTATGACGGCACATCTGCCTTGAAGACCCGCCTCAATACCCTCTCGCTTAATGATAAAAATTTGAATGTACTGCCTATATTTGCATCACTATCTCGCATTCCCTCTTTCATATCACAAATCGAAGAAGGTGAGCCAGAAGTTATAATACACTCCTTTTCTCTTCATGAATTTGCCCATGATGAGGCTAAAGACAATCTCTCTAAATTATTAACCAACCTGTCGATAAAGCAAATATACATAATCGACGCATATACTCCTTTTGAGAACAATTATATTCATTTCTTCAAAATGCTTTATAGACTCATTCATCTTTGGGCAGGCGTAGAGGTGAGCGGCGGCCTTTGGGCAAAGAGCCACATTAACTCTCTTTTAACTAACGACTTATCGCTACGAATGGAGGATACGTTTGAGAGCTTCATAGATGTTCCTTTCGAAACATTGCATGAAGTTTTCAGAAATCCAGCCTGCTCACTCATGACTCTTAAAGTCATGCTAGAAGAACTTCCCTTCCCATCTCGGGACAATATCCTCCGCTTGCCTGTTATTTACACGCAAGCAACACGATAATTAAAAAACCTTCCTATCAAAATTTAGCATGGCAGAGCAACAGGTTGATCAGGATAAGAAAAAGATGGATAATAATAAGAAAGTGAATTGGGAAAATGTAGAGGAAAAATTCCATAAGAGCCAAAAGTGGAAGGATGCTGAGAAATTCTTTGAGAAGTATATGAAAGATAATAATAGTGAATTTGGAAAACAATTTGATAAACTAAAAACCTATTTCAAAGATGAAAAAGATGCTCAAGAATATGCCAAACTTTGGCTCACATATTTCCTTTCTAAACTTGACGAAGGCGAGGTTAAGGATCTTTTAAAGAGTGGTGGCGATAATGCACTAGGAAGTCAAGAGTGGTTAGAGTCTCTTCTAAAGAGTAAAGTTTTGAAGGCCCATCCAACAGTAAAGCAGTCTATAGAAATAGCCCTCGGCAATCTTAAAAGAGGAAGAGTTGTATCAGGCACAGGAGCTACAAGCACAGCACAGAATGGCGCCAATCTTTTGTATGGGGATGCAGCGAAAAACCTGACGCTCAAACAATTTGAGGAGAAATACCATGAACAGCTTTATTTAGCATGGGAAAAATACAAAATCCCTGTTTCTAGCGAAAGAATAGAATATACTTCTTATGTATATATGATTTATAGAATGGCAAGGCTTTCAGCAGAGATGGTGAAGAATACAAATCAGACCACTCAAGATACAGGAGAACTGCTAACTGCCAATGCTACCAACGAGCGGACAGATACATCAGCAACAACCACCAGCCAACCACAATCAACACAAACAGCAAATACTGATGAAGAACAGAATTTGCAAGGAAGATATGAGAGGCAGTATTCGTTGCTCAATGATGTTGCCAACTTTAAGAGCGCTCAGGGAGTTTTATCGTTTAAATCAGAAGAGGAGGCAAATGAATTTTTGAAAGCATACATGAAAAAATACTCTTCAAATGTTTATTTCTATAAGAATGAGAATATTAAAGCATCTAATAAGCATCCCTATGCTCCGTATATAGTTAAAAGAGATGTTAATGGGAAAACTCACTATGAAGTGCATATCGCTTATAAGGGCACTCATAATGGTGTAAATTATGCCGATGCAGCCAAGGTTCTTGTTAATTACACAGTAGGCCAAAAACCCCATAGGGAAGATGGGCATGGCGGTTTAAGATATTGGTGGCTGTCGAAGGCTGCTTATACTAACTTCGCTAAAAAATTAAATGATAAAAAACCGCTGGACTTTGGCTTTAAGAGCAGGTATGGTAGAGACGCCATTTATAATTATATATTAAACAATAAAGATGAGTTAGGTTATACTGACTTTAAAAAGACTCGTGACCCTAGAACATACAACTTCCACATTAAATAAAGTGGCATGCACCTATGTTGCACAACCATGCGACGAGCACTATGAGCTGTGGCAATAATATAGGAGGTAGAGCAGGCAAGAAGCCTTTCTTTCTTTTAAGTAAGTATATTACAAACCAGTAGCCCACAAATTGGGCCAAGATTAGAAATACTCCCATCTTCCAATCAGCCAAGCCAACGCTTGTAGATAGTGTTGCAGGCATAACTACATCGCCTAAACCCATAAGAATGCCTCTTGGTTTCCCTTTTCCACCAATTACTCCTTCATTTTCTTTAACCTCGATAACAGCAGCAGTTTTTTCTTTCTCAATCCCCTCTGCTAAAACAACCATGTGTTTTGTTATAAATACAGCAATATAGTCATAAAGAGCTAAACCAACGGCGAGAACAAGTATAAATGGAAATGGAAAGGCCACAGCCATAAATACAATTGAACCTGCAGATAGGATTAGACTAGATGCTGGAATAAACACATCTTTCAGTATTATTCTTAAAAATACAACAACAACAGCCGCAACACCACTTTCCACAGGTAAGAATGTGAAGCTGTAAAAGAGAATCCAAGATAATCCCGCCAAAGACAATAACTCTATAATCTTCAATATTAGTGTAAAGCCCTTTTTTATCAGTAGGGCTAAGAGCACGGAGCTTATGCCTATAAAAATTGTATATACTATTGCTTCATTACCTCCATAATTGCTTTGCGTTGGAGTGGAAACAGAGGCTATGCTCATAGCAGCTAAAAACCCTAGTATTGTAGCGGCGGCGTATCTAATAAAATGCTCTTCTATATAATCCATCATTTCACCGGTTTCAGAACCCCGTCTCTTGGCTTATAAACTTCGCCACTCTTAATAAGCTCATCAATTATTTTTTTCGTAACGCCTTTTGGAATGTTCATCTCCTCTGCTTCAGTTATAACTTCATCTTCTAACACCTCATCTTTCTCTTCATCTAATTTCCTTATTAATTCATCAATCTCAATATATGCCTTTCTTTCGCTTTTGCTTTTTCCTGTCGTGATTAAATCAATATCCATCATACCCGTCATCTTATCTGTCATAACTTTGTCCATAACATATTTCATGAGCTCTACAGCGACTGTTGCATCTTCAGCCGTTACTTCTGGACTTAAACGCATTTTAGCGTGTGCCTCAGCCAACCTTATTAAACCTTCTAGATACCTTGGCGTTATGGGGACGCTTCCTGTCCCTTGCCCCCTACTTCTCAAGCCCAAGTAAAACTCCTTTATAACATCACCTGCTTCATCCGTCAGTCGAGGCCGCACGTTTGCTCTAGCATATGCTATGTATTTCCGTAAAAAGTCTCTTGCAACAGGTACTTTCTTCTCTTCCTTTTTTTCCTCTTCAATGAACTCCTCTGTAGATTCAATATGGCTGCTTATTATAAAATCTGCCAATCTCGTATCCTTATTAGTATCGAGCTCATCGAGTATGGGGAAGATTAAATCAAAACGACTCATTAATGAAGGAGGTATAGCGAATTGGTTTGGTATATTTTTGTCGCGCTCAAACCTGCCTGCCTTTGGATTGGCAGCAGATATAATAGCGGTCTTTGATTTTAACCTCGTTACAATGCCTGCCTTTGCTATACTTACTGTTCCGCTCTCCATAACCTCATGGAGGGAACTTCTATCTTCTTCACTTATCTTGTCAAATTCGTCGATGGCTGCTATGCCACCACTTGCTAGAACTAGGGCACCTGCTTTAAGCGTCCATTCATTACCCGATAGCTCATCCTTTTCAGCCGATGCTGTCAAACCGACGCCGCTCACACTCTTACCGCTTACATATATGCTTTTAGGGGCTAATGCGCATGAGTTCTGAAGGAACCTCGTCTTAGCTATACCCGGGTCTCCTACCAATAAAATATGTATATCATCCCTTATTTTAGAGCCGCTTTTAGTTCTTTTGTCCTTTGTACCGCCGAAGAGCTGGAGTAATATCGCTAATTTTATTTGCCTATACCCATATATATCCGGTGCCACCGATTCTAAAAGCATCTCTTCTAATCTTGGATTTTTAGCTAATTTTAGAATTTCCTCTTCTTCTTCCTTGCTTATCTCAATCTCCTCAAAGTCTTTTTTTAGTCTTTTTATGCTTATGACCTCTATATATTTTCTGTAACTTCCTTTCCTCTTTGGAGTCTTATCTTTCTCTACTCTGAGTATGCCACTTATCTCTATGTTTTCGCCAGGTATAATCTTATTTACCAAATCATCTTCTAAATAAAGGAGTATTTTAGCAGCAGCAGTTCCAGGTTGAACCCTCTCCAGAATTTCCTGCGCTTCTGCCATCTGCACATCTATGAATTCTGAATTATTTATATCCTCTCTTAAAAATCCCTTTTTACACACAGGACATTTACTCGGGGCTTTGAAGTCTCTTGTTACGACGAACTTGAAGTGCTCATTGCACACAGGACAATAATATGCTTCCACCCTTGCTTTGTTCATAGCAGCCCCTCTTCGTGTTATGAGCGATTTGAAGGCGAAGAGCTTGTTTATATATGAAGAGCCTATACTCTCTATGAGGGGGTCTTTGTTGGGTATATTCGAGAAGCGGATATTTGGTTTGAATGGCTTACCGCCCAATGCCGTCAATTTCAAATCGTCAAGGGCTTCTTTGGCTCCTTTTATGGCGTTGTCTGGATAGTCTAATATTGCATCAGCTACATCCCTGTCGAATTTCTCAACCTCTTTCCAATCTATGTAAAGGCTTTTCTCTTCGGGATATCTAACTAAAACTCTCCTTATCTCTTTATTGTATATATTGGTGAAGAATTTATCAAATGCCTTTTTGAATTTGAGACTATCCACACTTTATTATGAGCCGCTTTTTTTTAAAGCCTAATTGTGGCAATTCAACCTTGTGTAAAAAAGTCAGATATGCCCCTTTGCTTTATATGCTCGTCTTCGAATATATTGTTGACTTCATCCCTAACGAGCTCTATGCGATGGATGAGATAATGAGATAAGCCATGTTCTTTGGCTAAACCGAGAGCTACATCGATGTATTTCTCTATACCGCCTTTATGTATTGTCAGGGTTAGATCGTGGCCACATTTCAAGCATTTCCCCTTCAGCGGCACGCGCCTATATTTTTCATTGCATTTTGTACATCTGAACTCCTGCCTTGCAAAGTTTCTTAGGTTGCCGTACATATCGGGAATAAGATGGCTCAATATGATTCTTTCAACAGCATCCTTTAAATCAACGGCGCGAATCTTTTTCATCATCTTGACTTCCACCTCTGCTTTCTCGGGCACGCTCTTCAATTGGCTATAAGCAGTTTCTGTAGGGCCATCTTGCAGTCTAGCTCCGCTGTGAGTGAAGCCCAAACCCCTATACTGTTCATCCTTGCCTAGCCTGTCGCCGACTAGTTCTATTTTGACGGAGCTAGGAGAAGCCATCTCATAGGCTTTTTCATAAAACTCCCATGGATATCCCCATGTAATATCCATCACATGGACTTCATCATCGACTTCTTCTGGATTTATTATAACATTTAAGACGATTGGTGCATCCATCGTGCCGCCGCGCCTCGTTCCCAAATAAGCGCGAGAGAAGTTTAATAGACCATCCATAAGAAGCATTATGCCGTCTTCATCACCGTCTGTGTTGCGGCGCTTTGCTGTGTGGAAGTAAGGATGCGCATAGCCGACGCGAGCTTTTGTGAACCCTATAATCCTGCCTATATTTCCTGCCGATGTATGTGGGCTAAGTCCTATTATAAGTTTGCCGACTAAATCCTCTTTCCTTCCCACATTGTAATAGGGCGGCATGCCGTAGAGTTTTTCTAGGAGTTCATCAACATATTTTGCAGTATTCACTATATCGTCAACAAATTCTTCACTTACCAGTATATCTTGGGGGAATAGTTCCACTATCTGCTCGCCGTTCTCCAAGGGCTTTCCATAGACATCGTGCGTGTAGCCGAGCTCTCTTAGCTTTTCTATTGGAATGCCTATGTCATTTGCATAAAAGTGTGTGAGAGGCACATCAGTAGCATCAAACCGTATTGTTCCATCTTTAAAGGGTGTAATTTTATATTTGGTCCTCAAAAAGCCCTTCTCCAACCTTTCAGCAATTTTTTTATCACTAACCAGTCCTTTTACTCCAACAACATCGCCGCTCAACCCTATCTTCTCGCGCATCTTGTCGAAGAGCTTGACGAAATCGAATGTTTCTTTTTTGCCTTTTGTCAATGGCAGCGCTACTGTTTCAACCTCGCAGTATGGGCAGATAGCATAGGGCACTTTCTCCCCACATTTAGGACATTTGTAGAGCTGTATATCTGCTTCTATATCTCCATTCCTCGATGTTGCCTTCTTTTTATTGTATATTTTTGTTAGGCTCCTCACTGTTTCGCCTGTTGGAAACAACGCTGTACTCTTTCCTGCCATTGCCCGCATTTTCGCCTTTTCTGGCCTCGCCATTCTTGCTCCAATATATGTGCCGCCCTTATCTCTTATATCCAAGCCAGTCAATTTTCTTAATGTATCCAAGACATTTTCGCCTTCAAACGCTTTCTCAAATTCTTCTTCACTGTACTTACCTAACATCTCATAGAGGATAATACTATATGGCTCTTCGATGATTATTTCTCCGTCGACAACTCCATGTTCAACCCCTAGCAATTCTAAGTAGCGTTTTTCTTCTTTAACCTCTAATTTGAAAGGTTCTGGTCCCTTTCCTTTAACATAAAAGTAAAGCTCCTTTAACTGTTCTTTGTTGAGTTCTGTCCAATAGAGCAGAGCTGACGGATGAAGAGGGAGGGACTTTTCTCTGCTTAACCTAAAAGCCTCTCCGACGCTTTTGGGTTCATTCACCTCCACACCCCTATGCTTAACCTCAGCTCGCCAAATTTCCTCAACATATCCAGGCGGCAAAAGGTTGCTGTTGCTTTTTATGAAGTCGCCGACGGCTATGAGTATATCTCCCAAGTGGATAATTTCTTTGACATCATCCTTTATCTTAATAGCTTCTTCTCTTGAGCGAACTTTTCTGACGCTGCCATCCTTCAATTTTACAATTGGCCCGTCTATTTCATCACATGTTGTGGCAACCATACCCTTTCCAGGCCTCTCCACCTTCAACTGCGTTCCATAGACGATAAAGTGGTCCGTCAATTCCATCACTGCTGGATGTATTGCCTTGCTCATAATGCCTGTTGTGAATGTCCTTCCATATCTTACCCTAAACCCGCCTTTTGTAGCAGGATACGCTAAAACAGGCCTACCGACGACCAGCCCCCCTAAATAAACATCTGCCTTTACATCTGTGCTCTTTACAGGAGCTAATTCTTTTATGAAGAGCCATTCATCCAAGCCAAGCTTTTTAGCGAATTTATATACCTTAGCAGCCTTTTGAAGAAGCCCTTCACATATAACTAACGCAACCCCTCCACGAATTCTATTTGTCTTTACACGGGGATGATTTCTATGAACAGATACCTCTACTTTATCTGTTGGGTCTCCTTCTATACAGACAGGACTGTTTTTCAATACCTCTCTTATGTGATTTTCATCTTTTGGGTAGTACTGCAACCTCGCTACCCTATTATGATAGATACCAATCTCCTCGACAATTCTCTCTATTTCTTCTTCATCAGGTTTGAAAGCAGGAATGTTAAGTTCTCGTCGTGCGACATCCGCTAGAAGAACTGTTAATGCTGCAACCGTTCCACCAGCGCTCCTTATTGGCCCTGCATATGAAATAGACACATATTTCATTCCAATATCCTCTTTTATTCTCACTGCCGAGATTCCCTCTGTTGGTGCAACGAGGACGCCGTCTGTTAAAATGGCTGTGCCTACTCTTACAGCAGTTTCCAATCTCTCTTCTTCACTCCTCCTTATC
>JALWQW010000023.1 GCA_026982895.1 Microcaldota archaeon | reverse complement strand
GTATTCGCTAACCACAATGCTCTTTTATATTAAACCTTTAAATAACTTCCTATTATTTCTTCGAATAGTTTCTTGAGAACAAGGGTCGAATGTTTAAGCAACCTTTCCCATAGCCCCTAATCTCCATCTCTGCCCCAATCGACGGAGAATTGCTACAGCCGTGCCCTTTTCAGCTGCTACTGGTTTTTTCAGCGAAATTGAGATGTGGTTCTTTTTGAATTCGGTTATTACACCGGCGGTTGTTGATGGACCTACATTTAATAGGAGAACTTCATGGTCTTTGAATGGTGGATTATCTATATCCTCTCTCTTTATAAGCTCAAATTCAACCTTTAACTCCTTTAGGATTGGCGGGGCCTTCCCTTCAAGTGTGACTATATTTCCAACTAATTTATCGCCTTTTGTGTATGTCGGGTCTAAATATGTGCCTATGGCGACGGTTCCTCCTGGTGAGGCTTCCTTTGTTTTTCCCTCATATGTGTGTATGCTTGCTATTTCTGTTTTTATGGGCTTCATCTCTTTATCTATGGCCAATCCAGGGCTTATCTCTATCTTGTCGCCTTCTTTAAAACTACCTCTTGCAACCACACCTCCCAGAACTCCGCCTTTGAGTTTTTCAATAGGGGTGCCAGGCTTATTTATGTCGAAGCTCCTTAGGACATAAAAGAGTGGGTCGCCATCTCTATTAACATCTTCTCGAGGATGAATTTCTTCTACAAGCGCCTCTATGACGCGTTCTATGTTTATAGCGTGTGTCCCGGATATGGGAATAATTGGTGCATTCTCGGCGAAAGTCCCCTTAACAAAATCCTTTATTTGCTGATAATGCTGCTTGGCTTTTTCTTTGCTTACCAAATCAACTTTTGTTTGGACAATCACGATATTTTTTATGCCCAATTTTTCCAAGACCATGAAATGCTCCTTTGTCTGTTCTTGAGGGCAAGGTTCATTAGCTGCTATCAAGAAAAGAGCCCCGTCTATGACAGCTGAAGCAGAGATTGCTGTTGCCATAAGGGATTCGTGTCCTGGCGCATCTAAAAAAGAGACAATCTTAATGAGCTCTCCCTTTCCTTTACCACCACATTTTCCGTCTGTGCTGTATGTATTATCACACTTGTAAATGCCTAAATCCGCATAACCTAATTTTATACTGATGCCTCTAACGAGCTCTTCTTTGTATGTGTCTGTCCATTTGCCTGTTAGCGCCTTCGTTAAAGTAGTTTTACCATGATCGACATGGCCTAATAAACCAACGACAACTTTTTCAGCATGCTGCTTTCTATTAGCCAAGGTTTCACTCTTTCTTTTCCTCGTCATTCTTCTCTTCTTTCACGAGGGGCTCTGGGCCCTCTTTGACTACAACCATATTGACCTGCACTATGTCTTCACTGTAAACTTCCCCTCGTATCGTTTTGCGCTGCATCTCGCCTTTTCTCTTTGGGTTGTAACCCACTCCACCTTTTAAGAGAAGAGCCGCCTTTTTTGTTCCATGGACACCTTCTCTCATAGGGAAACCGCTGGCGTCGCTTCCACCTGTCAGTTTGAAGACATATCCGCCGAAGCCAATCTCGTTGCCTTCTACTTCGTCGCCTATCTTCTTTCCGATAATCGCTGCCTCTTTCTCTTTGGCTAATTCTATTTTAGCTGTTTTACCTTCTTTTGTGCCTATATTTAATATCATAATAACACCCACTTTTGAGCTTTATGTATCTTCTCCGAAATCTTTAAAAGCCGATTGTATGTTCTCTCCATGCTTGAGATATCGCAATGCAAGAGTGCAATAATCAAAACATTTTTTAACCACCTACAGCTCGATTTAAAACGATTACTGCCAATATACTATATGGCATTGAGGGATGAGGTAATCGCCAAGTGGAAAGTCGTCTTTCCGCTCTTGGATAAGAATGCTTCACCCAAATATCTTACATTTCTTAGGAAATTTGAACCGCAAGTATCTTTTTATGGCTCTTTTTATCAACAGCATTATAGGGGAGAGAAGCTTTCCATTTATCTTGGCCTGAAATCATATTTTGTCTCCAATTTGTATTTTGATGTGTTGAATGGTCTTGATCACATAGGACATATTCGGGCCTTAAAAAGCAATCTCAATCGTGTTCTGAATGAGCTCAAAAGCAATGGTCTTGATAACACGCATCTTATAAAATTTAAAGCCGAGCGTGGTGGCGGGCGTTATCTAATGTTTAATGGCGGCGCTAGTCCCGAGTTTTATGAGAAACTTGCCTCTTCTGCAAGGGGGTCTAAAAAATCCCTTTGTCCTATATGTGGCAGCCGTTTCGATTTAACGACACACCATATTATTCCCCGTTCGGCCCTTAAACATTTTGCCAAGCAGCATAAGGAGGAACTGAAGGCCAAGAATCTAATACTGAATCATAATTTTGAAGGCAACACATTTCCTATATGTAGAAGAGACCACGATGTTTTAGAGGAGATTATTTCAGTCTATTTAGCAAGGCCGTTGGATGAATATGGAACAGCGGTGGATTCTCTCTATTTAGCTGATTTATATATACTCCTGGCGCGTTTTATAGCCGCCTACAACATTATGGTCTATGATAACGAAGGTGAAGAAAGACTCCGACGGATAAATATAAGGGAGGAGGATTTTATAACCAAGCTTTTGAAATAACCTTTAATGCTTTAAATATTTCCTATTATAGCTAAACATGCCTCGTTTTATAGTTGTATTAGGTTCGATAATGTCTGGGTTAGGGAAAGGTATACTCTCTGCTTCTATAGGCAAGGTTCTTCAAGCTCGCGGTTTCTCTGTAGCGCCGATAAAGTTTGATGGCTATTTAAATGTTGATTGCGGGACGATGAACCCATTTAGGCATGGAGAGGTTTTTGTTCTTGCCGACGGGACTGAGGTAGATATGGATTTTGGCACATATGAGCGTTTCTTGGGATTGAATTTAAATAAGCGCGCTTCGCTCACTGGTGGAAAGATATTCCAGCGCATCATCGAGAAAGAGCGAAAGGGAGATTATCTTGGCAGGGATGTTCAGTTCGTTCCTCATGTAACTGACTACATAAAAACATATGTTAAGGATTATGCCAAGGATTTGAATGCTGATTTTGTTTTAATAGAGGTGGGAGGAACTGTCGGCGACATAGAGAATAGTTATTTCATAGAAGCTATGAGGCAGCTCTCGCTTGAAGAGGAGGTTTTATTCATTCAATTGACTTATTTACCTGATTTATATGGCGAGCTCAAAACGAAGCCCACTCAACACGCCTCGAAGATGCTGTTGGGGATGGGCATACAACCAAATATAATAATCACGCGCTCTGATAAGCCTATAGATGCAACAGTCAGGGAAAAGTTGAGGACTTACTGCAATGTTGAGCATGTTTTCAACGATACAGAGCTTAAAACTGTCTATGAGCTGCCTCTTCGCTTAGAGGCAGAAGGCCTATGGAAGGCCATACAGAATTATTTTTCTCTTCCTGAGAAGAGTGCTGATTTAAGCAAATGGGCTGATAGATTGAGGGCTTTGGAGGAGAGACAAGAGACAAAGACAATTGCCATTGTTGGAAAATACACTAAGCAGATCGATAGCTATGCCTCGCTTAGAGAAGCTCTCCACATATCATCTACAGAAGTGCCTTTCAACATAAGGATAAAGTATGTTGAAGCAGAAAATGTTGAGAGAGATACTTCTCCTTTACATGATGCTGACGGTATAATTGTGCCTGGTGGTTTTGGTAATAGAGGGGTAGAGGGCAAAATAAAAGCTATAGAATACGCCCGAAAGAATCATATCCCTTATTTGGGAATATGCTTTGGTATGCAGCTCATGGTTGTTGAATATGCCAGGAATGTTCTTGGTTTAGATGCGTGTAGCGAGGAGCTTGGCAAATGCGCCGACCCTGTAATAATCCTTCAACCCGAGCAGGAAGGTGTTAAGCAGATGGGAGGCACGCTCCGTTTGGGCGATTATGAAATGGAAGTTAAACCCGGCACGATACTCTCTGAAATTTATGAGGGAAGAGAAGCTGTCGAGAGGCACAGGCATAGATATGAAGTAAATCCAACCTATGTGGGTAAATTAGAAGAGCAGGGCTTAATCGTCTCTGCTTATCATAAGGGTCTTGTAGAGGCCGTTGAGTATGATAGGCAGAAATGGGGGTTCGGTATTGGATTGCAGGCGCATCCTGAATTTACGGCGAAGTTCGAGAAGCCCTCACCTGTGTTTACACGCTTTTTAAAGGAGGTAGGAAAATGGACGAAGCAGTAAGGTTGTTTTTTGAGCTGGGCTCTTTGAAGGAGTTTCAGCGTAGCGGTTGGGTTTTTATCGGCGAAAAAGATGGGGATAGTATAGCAGACCACAGCTGGCGTGCTGCCATTATAGCATATTATTTAGCTAAAAAAGTTGGTGCAAACCCTGATAGATGCGCTCTTATGGCGATAGTTCATGATATGCCGGAATCTAGAACTGGCGACATCAATAAAGTTTGGAATCGTTATTTGAAGAAGGATGAAGAAGCGGCAATGGATGATATACTGAATGGTGTTCCTGAGTTGGAGGAGTTTAAGGCTTTGCTTGAAGAATATAACTCTGCTAAAAATGAAGATGCATCTATAGAGGCTAAGGTTGTAAAAGATGCTGACCTTCTAGACCTTATCTTTCAAGCGCTTTTCTATTATAAAAGAGGAAATAAGAGGGCTATGGAATGGGTTATCAACGCTCGCCGTGCTTTGCTCTTAGATATTTCAAAAGAGCTTACAGAAAAAGCATTGGTATATGAAGGCCCATGGTGGAGAGGTATCAAGAAATTTGATTAACTCATCATCGACGCATGAGCTTACAATAAGAGCATATGCCGTCCTTTGATGATGTTGGATAGTGGCATATCTTACAGGTTTTTCTCCAGCTAACATCCTTTTCCTTATTTTTATGTGCTTTTTCAATGTAATGGAGGGTTGCTGTGGCAAAATTATTTGTCTTAAATTTTTTGCTTATTTCTTCTATAGCATGTATAAAGGCCTTGTGTTTTGTTTGCGTGTTGCCGTCTTTTAGAAGACATTCTTTGGTTGTTGTGCGAAAGCCCTTTTTTAGCAAAACATCTTTGAATGCCTCTAATTTAGCCTCTCTTACTTTGGCCAAGGGCTTTATTTTTGAGCACAGTTTTTCTTTGCTGTTGCCTAGTGCAACACTTCCTTTGAATCCATAGCCTACATTCTGCCCATATATATTACTAACCATGAATGCCAATTCGTCATCTAAATTATGCCCTGTGGCTATTACTCCCTTTTCTCCATAATTTTCCCAGCAGAATTTATTCATGATGTAGCGCTTTATTAGGCCGCAAGTTGCACATATTTTTATTTGGCCCATTTTTATCTTTTCCCAATTTTCTTCTATTATTTGAGGCAGGGATTTTTCTGGCTTTATAATGTGGAGTTTTATGCCCAGCTTTTCTGTTGCTTCTTTTACAACCTCTTTGCTCTCACTACTGAACCCTTCAATGCCTAAATCAATAAAGAATGCCTCCAGCGTATATCCAAACACACCCTCAAAATCTTTTAAGAAGTATGCAGCTGCCAATGAATCTTTGCCTCCACTCATCGCTATGGTTATATAATCGGGCATCCTTTCTTTCTTTAATTTATATAGGACGCTTCTGACGCGCTTTTTTATGTAAGAAGGCAAGCTGTTCTTTCCATTCATCTCTTCACCGAAAATGCCCCCGCCGGGATTCGAACCCGGGCCATGGGATCCGCAGTCCCACATTCTATCCAAGCTGAACCACGGGGGCTCTCTTTACATTTGTGGGGTTATCTATAAAAAGCTACACCTTTCTGGGCATCTCTCCAGCTCAAAGCTATAGGAAATATGTCAAGTGCTCACTCTATTGAGCAAAAATAAGTGAAAGTGCTCAGTGCATTGAGCAGGTTTTTAAATAAACTCATATTCTCTACACCTTACCATATACATCGCAATATACTTGCTTCCCGCTATGCAGCCTTTTTGAGAATCTCCTTTGCTATGGCGATGCTCTGCTTTAATGTTCTGTTCTCATCTTTGCCTTGACTTAATAGACTCTCATCCATCTCTTCTTTTATTCTGACGAATTTCTTTGCTTGCTCGTCTAAAACATCCATGCCTATCATATTGGCTATGTCTTGGAATTTCTTGCCCTCTGCATATGTGTGATATACCTGTTTTGATACCTTATCCTGCTCTAATGTAACCGCAAAATGCATCATTCTAGAGAGTGAATTAAGTATATCCATCGGAGGATTTACGCCTTTATTGAGCATATCTCTCGTGAGTATATATTGTCCCTCGGATATGTAGCCGGTTGTGTCTGGTACTGGGTGTGTTATGTCGTCGTTAGGCATCGTTAGGAATGGCATTTGAGTTATACTTCCCTTTCTGCCTTGCAATGTTCCACATCGTTCATATATGGAAGCGAGGTCCGTAAATAAATAAGAGGGATATCCCTCTCTAACTGTGAGTTCTCCTTTCTGCGATGCAAGATTTCTCAAAACATTTGCGTAATTGGTTATATCTCCCATGAGCACGAGGACATCGTAGCCTCTCTCGTGGGCTAGATATTCAGCGGCTGTTAATGCTATGCGCGGTGTAAGCAAGGCTTCCATTGATGGGTCTTTATCTGAATTGAGGAATAAGATACTTCTCTCGCCTATACCTGAGTTCTCTATCTGTTCGAAGATATAATGCTCTTCGTCGTGGGATAAACCTATACCTGCGAATACAACAGCAAAATTTTTACTGCTATTCAGTATACTTTGCTCTAATATCTGCATCTGTAATTCTAGGACAGCTAAACCTGGAGAGGCGAACATCGCTATTTTTTGTCCTTTGACGAGTGTATTTAGCAAATCTATAGAGGTTATACCTGTTTCAATCAGTTCGTGGGGCACCTCTCTATAATAGGGGCTTAAAATTAAACCGTTGATGTCCTTTTCCTTTCCTGCTTTTATGGGTGGCTTCCCATCTTTTGGCTCTCCAAGCCCACTTAAGACTCTGCCTAACATGAGCTCGCTTACTTCTATAGTTATTGGCTTGAAGGTGTTTCTTATTCTCGCCTCTTCGCTCATACCTTCTGTGCCCTCAAACACCTGTATGTAATAAATATCTTCATGGATGCCTATGACTTGTCCTCTTCTTCTACCTTCTTGAAGCTCTACTACTACGACATCACCATAATTGGCATTTAATCCTTTGGCTACGACGACAGGGTCTTTTATACTTGTTAGACTCTCGTACGCTATGGCTTTTCTCCAATCAAACATAACCTAAACGCCCCCTTAATTCTTTGACCTTTGATAGGCATTTGTCTGTTTCCATTGTTCCGAGGTTTTCCATATCTTCCTCAATATCTTCCTTGAAGGATAAAGTGTGTTCCTTGCTGAATAAATTTATTAAGTAGGAATAATACAGGTTTATTATATTTATCATGGCGGCGAGCTTTTTTGGTTCTGTGTATCTATCTATGGGATGGAAGGCGTTTTGTATGAGCACAGCATTTCTCAGTAATCTGAATACGCGCAGGGTTATTTTATGCTCTGTTGAAAGAGCGTCGGCCCCGACTATCCTCTCTATTTTTTCCACTTCCATGCCTTTATGTATTATGTACTCTAGTTGCTGTAATGCCTTTGCCGTTCCTTTATCAATGGTGTCCCAATAATTGGCTAATTGATTTTTGTGCTTTGAGAAACTTATTTCCATATCGACAGCTGGATAAATCTTGGCGTACGCCAATTCTGTGTTTAGGAATATAGCGTTATCCACTATAGCCGCAGCATATTGAGTTACAGGCTCACTGAAGTCTCCACTTGGTGGAGAAACTGATGAGCTTATTGTCAAACAGCCTTCTTTTCCATTCAGCGTTTTTACACAGCCGGCTCTACTGAAGAATTCTTCCATCCTTGCTTGTAAGTAAGGTGGGTAACCAGCCTCTGCCGGCAGTGTCTTCATGATACCCGCAACTTCACGAATAGCTTCTGCCCATCGGCTTAAACTGTCAATCATCAATAAGACACTGTACCCCATATCTCGATAGTATTCTGCTATCGTAACTCCTGCATAGACACTGCCCTCTCTAGCGACCAATGGCATGTTACTTGTATTTGTCAATATCGTTGCGTCCAAGAGCTCGCCGCCGTTCTTCATTTGTTCTATAAAATCTGCCATTTCATTTCCCCTCTCACCACACCCTACAAATACTTTCTTTTGGGCATCTGCAAACTTTGCAAAGTTGTGCTGGAATACCGTTTTGCCGCAGCCGAAGCCGCCGGGTATTATGAGCGTTCCGCCCTTTAATACGGGCAGGAATGCGTCTATAATGCGCTGTCCTGTGAGCAGGATATTGTTGCCCCACGCATGTTTTACATATGGTCTTGCCTTTCGTATAGGCCAACGGTGGGACATTGCTACCTTGAACACGCCGATTTCAGCCACAGGTTCATCTATTTTGTATTTTCCGCCTTTTATATCTATTACCTTGCCAAAAACATTTGGTGGTGCTAGCACAGGAATGTGCTTTTCTTCTTTGCCCATTTTTAAGACAGCTTCCCCTATAACTGCGCCTTTGTTTATTTTTCTGCCTTTCTTCACCTTTGGAATAAACTCAATTCTTTTTGTTATCTTAGCCTTAAGAGTTGGTTTGTAAAAGGGCTGGAGTTCTAAATTTGCTCCTAATCCATCGAAGAAATGTCCTGCTAAATGAGGCCCTAATTGGATAGTTAAAGGTTCTCCTAGCCCCTCGACTTTCTCTCCAACAGATAAGCCTTGAACAGGCGTGAAGACTTGAATAAAATAAGTCCTTCCTTCTATAGATATAACTTCGCCGATGCCCTCATCTCCTATTCTAACTAAATCATAAAGATGTGCGTCGATATCTTTGACTGTTAAAATATATCCCTCAATACCAGTTATATATCCCATTTTACCACATCCATTACTTCCCTCGTTATCTCATCTTCAAAGACCTCTGCTAGGTGCTTTGGCGAAGCGTCAAATATTTTTTTACCTCTTTTGAATATGAGAACGCCTTCTCCATAAACTCGCGTGACCGATAATGAAGAGCTAGCAAATGCTTCTCCAAAGAAATCTTCGCTGCATATAACCTCTTCTATATCTCCGAGGAGCTCATAGGCTCTTTTTAAGTTTGTTTTAGCGTAGTTTGCGTCACCTGTTTTATCCTTGACCCATTTTTCAATGCTTATTTTTATTTCGTTTAAGAAGGTTTCATATTCCTCGTACATCCGTTTGTGGAGGTATGTCTCCATCAGATGCTGTTTAGCAGCTTGTTCCTTTACTTTGTACATGTTTTTGACACCTTCTATTTTCCTTCGGTATATGTCTTCTATATCCTTTTTTGCATCTTTCAACCTGCTTTCATGCTTCTCTCTTATTCCTTTAATTGCAGCCTTTTCTCGTTCTTTTAATAGGGCCTTTAATTTGCTAGCGTCGCCGACAATCATTATCCCAGCTCCTTCAACATCTCCTCTAAACTCTCTCTTGCTTTTTTTAAGCTGGCTCGTTTTTTCCTCTTTAACTCAGCTTCAACCTTTTTCTTAGTTTTTGAGAGCATCCTATCATATTTCTCTCTTAATTCTTTGTTTATATTCTCTAATTTTATGACATGAGCTTGCTTATATTTATGTAATTCCAATTCCTCTTTTTTCTTCAAGCCCTCTAAGTATTTTTGTATGTTTTCCTCCATGGCTTTTTCAGCCTCTCGAAGCTCATCCGCTATTTTGTATATCTCCACGATTTCTCTGGAAGGAAAAGGGTTAAAAAGTTAGTCGTGTGTTTTATTGACTGTTTATATCTTACTAGTAATTTTTATTATACCTTCTCTAATCTCTTAGACTCTTTTTTAGTAATATACTTATCCATTTTTTTCTCACAACCTCTTTTTTGTAATAATTCCAAACAAGCTTTGCAAGAGATGAATCTCCTGGACCACCAGCATATTTTTTATGGAGTTGGCACACAAGCTTTACAAACTCTTCTGGATTTGCAGCAGTAGGCAAATCAAAAGGAAAAGGTTCTGCTACGATTGGCGTTGCAACAATAGGTATCCCTCTCGCTAAACTTTCTAAAACTTTATTTTGGATACCCGCTCCAAACCGGATAGGTGCGACGCTTACTGCAGCCTTCTTAAAATATTTATCTATGTCCTTCACATACCCTGTTACTATAATATCCTTCCCATTATGAAGTTTTTTTACCGCTTCTAAAGGAGAAGCACCAACAATATAAAACTTGATATTATCTTCGCATTTTTCCCTTAAAACAGGCATTATCTTCTTAGAGAACCATATAACACCATCCACATTAGGGGGATAATCCATTCTTCCAAGAAATATGATGTCCTTTCCCAACTTAGGGAGAAGTGAAATTTCTTTAATGTAATTTGGGATTATGCTGACTTTACTGTTGATATTGCTCCCTAAAGCGTACTGTGCATCTCTTTTTGAAATAAAAACTGCTTTGTCATAATATTTAATTACATTATGCTCATACTGGTTCATTAGGATGCTCTCTAAACAATAACCTACTTTCCACAAAAGATTTTTCTCAACCTTACATTCCGTGTTAAGGTTAAGAGAAATTGCATCAGTATAATCTAAAATTTTTAAGTTTGCTCTTATTTCCTTCCCTACTTCTGCTACTCTACTAACATTTACAAATAACAAATCAACATCTTCACCACTAAACTTCTTTTTAAGTTGTCCTATTTCAGATGTGTTAACATAATAATCTACTTCAGGAGGAATACCTCTTAATATACTCCATAATATATCAGGCAGCAGTTTAATTGTTGCTAAAATATCCTTCCGTCTGATCGCATCTTTTGCCTTCTTATATTTGTGGCTACCTCTTAAAATTAAGATATTCCCTGTAAATTGTTTCACGAGTTTTAAGTCGAGCTCTTTCTCAGGCTCAGTAAATGTTACCAGAGTAATGTTAAACCACTCGCTAAACATCTCAAGATGTTGGAGAATTCTTTTTCCATCACCTCTCGTGGGTGAAGGAAATTTCTGGCAAAGGTATATTAGATTCTTGGTTTTTCTGTAATCCTCCACGTCATTACACCTTCCCAGTCAAACTCAAAATTTACATATTTTGCTCCTTTCTCTTCAAGGACATCAATAACATGTCTGCGCCTATTTGTGGGAACTATGTAAAAAATAAAACCACCACCACCAGCACCAGACAATTTTCCACCATATGCTCCAGCATCCATCCCAGCTTTATATAATTCATCTATTTGCTCATTAGCCACATATGGCAAAGAGCGCTTAGCCATCCAACTTTCATGGAGAAGCTCACCTAATTTTCTCATATCTCCTTCTTGAAGAGCATCTTTCATCTCTATTGCTTTTCCTTTTATCAAATTCAATGCTTTTATTTTGTCTTCTGAACTTGTGCTTTCTTTCATCTTCTTTTCCTCTATTTTATGTGCAAACTCCTTCCTGAATACTGGCGTCTCAAATAAGAGAAGGCTTGAGTGAAGTTCTGCCCTTAACTCTTTTTGAAGAAATAAGGGATAATTCACAATTATATCTTCTTTTCCATCATATCCGAAAGTGATGTAATTCAGACCTCCATATGTAGCGGCGATTTGGTCTTGGTATCCACCATATCTCCTCAACAGTGTCCTTTCAAGGTGATAAACTTCTCGATATAACTTTTCTTTAATCAAATAGGCTCCTTTTAGCTCGTAAAAAGCTGCAAGAAGAGCCGCAGCTAAAGCCGATGAACCTGCCAAACCCGAATTCCTTTTAGCAGTTGTATGTATATGTATCTCTAAGCCCTCTTGTGGATTTACCCCAGTTACTTTCATTGCGCCTTTAACAATATCAACATTATTCTCCATATTCATATCAAATTCTAATGTAAGGTCTTTAATATCTCTAACAATACCCCAATCATCAGAGATAATGCGGGTTTTTGGCTCATCAATTTTCTTTATACTTACATAGGAGTAGACATTAATGCCAATGTTTAGTACAGTTCCACCATAATCTCTAAAGAATTCAGGTATGTCTGTACCTCCTCCCGCCAAACCTATCCTGCAGGGAGCTCTTGCTTTGATTATCTCATCCTTTTTTATGATCATACACCCACCTCTTAAAAGAGTCTAAACCCTTATAAGTCCCAATATCATATATTGTACCCTTTGATTTAAAAGCGTAGAGTTGCTCTTTTTCTGCTAGTTTTGGGAATATTGTTTTTTCTAATGAGAGTGGTGTAGGGGCGTCTAAAAAACCTTCTAATGAGTCCCTGTTTAACATGGCGACACCAGCATATACCCATTTTCTTCCAGATTCTTTTTTTTCTTTAAAAGCAGCTACTTGCTCCCCATCCAATTCAATGGTGCCTTTTTCAGATGCTTCTTCCTCTACAATATAAATGCAGTTAAGTTTACATTCTTCCAAAAACCTTTCTATATGGTAAGGGTAAATCATCGTGTCCCCATTTGCCACTACAAAGGTGTCGCTTAGCTTCGGAAGTGCATTTATTATAGCACCTCCTGTCCCTAGAGGTTCGTTTTCTTCTATAAATCTTATTTTCGAAGGCCAAGCTCTATCATAAAATAACTCCTTTTTGTAACCTATAGATAGGAAGATCCTCTCGAAAAATTCTCCATTAACCTTTATCACATAATCTATGAAAGGCTTCTCATTTACAGATATGAGAGGCTTTGGTATGTTCTTCGTTAGATCGCCTAATCGAGTTCCCAATCCCCCTGCAAGAATGAGTAGATCCATATAACTATTATTCTCATGACTCTTTAAAAATCGATTCTTCTACTCGTTTGCATATTCTGTGATAGAGGATCTCATGGAATTCTTGGATGAGGTATGTCTTTTCTGAGGGGATGATGATTTCTATGTCTGCCACACCCTTCATCTTCCCGCCATCTCTGCCTAGGAAGGCTATGCTGTGTAGGCCTTTCTCTTTAGCCCTCTTCATAGCTTTTATCACGTTTTCTGAGTTGCCGGATGTGGAGAGACCTACTAGGATGTCGCCTTCTTGGCCTAGGCCTTCCACCTGCCTCTCGAAGACCTCCTCAAAGCCAAAGTCGTTGCCTATTGCTGTTAGAGTAGATGTATTAGTAGTCAGTGCGATGGCTGCCAGAGGTTTTCTATTGAGGAGGAATTTGCCCTGGAGCTCAGCGGCGAAGTGCTGGGCATCTGCTGCACTTCCACCATTTCCACATATAAGCACTTTCTTGCCCTTCTGTAGGGTCTCAGTTATCTTTTGAGCCGCTGCTTCTATAAAACGTTGGCATTCTTCACTACACCTCTGGGCTACTTCTATATACTCTTTGATGATGTTCATGAGGGTTTTTGAGGGAGAGGATTTTAATTCCTTCTGGAAAGTAGAGTTATGATCATACTATAAACTATACTGCTTCCTCTTCAAACATATTAAGGGAAAGGTTTGATTAGAGTGCTGCTAGGCATAAACATTTAAACATTTTCGACAAATTCCCAACTCTAAGCAGGATGATAAAATGGCTGGAGATAAAGTCTTAATAACGGGTAGTGCTGGATATTTAGGCAGTATTATTACAGAGCTGCTGGTTTCACAGGGTTATGAAGTGTGGGCTCTGGACAACCTCATGTACTTTCAAACACCTCACTTCAATCTATTCCATAAGAGGAATTTTAGGTTTATCTATGGTGATGTAACCAACGAGAAGTTTATGAAAGATTTGCTGGGAAAGGAGCGCTTCGATTTTATTATTCCTCTTGCAGCCATAGTGGGCTTTCCATCCTCAGAGTTGAAGCCTGAGTTGACATGGATGGTGAATAAAGGAGCTATTAATACAATTATAAAGTATCAAGGAGATGCTAAGATCATCTTCCCTAGCACGAACAGTGGCTATGGTGTAACTGAGAGTAAGCGCCTCTACACCGAAGAAGATGAGCTTTACCCTATTTCTACGTATGCGAAGAGTAAGGTTGCTGCTGAGAGAAGTTTGCGAGAAGCAGGCAACTGCGTGTGCTTTAGATTTGCCACGCTCTTTGGTTTCTCTCCTAGAATGAGAACGGATCTTTTAGTGAACAACTTTGTTTATAAGGCCGTCAATGAGGGTGTTTTGGTTATCTATGAGAGGAAGTTTAAGCGAAATTTCCTCCATCTGAGAGATGCGGCCAATGCCTTTCTCTGGACTATGCGTAATTGGGAGCGGATGAAGAACAACATATACAATGTGGGGCATCCTGACTATAACATCTCTAAGGAGGAGCTTGCCCTGAAGATCAAGGAGAAGGTTGATTTCAAGATCATCTTCGATGATTTCACGGAGGATCTTGATAAGAGAAACTACATCATCTCTAACGAGAAGATTCTTTCCACCGGTTTTAAGTTTAACTACTCCTTAGATGACGGTATTGAGGAATTGGTTAGAGGATATATTGCTTTAAGAGACTATAGGTTTAGGAACTATTGAGGGGTAAAGATGAGGGTGCTTATTACTGGAGGCATGGGTTTCATTGGCTCTAACTTGGTCCCTCTCCTAAAGGAGAAGGGATGGGATGTAGTGACTGTAGGGAAGGAGAAGTATGACTTAACCAAGATGTCAGATGCCGAGGATCTGCTGAGAGAGGCTGATCCTGATGTAGTGTATCATCTCGCTGCTAAGGTAGGCGGTATTCTAGCTAACAAAACTTATCCCGCAGACTTTATTTATACCAACCTCGCTATAAACACCAATTTTCTGGAAGCAGCTAGGAGGTATGGAGTAGAGAAGCTCATCTACACCTTCTGTGGTTGCTCTTATGGGAAGAATGTCCCCAACCCTATAAAGGAGGAGTATCTCTTCGAAGGAAAGCCTGATGAGAATGCTATGTTTTATTCCATTGCTAAAGCTACTAGTTACCTCCAACTCTTAGCTTATAGGAGGCAGTATGGTGTTAAATGGGTGGCTTTCGTTCCTGGCAATGCTTATGGACCTCATGATAACTTTCATCCTTTACACTCTCATGTGATTCCCGCTCTCATCCGAAGGTTTCATGAAGCTAAGATGCAGGGAAAAAATAGTGTAATAGTGTGGGGGACTGGTAAACCTACAAGAGATTTTATCTATGTGGGTGATGTGGCTAGGGCATTGATGAAGGGTCTAGATTATGACGGAGACTTGCCCATAAATATCTCCTCAGGGAGAGGTATTTCTATAAAGGAGTTGGTGGAAATTATAAAAGAGGTTGTCGGCTTTGAAGGTGAGGTTGTGTGGGACACATCCAAACCTGATGGGCACATGGTTAAGATCTTCGATGTAAGTCGTATGAGAAATGTGCTGGGCTTTGAGCCTCACGTTGGTCTGAGAAAAGGGTTAGAGCTCACGTATAAGTGGTTTTTGGAGCATGTGGAACCATGAGGGTCGCTCTCATAGGGGCTGGAGGTTTTGTGGGCTCTGGCGTGCGGAGGGTATTGGAGAAGGAGTTTGAACTCGTTTCCCTTACACACAAGGATTTTACTAAGGACCATATAGGTTATTTTGATGTAGTAATTAATGCTAATGGGAGCTCAGACAAGAGATTGGCGGAGAAGGATCCTCCTGAAGATCTTCGCCGGAATGTGTGCAGCGTTGTGGATTTTATGAAGAAGCTGGACTATAGTCTTTTTGTTCATATTTCTTCTGTTGAAGTCTATCCAGAGAAGAGGAAGGAAAGTACTAGTGAGGAGCAACTTATCTTCTTAGAGCAACTTTCCCAATATGGGGCTTCCAAGTATCTTTCTGAGCTGATTGTTAGGAGGTACACTCGGCGATGGCTCATATTGCGTTTAGCTGGGATGGTAGGAGAGAATATGTGGAAGGGGCCTATCTATGACATCTTTTATCTAAAAAAGCTCTTTCTTTCATCGAGGTCTCACCTCCCCTTTATCCGCACTTACTCTGTGGGAACGGTTATCTCCTGTCTTATAAAGAAAGGGGTGGTGAATGAAGTGGTTAATGTAGCTGCAAGAGATCCTGTGGTGCTTGGGGAGGTGGCTAAGCGTTATGGTATTCAGTTGAACAGTGAGGGGGAAAAGATAGTGAAGTTGGAAGTTTCTACTGAAAAGTTGAAGAGACTCTGTGATATGGAGTTTAGCACTTGGGACGAGGTCGATACCTTTGTGGGTGAGATAAGTGAAGGCTTCACTGGAAAAGGTTAAGGATATGCTGCTTTCCCACTTAGTTAGGAAGGAAATGGATACACGCAAGGAAAAGCGGAAGGTGGCTCTCTTTACTCCTTTGGGGGACTTAAAGTTTTGGTCCCAGTTTGTTAAAAGCCTCAAGGAGCAGACGTTCAACGATTATGACCTTATCATTGTGAAGAGAAATGACCTTGCTATCCCCTTAGAGGATTTGCCTTCTGAAGTGCAAGTGGTCGTCTTAGAAGAGCGTTGCCCCCTCGGCGTTTCTGTTGCCTTCTTCGTCGGTAGCCTCTATGCCTACTTGGAGAGGTACAAGTATCTGTTTATTGCGGATGTTGATGCCGTTATGCTGAGTAGAGATTTCTTAGAGAGAGCGTTAAAGACATGTGAGGGGCAGGGTATATGCATTCCTAGGAGACTGTCAAAAGAAAATTTGACTTTCAATGATTTAGTGGTGGGAAATATAAACCAATTTGGTTGTATATGCACAGATATATTCGAGTCTGTTGGATTCTATAATCCCTTCTTTTTGGGTGCATGCGAGGATTTAGACATCATTTTTCGGCTGAAGGAAAAGGCATTGTTTAAGATTAATACTGCTCTTGTGGTGGACCATCCACTCAATAACCAGACAGTTTTCGAGAGAGTAGTCTATAGAAATAAACATCTCAGTTATGTGTTGGGTTGTTGGAGGATGTACTTAGCGAGGGCTTTAGATGTAGGGAGTATTATTAAAAAGATTTACTTCTTTGTCCGTGCTGTTCTCCTCTTGTCCTACAATATTTTCCATAGCGTCGTGTTTTACAAGTCGGACTTTCTCACCTTCATTAAAGCGCTCTTTACTCTTAAAAAGCCTCCTAGGTTTGAAAGTGGGGATGATTTGATAGAAATTGAGAGAGTGAGAGAAAGGGCGCATTTTTCACACTCTCCTGTACAGAAGGTTCTCATTTCGAATATCCTCCTTGCTTCGAATCTTCTCTTTGGAAGGCCCTTCACCTTCTATTTGTATAGAGTGAATGTAAAAAGGAAAGCTCGGACTCTCTTTCTCTTTTTGTTAGCGATTCTTCTTATTCCCTTTATCCTCCTTTTCTCCTTTTTTGTCTCAATTTATACTCTGTACATTCTTGGAAAGTATCGTCGTGTTAACATTGGTAATCTACGCTTTTATGTGGACTCTCTCATTCGTATTTTAAGGTAATAAGGTAGGATTGATGTTCTAATGGGTTCTCCATAGGGCTTGTTGGATAGGATCCCAAATAAATTAAGGGTTCTATTGGAGCTTTATCAGACTTCTTTGATGGACTATTGAATTAGAGACTCTGAACTTATTACTTATGTACTTGCTTTGGCATATATGGTGGCATATAGGAAGTTTAGAGTATATTAGTTTTCCTAGTTAGATGTACTATCTGGTAAGGTTGTTGGTAAAGTGGAAAAAGGTAGCTAAATATTTTGGAATTGACGATAAAAAACCTTTTATTCTGTGGGCTCCTATATGGTGTGAGTATGACCTTGCCCTTCTCCTTTAATTCTCTGAAAAATGTATAAACTCTCGTGGTTGCTCCGCCTATGTCGGGAGGGAAGTACTGTGTGATGAGGAGAAGTTTTGACACAAATCAATAATAAATAAAAGGGTTAAAAAATGATTGCTTCTTAGATGATGAGATGATTAAGCAACACAACTCTCTAAGGAATGTTTTTAGCCGTTTGTTGTATCACCTAGTTAGCCTTTTTCTAGCTATATCTTCAATGGCGAGCGTTTAAATCTATGTTGATATATAAGTATCCCATTTCGGTGTTTTTTGTGTGGGATTTTAGTTTTTATTTTTTGTATTTATAGTTATTAGAATGTTCCTATAGCATCTCTTAACCGATATGCTTTTTAATTGTTTATGTGACAATAGCTTAGATTGCGAGTGACTCTTTAGGTGAGGTTATGGCAAAGAAAATTAAAGCGGCTGTTATTGGTGTAGGGAATTGTTTTGCAGGATTAGTGGAAGGCATTCAATACTATAAAGAACATCCTGAAGCAGAGAAAATTGGTTTAATGCATGATGTTATAGAGGGTTATTCCATTTATGATATAGAGTGGGTAGCCGCTTATGATGTAGGAAAATATAAGGTGGGTAAACCTTTAAGAAATGCTATATATAGTGAGCCTAATATGGTTAAATGGGTGAAGGAAGTAGAAGGATTAGATGTAGAAGTGAGGCCATCCCCTGTATTAGATGGTGTTGGTTCTTATGTTAAGGAGATGTTCCAACCTGTGGATGCTTTCAATGGTAAACCCTTGGATGAGGTAAAAACTCTAATTGTAGATGAAATAAAGGCTAGTGGTGCTAATATTATTGTAAATTATTTACCTGTGGGTAGTGAGAAGGCTAGTAAATTTTGGGCGGAAGTTGCTTTGGAGAGTGGGGCAGCTTTTGTTAACAATATCCCAACATTTATAGCTTCTGATCCTGTGTGGGCTAGTAAATTCAAGGATAAAGGTTTGCCTATCATAGGAGATGATATAAAAAGTCAGGTTGGTGCGACTATAGTACATAGGATTCTCACATGGCTCGTGACAAAGAGAGGTGCTGTTATAGATAGAACCTATCAATTAAATTTTGGCGGTAATACTGATTTTGCAAACATGTTAGAGAGATCTCGTCTAAAGAGTAAAAAAATAAGCAAAACAGAAGCTGTCCAAAGTCAAATGAAGGAGATATTGGATGCTAGAGATATTCATATAGGTCCGAGCGATTATGTCCCTTTCTTAGGAAATGAGAAAATAGCATATATCCGCATAGAAGGCAGGATGTTTGCAGACGTGCCTTTCAATATGGAGCTTCGCTTGGATGTAGATGACAAAGCAAACAGCGGAGGCACAAGTATAGAGGCTATTCGCTTAGCCCAACTAGCCTTGGATAGGGGTATAGGAGGGCCTATCTATTCCGCCAGCGCCTATCTTATGAAGCATCCTCCCCAGCAGATGAGCGATGCTGAAGCTGCAGCTGCTGTAGAAGCGTTCATCCGTGGCGAGAGGGATAATTAGAAATATTAAAGAGGAGTTTTGATAATCCCCTCACATATTCCTCGGGAGTGTTTGCTCCGAACCACAATACCTTTCCTGCAAAGTCTATATATCTTATAATTAGACTTTCTTTTATGGCCACATTCAGAATGTCTCTAGTATCAAAATCTCCATCTAGCTTTTTGATAAAATTTATTAATTTAGGCCCAGCGTAGAATAGTCCAGTATCTAATGCTGACCACTTTTCTAAATTTTTTCCATATGCGCTAACGTTTCCCTCCTCATCAAAAAGGAACATACTATGTGCGGAGGGTCCTGCTATGGGGGGCTTTGAATCTATAAATATCACAAAGTCCTCTGAAAATGACCAGGAGAGGGATTCAAAAAAAGAACTGTGATAGTCAATATAATGATCCCCCATAACCCATATGATCGAAGTCTTTGGGGTGGTGGTGAAGAGTAACTCTTTGAGAGTGGGCCCATATTTAGTGTATCTATCAGAGGTATTGACCTCAATAACATGGTTAGGATAATGAATGAATTTAATCCACTGCTTATCTATACCTATGTACCATCTTTCGCACACCTTTTTCATAAAGGTGCTGTGCCATTCAATAAAGGGTTTTTCCATCACAGGGAGCAAGTATTTAGGTATTGCTCCCATTCTTCTTCCTGCCCCTCCTGCAAGGATATAACCAATCATAAGTAGATTACAATGGCCTGATTTTATAAATCTTTACTGTTCTATTGTCGTTATGAATTCAGATATTCACTGGTTCCTTGAGAGAATAAATAAGCTAGGATTGTGGTTTAGGATGCTCATAGCTGCTATTATTGGTAGTATTCTTCCAAAAAGAGGTGTCTTATTAGTTGGAGAAGAAAACTTTCCAAATGTAAAGTTAATTTTTCTCGAACTAAAGAGGAGGAATATCCCTGTAGAAATGTATAATGTTGACAAGGATGATGATGTCTTCAAGATAATTAAGGCGAAGGTTGTTGTACACACTCACTTTCACTTTAAGTTCAAGCCACTTGGCCAAAAGTGGATATATATTGATCATGGATGTCCTTTCAAGGCTACTGGTAATTTAGAAAGAAAACCCACCTCTCTGAAAAAACTAGCCGACATCTATCAGGCGAGACTAATGAACTACCATATATGTGAATCACCACTTACCCAAATTATAATAGCATATGAGTATGGCCTACCTATAAATAAAGTTAAAATAACTGGGAGGCCTTATGTTGATTATCTTTTAGGAAATAGTGTTATGGATGAGGTAACTAAAAAAGAGCTGATGAAAAAGCTGGGTTTGAAAGACTGTGAAAATGTAATATTATACGTTCCTACATGGCGAAAATCCTCTGGAATACTGGAAAAGGTTGTGAAAAGTTTTGTATCTCAGGTCTGTGAAGTGGAGGATTTGGGAAATACTTGCTTCATCGTAAAGCTTCACAGGAACATACCTAAAGAGTTTTTTTCTTTGGAAGGCTTTCCACACATCTTTCTTATCTGGGACAAAGATTTGAAATCTTACGGCCTCAGCATTTATGATCTTATGATGGTAAGTAATGTCCTAATTACAGACTACTCCTCTCTCGCCCTTCAGTGGTGGGTGTTGGATAGACCTCTCCTTCACTATGTCCCTGACCTAGAAGAGTATACTTCCCAAGTGGGGTTTGCTCTAGAGCCTCTAGAAAGTTGGCTTGGGGGCCCTATTGTAAGAGAAGGGAATCTTCTACTTGCTATTGAGAAAGTCTTGAAACAAGATATATGGAAAGAAAAAAGGAAGATCCTACGTGAAATTTACTACTCCTTTATCGATACTAATAACACGAAGAGGATTGTGGATATTATTGAGGGGATATTATAGTTAGAAGATTTTAATTTTTGGTAAATAGCCACATATGATCTCCTCCACGCGTCTTCTTGAGAAAGTGTGGGGTATATCCTGCTTCCATGAGTTTTCTTACTATCTTTTCATTCAACCTTTTATCATGAATTTCCATTATGTATATTTGAGCCTTTCTTAGGTCTTTCACTTTCTCATTAAGCAAGTATTGTTCGCAACCTTCACAGTCGATTTTAACGACATCTGGCTTAACTCTAAGCACTTCTCTGAACGTCGTACACTTTATAAGGTAAGTAGTAATATTATGGTTGTTTTTTATTCTGCCAAAACTAGGATCCCCTTTTGGAGCCTCTGTATAGACTATTTTTTCTCCATTTCTATCGCATACTCCCTTATTTAGGACGACCATTTTTTCTAAGTGATTCATATCAATATTTCTTTTTATGTATGAAGTGTTCTCCTTGAGGGGTTCATATATTATCAGTTTGCTCTTTGCCCATAGTGCTTTGAATAATACTAAAGTATCTCCTTTATAACCTCCAACATCTACTATGAGGGGATCTTTTTTTGTTATGTAATTTGATATAGGTAAAATGTAATCATCATGCAAATTTTCAGCGAGCCATGTCCCTGGATTATCTGTGACGTATTTTAATCCTCGATGGAGAAATATATATTCATACCCATCTTTGACTTTATTTACTCTGGAGAGGCTGAGCAGTTTTTTGGGCGTTGTATAACTAATTGTGAATAAAGAGATTCCTTTTCCGCATATAGGTAGGACAATCCCATTTTTTAAGTGAATCTTGATTTCGTCAATCTCTCTGCACTTTCTTCCTCTAATCCCCATCTTGACCATTGTAATAAGCAGTAATATTAAGTCCCTCTTCTTTGAGGCTACTCTGTTTGCAACTACAAAGGTGTTTATTGCTCTTCTGATCCACTCCATGATATCATATTGCCCCTCACCTTTTTTAAATTTCCCTGATCTACTGTTAGTATTGCGGTGTTGGGTGATCCACTCTCATCAACCCCCCACAGCCTCTCATACAATTTAGTTATAGAGATGCAAGGCCAGAAAACACCCTCCCATTCCTTCTCCTTCACCCTCCACCAACCCCTACCCCAACCAAATACGCCAAGTCATAAATAGGCTGGAAGGGGACGAAGAGGAGGAGAATGCCTCTTCCGCTAGCCTGCAAATCTCCAAGAAAACTGCCGACGACTGTGAAGTGCAGAGGATAAAGCTTCTTCAAGCGTGGGCAGTACTCGGGCTCCACCTCTATGTAACCGTCATAAACATTCTCATCCTCGAATTCTGTTTCGAAAATGATGTGTGCGCTGTGCCCGGCAGGAACAAAAACCTCCTTAACTTCCTCTTTGTCTGGCAGTTTCATTTTTACAATGAAGACGCTTCCAATATTTCCCTTGTTGAACACGAAGACCCTAACACGGGCTGGCTGTTTAGGCCCCACAACATAAACGCTCTTTGGCACATCTGCGGAGAATATATCTTCTGTTACGCTCACTATGGCATTTATTGTAAAGTTAGGAAGAGCCTCGATGTGCTCCCAATCATACAGGCTTATTTTAAAGCTATAATTCCCTTCACTAGCATTTTCAGGCGCAGTAACGACGACCTCCATTGGATTATCAAAGAGCTTAGAATCTTTGCTCATCCATCCTTCTGGGATTTCTGTTACAAAGGCCCTATCATAATTTCCATATCCCTTTTTGCTATATCCTTCTACGCGTTTAAGGATGTCTATTGCTACTGGCTGTCCTGGACCTATTTTTCCGATATAAATCGTGCCATTGTCCTCCACATGCGTTCCCAATGGCTTAATAATCTCAACTGTCGCTGCGAAAAAAGAAGTAATCAAAAGTAAGCTGAGGAGAAGGGTCTTCATAACCCCCCCTTCCTCTCACGCCTTCTGGCCGCTTGTCTTTTCTTCTTCTCAAAAATCTTCAAGTGTTTAGCGCAGCTTATGCAGTAATAAACTACTTTTCCCGTCAAATCCATGACGACATCCTTTTGTTCTCCTAAGTCATATCTCTGTCCTTTTATTACTTCTACTGCTTTGCTCCTCGGCACTACTCTTTTGCATTTTTCGCAAGTTACATAAGGTTCGCTTCCTCTTCCCATATGAACACCTCACTCTAGCTGTAATGCGTACTCGCCAGCTACATTTATATTAAGAAGCTTAGCGAGCTCGCTCTTCTCGGGATTGAGTATGACAACAAGCCCATACCATTTCTCTGTTAAATCCTCACTGCCACACACAGGGCATTTGTTTGAATTTTTAACAAGGGCTTTACATTGCTTGCAGGCTTTCATTTCTTCTTCCCTCCTTTCTTAGAAGATCCTTTCTTTTCGTCTTTAGCAGTTAGCCACTCCATCTTGCCAAGACCTGAATCTCTCATAGTCAAACCTATCTTAACTTCACTCGCAGTTCCCTTCATACTAACCGTTGAGACCTTAGCTATGATAACATCACCTTTTTTCAATACTTTGCTTTTATCTCTGTTGGCTAAGACCTTGCTCTTCTTGTCGAAGCTGAACTTTTCCCTTCCAATTTGGGATATGTGGAGTAAAGCTTCAAAGGGCCCTATATTCACAAAGGCTCCGAACTCTATAACATCCCTTATCACACCTACAACCACTTCATTCACATCGAGCGTGAATGTCAATAAGCTATATTCAGTGTCATAATAAACATTGGGGTCGCCGGGTGCCACAAATCCTTTTCCCTTTGTCTTGGCATCCACTACAGCAAGTATATAACCTAAATTCTTATCGACTTTTTGAACATATTCCTCCGCAACAACCTCTTTCACAGCCTCATTTTTCTCCCGTCTAAACAGCGACGGAGGAACACGCAATTTTTCTTTTACAGTTACTACTCTGTACATTTAATACCACCCACTGCCGTATATACTGCCCAACGCTTTATAAATCTACTCCTTGGACATTTTATATATCTTAGCGCTGCCACTTACTTTATCTTTAAACCTCACGGTCTTCACAGCTTGGATTTCTGGTAGTCCCTCTGCAAGCATCAATGGCATTTTATCTCCTGCAGCCTTTCTCTCATAGGGATGGGCTTTTATGAGCTCTTCCCCAATTATTTTTTTGGCCATGCTTATTTTTACAAAGAGGGTTTTAAAAATCAATGCCTATCTATGGCGTTCTTTACATACTCAAACCACAACCTTTTAAAACTGTTAGGCATAACTTTATAAATGCCCTTGGCCTATAAAAGGGTGCCACTCTATTTTAGGGTGGGGGGACTGGCTACCTTGCCAGCGTCGGGCTCTCCGGCGCTGGCTACTTTATCATCGCCCACGGGCTTTATTTAAACGGTATTTAGTTGTTATTTTTTCAATTTCTTTTAATAGTTCTTGATTCTCTTCATCCAAAAGCCCGCTCTTCTTCCAGGCTTCAATTTCATTTTTGTTTAAATAGACATAGAGTGTGTCGCCTTCATTAATATCTTTTTTAAGAATAGCCCCTTCCACACTTATCGCCACTTCCTTCCCCTCTTCAGCGCTTCTAATGCTTTGTTTATCTTCTTGTATGCTCTTTATTTGCCCTATAACTTCGCCATCCTCACCCATCAGATATACACCGCTTCTAAGCGTTCCTTTTAATACGCGAACGCCAAATACAGCGGGCTTGCTCAGCCTAAAAAAGAAACCTGGCAGCGCTTCTATTTTCGCAGGAGCCGGAATCCTCTCTAACATCTTCTCAGTGAGCGCCTGTCCAAGTTCCTTTACATATTCATCATAATTCTCTGGCAATTTATATATGATATCTGACGCTATAATCTTTACACCTAATTTTTTACTCTCTTCAATCATCTCTCTCGAGGGTGTCAAATTGAACGCCAAAATAACCCTGTGTTTTGCCTCCTTCATTGTAGAAGCGAACATGATATCTTCCTTTGTTACATGGCCTATTTCCAACCTAGATACAGGTATTTTTTCCCTCTCCAACAAACGCACAAGCGCTTCTGCACTACCTAGTGAATCTGCTTTTGCTACAACTCCCTCGCTCCCTTCTTTTGTAAATATAAGGCTCTTTAATTCAGCTTCTAATTCCTTCTTCTCTCCTCCGAAGGGTGAGCCTGCTAAAACACCTTCTAAATTTGGGGCTGCTATTTTCACACCAGCGGCAGCAGCGACATTCTTGACGCGCTTATATTTCTCTTTTGGGTTGTTGCTTGAAACATTTGGTATTAAGATGGCGCGCACTCTTCTCTCAACAACCTTTTCTTTTGTCATGAAATATACTTTATCACCTTCCTTCAAGACACCGTCGTACAGTAAAGCGTCAACAGTGATTCCCAAGCCCCTTTCTTCTTTCACTTCCATGACAGTCCCTTGTGGTTTTTCGCTCTCACCTATGTACAATTTATCCTTCAAGTACTTTTCGCTTAGCCCCGCTACTAATAGGAGAAGCTCTGATATGCCCTCTCCTGTCATAGCCGATACAGGCACTATGCTTATCTCTTTTGTGAAATCCCTTACTCTAGTGAATAATTCGCTATTGAAGCCATACTCTGACAGTTGCCCCATGAGCTCGTAAATCTTTTCATCAAGCTTCTGCTGGACATCCTGCCTTTGCTCTTTCATAGCCAAAAGAACGCTGTTCCGTTTCGTTTCCTTCCATCCATCCAATAAATCAATTTTATTGGCAGCCACGACAAATGGTGTTTTATATTCCTTCAATAGCTCGATACTCTCTATCGTTTGCGGCTGTATGCCTTGCATGATGTCTACCACTAATATCGCAATATCCGCTATACTCCCTCCACGCTCTCTCAGGCTGGTAAAAACCTCATGCCCAGGCGTATCTATGAAGAGCAGGCCCGGGATATGTAGCTCGAATTTAAGGACATCCCTTATCTCGCCGCCCAGTTTTTCAATAGTTTCTCTTTTTATCAAACTCGCACCGACCATTTGAGTTATTCTGCCAGGCTCCTTCTCAACAACATTGCTTCCCCTTATTCTATCGAGTATCTTTGTCTTGCCATGGTCGACATGGCCTAACACAGAGACGATGGGCGAGCGGATATACTTCACTTAATCACTCTACTTTTATGTGCTTCTTCCTTTTAGCCTTCTTCTCTTTCCTTATTTTTACCCTTACTTCGAGTATGCCATTCTTATAACTCGCTTTAATGCTTTTATCATCCACTTCAGCAGGAAGCTTCAGCTTTTTGTAATATTTGTGCTTCTCTGTATCTGCCTTTATCTCTAAAACATCATCCTCCACTAACTCCAAATTGATATCCTCTTTTCTTACACCCGGCACTTCTGCGACAATTACAAGTTCGTCACCATCTTTATGCGTTTCTACAAGAGGTTCTCTTGCTTCCGCCATCTCCAACTTGTCTTCATCCGACTCTTCGTTTATAGTTTCCACTGTTTTCCTGGGCACATTCCCAAACTCTTTTACGATGGGCTTGCCATCTGGTCCTACAGTAATATGAACGCCATAAACCTTGCTTTTGCCTTTATTCTTCGACAGTTCTTCAAAAATATCATCGTCGAAGCTCATGAAGCCTCTCATCATATCCTCCATTTCTCTTCTCATCTGTTCAAAAATTTCGAAAAAGGGGTCTATTCTTGGTTTTTTCTTCGTCATTATCTCACCTCCTTTATATTTCTGCGGCAACGATTTTTAAGGCTTTTCCTCCCTTTCTTTTAATGGCCCTTTAAAAAAGTTTCTCGGAAATAGATGGGAGAAGGGCTCGTAGCTCAGCCTGGTTAGAGCACCCGGCTCTTAACCGGGGGGTCAGGGGTTCGAATCCCCTCGAGCCCGCTCTAATTTCTCTCCTTTATCTAGATTTTCAGCTTCATCTAAAAATAGCTCTTTCATTCGTGGGAGCCAATTGAGGCTTGTCGCTATATCGTGTAGGAACACGGCGACAATTTTCATATCCATTTTCTCGACTAACAAAGCCTCGTTTTTCATGAGCTCTTCATACATTTTCTCTACGAATTCCTCTCTTCTGCTTACCCTTATTATCTTCAGCAGCGCAGATAGAGTGCCAATCAAATCGTTCGCGAGCTCCCTCCTTAACTCACCACTCTGTATGGATTCGACAACCCTTCCTGTATCTATCTCATCATAACTTTTATCCAATAAAATTTCATTCATAACGGTTCGTGATTCCCAAGCCCTTTTCTTATTCTTGAATCCTGCTTTACCCTTTAAGGTGAGCGTTCCCATATCCTATAAAGGGCTAACCTTTATAAAACTCTTCTTTAAGACAGCTTCAACATCTTTTAGGAAAGCATCCACATATTCGTCCTTTATCTCTGCGCCGGCAGCCTTTACATGACCTCCGCCATCACCTTTGTATTTTTCCCCTAATTTCGCCATCAATTTTCCAGCATTCACTTCACCATCTCCAATGCGCATGCTTATCTTAACCATATCCCTCCTCTTTGCTATACCTATAACAGGCAGTCCTTCTGTTCTCTGAAGGGCGCTGCAAACGATGCCTATAATCGATGGGTCTATTCGTCCCCTTCCATCCACAAATAAGTACCCTTCTCTCTCTTCTATAAGAGCCCTGCTTATGGTTAAAGCCCTCCGTATATTTGCGCTGTGCTGCTCCAATAATTTCTCTCCTCTTTTGACGGCGGCCGCTTCACCTCTGGCTATCCCTCTTCCCACATCTTCTAAATTATACCTCCCACAAGCATTAAGCAGTGTGGCAAACTCTCTTAAGTCCCTCTTCGGCACTTTATATTTGTCTTTTATAAGATACACCTCACCAACGACAGCCTCAATTTCATCTAAATCATCCACATAAGCTAATATCTTCACAAGCTCGCTCCGTATAAGGAGTTTTTCATCGTCGTTGAGTTGAGCGTAACTTTTCTCCTTCTTCGTCATCTCATCCTTAAACTTTACGCCCAAGCGCTTCAAGAGCCGCCTAACCTCACCCGCATTCTGCGTTAGTCCTTTTATGTAGGGTTCATATATGCTCATAAGGAATTGCGTAATGGGTTTTGTTCTTCCATATAATGTTAAATCCCTCTTGATATCATAAGCCCCGCTTTCTTCAAGCACATACCTGTTTATACCTGTGAAAGGTGTCTGTATGTCGCCGGCAGCACCGACAAGTGCAAGCTCCTCTCTTATATTGAAGACCATCCATGCCATTGTAGAAGAGCTCGCTTCCTTTGTTCCGTCTAAGCCATACAACCAGGGATTTACCGAAGGCACCTCGAGCCCTTCTTTTATTTGATGGTGGTCGATAATTACTGCTTTCTTAACATCGTTGAGGGCTATGCTGTGCGAACCTAAATCGACTAATATCAACTCTTCGTCTTTGAGTTTTTCAGCATCCTCATCAGAGAATCCCTCATACATTTTAATTCGTGGGTTTTTCCCCATAGCCTTAACGCCTTCCTCCACAATCACGCCGGCGCTTATCCCATCTGCATCATAGTGATGTATAATTAATGGCTCCTTCATCTCCTCTATAGCTTGTTTAACCCTTTTGGCATCTGCGCTTATTTTTTTGAGGAGCTCTTCTCTCATATAAGCCCCGCTTTCTTCATCAATAGTGGCAGAGCTACACTAGCCTCCAAATGAACATCGATGTGTCTAGCTTTTTCCTTTATTTTCCCCCAGCTTATCGCTTCACTACTTCTTGCTCCACTTAAGGAGCCGTCGAATTCTGTTGCCGTGCTTATATAGACTGCATAATCCAGCCCACCTCTTATTAGATTTACCCCTATCGTGTGGTGTTTGCTTATCCCTCCACCTAATATAAGCGCACCCGTTTTATCGGCGTTTAAAGTTATATCTGCAAGTTCTTTCATGTCTCCTGTCACATCTATTGCAAACTCCCTGTGTTCCTGTTTAAAGAAATAAGCCTGCAAGCCTATCGCAGAATCGGTTATACCCGGCGAATATACCTTAACATTATTCTTCAGCGCCCAATACAAAAAGGATTTTTCTTTTGCTTCTTCACTGCCATTCTTCTCTATATATTCGCCCATGGCTCTACTAATTTCTGAGGGGCTGGTCGCACCCTTTTCCATCAACCTTTGAAAGATTTCCTTGCATACTTTCTCCAATAGAATATAGCTCTCGCTCTTCACCCCAACATTCCCTATTCTATTCATGTCCTCTCTGTGAAGCTCGGCGTCGTTCGATGCAAAATCTATTAATTGGTAATCTGTAAATGTTTTCATGACATCATGTTCTATGGCTCCACCTGTGGTGATGACTACATTAAACATATCGCTCTTCACAAGCTTTGCCAACAAGCCTCGCATACCTGATGCCACTATGTTGGCTGTAAACGCCAGATAATTGACAGCCTCTGATTCCATCATATCCTTCAATACATTCGCTGCCCTCCCTATTTGAGTGCTTTGGAAACCAATAGCCTCCAAATTGTTAATATAATCATCAAAAGAAGAAGCATCCTTTATTTTCATAGCCCAACATATACGCATAGTTTTTTTAAAGGATATATCCTATTAGGCACATGGCAGATAATCCTCTTATGGAGAAGGCGGATGAGATAGTAAAAAATGGTGGCATGCTCGTTAAAATGTACTTCGATGTTCATGGCAAAACTGAGGAAGGAACAAAAAATCTAGCAACTGGCTTCATCAAAGGCCTCTCCCAGGTTGAAGGCGTTGCTATGGCTGTTTCTCAAATAGAATCCACGAAGAAAGAAGAAGATATGTATATAACTTTCATAATGTCTGTGATTGCCTTCGATAGTGTTCCATCCTTTTATAGATTTGTCGGCGCTTATACGCCAACGGCCATTGAAATAATAAAACCTGATAAAGTGGAGCTTACGAAGCACGATTTAGAGGAGATAGCTCTATTTTACTCAGAAGTGCTTTTTGACATGAAGAGAAAGTTGTATGTCCATGCTCTTTCGCCAGAGGAAAGGGCTCAAATAGAAAAGGCTTTAAAGGCACATTCTGAAGTAGGTAAGAACCTCTTAAAGGGAGGGGATGAGAATGATGAAAACAAACATTAGAAAGTTGGATGGTGCTTTGGGCGGTGGATTGCCTGAAAGCTCTGTTACGCTTATAAGTGGGCCTACTGGTGTGGGCAAGACTACTTTAGCTACACAAATCCTTGTAAATGGCGTTAAATTAGGCGAGCGTGGCCTCTTCATAGCCATGGAGCCGACGAAGAATGACATTTTACTAAGCCTTTCTGGTTATCAGTGGAATGTTGAAGAATACCTCGAGTTAGGCACAATAACGCTCTTGGATTATCCTTCCCATGAAATAGGCCAATTCGTGGCTCCAACAGACCCTATAAAGGAAATAATTCACAAGTATGATATAGGCAGAGTTGTTATAGATTCTGTCCTCCCCCTCGCTATATCAACATCTAAGGATGGCGAAAGGCTCAAGCTCTTTTCAACAATTGTTGAGAGGATGCGAAATTGGGGAACATCGACATTTTTGATATCTGATTCACCCAACTTTATACCTCATGAGATGCCCTCTACTAAATGGGGAATCGAGGCGTTTACAGACAATTGGATACACCTCGACTTTCTATTCGAAGATACAACCGCTTCCAGATACTTGCGTGTCATGAAAGTAAGAGGGAAGAGCCACTCCCTGGATGTGTATCCTTTCACTATTGGGAAGAATGGCTTGACATTGTAATCACTCCCTATTTAGCAGTTTATGCACAGCCATTATTTTTTCTTCTTTTTGATTTAAGTCCGATATTATTTTTGATATATCCAAGCCTTTATCTGTTAGGACGACTCTTTTCTTTTTTCCAGCACCTTCCATTTTAACCAAACCCAACTCTTCCCATCTCTTCAATGTTCTTGTTGTGTATAAATAACTCGCCCCAGACCGTCTAGCTATCTCTGATATATGGAGGGGGCTCGACGCCTTTTTTATAGATAAAAAAATAGAAGTTGTTTTCTCTTTAAGGAAAAGCACATTACCCCCTGAATATTGGCCTCTTGCTCAATAAGCGTGGGTATGTGCGCTTCTTCAATGGGAAGCCCTCACATTTCTTTGTTATCTCGCCAATTAACTCTTCCAAGCTGTATTCATTTGTTTTCCCTTCGTCCCTAAGCCTTACAGGCAGTTTTTCTTTTCCTTCTTCCTTTTCACCATATACCATTATGTAGGGCACCCATTCTTTCTCGGCTAGCATAATCCTCTTATTGACACTTTCTTCTCTATCATCTACATCAACCCTTATACCTGCGCTCTCTAATTTGTCAGCCAGCTCATTTGCCTTGTTTAGATAATCCGAGCTTGCAGGGATTATTCTTACTTGCGTTGGCGCCAACCATAATGGGAAGCTGCCCTTCTTTCCCTTCTGCATATCAAGAGCGGCTTTCTCCAGCAGAGCATACATAACCCTCTCTATGGCTCCACTTAGGCTCGCGTGCAATATGAGTGGGTGTTTTTTCTCGCCATTCTCGTCAGTATATGTTATGCCAAAACGCTCTGCATTTTCAACATCTATCTGCACTGTCGATAATGCTGTCGCTTTCTCCATGGCGTCTATAAAGTTAATCTCGAATTTCAGTGAGAAGTATGTGAAGCGCTTGTTCCACATCTCCACCAAAACGGGTTTGCCAGCATAGCCAAACACTTCGTGAAGCCATTCCTTGTGTTTTTCGTAGAAGTCTTTTGTTATGCGGAAGCCGATTTCGCTTTGCCCCCACAAATCCAATGCCTTTACAATATCGACGCTCTTCTCCCATTGCCTCTTGTATTCAACTTTCGCCTGCTCAACATCTCTGGCGAAGGTGTGCATGTCGGGCATCGTAAAGGCTCTCAGCCTTTTAAGCCCTGCTAATTCACCTCTCTGCTCTCTCCTAAATGAATAGCGGGTCATCTCGAATATTTTCAATGGCAGGTTTTTGTAGCTTATGTTAGCGTCGTGGGCTATGAGGAACTGCCCAAAGCAAGCGGCAAAGCGCAGGAAGAGGCGTTTCTTTTCGCTTAGGACTATATACTGCCTTGCGGGGAACCTATGGAGGTATTTTTTCAGCTGTGGTTGCTCCATGTCGAGCATTATTGGCGTTTCCACCTCATGCGCGCCGAAGTCCAAACAAACATTTGTAACCCACTCCTCCAAGCTGCCCTTTATGAGCTTGCCCTTTGGATAAAAGCGCAGATTTCCTGGGTCGCTTCCGGGTTCATAATCGACGAGCTCCAATTTCTTCATAAGCTCTATATGTGGAGGCTCTTTTTCATAAGCCCTGACTTTTTTCGTTTCGTATGTTATGAACTTCTTCAAGTTGTCGTGTCCCTCAAAGTTGAATTTGTCTGCCTCGACGAGTTTTTCACCATCGAAAATGTAGAATTCGCTCTTAATTGTTTCCTCATCTTTTAGAGCTTGGCTAACCTCTTCCTCTTCTTCTTTATTTTTTTCGCCGACATGAATTTCTCTACTAAGCTCCGACAGCGGGTGGCCCTTTACGCTTAATGTGAATGCCTTGTACCATCCGAAGGGTGCCTTTTTCACTTCAAAGCCCTCTTGCTTTAAACGAAGGCTCGCTACATTCAGCAATTTTTTGGCAACTCTCGGCGGAGCTGGTTTTGAAGTTAAGTGAACATAAGGATAAAGAACGACACGCGTCGTTTTAACCTGTTCCGTGAATTTTTTTATTTCAGTCGTGAGAGCATCGACGACGGCGTCTATGTCTTCATCGCCCTCCTCCACAGCCGTGAAGACCACAACTGCTTCTTCCTCTACAAAGGCCTCTACATTCTCATCCGCGTCTCCCAAAGCCTTCTCTTTGGGCTCTACCTCTATCTTGTTGCTGTGTAGAAAAACGGCTCTCATGGCCTTCCTTTAATAGAAAACATTTTAATTGTTATAGGTCTTTTATTATTTGGAATATTAAATCTAATCTCCTCTCTGTCTGTTCTACACATCTAACATCCTTACTTTGGTAGGCTTTCTTTATGGCGAGTAATATCTCATCAATCTTCATTCCATGAGCTTCATATTGCTCTATTACTTTCGTTAATGCCAAATCAAACATGTCTGTGAATACATGCACCTTTTCGCTCGATGTTTTGGCGTTTTTGTAAATAGGAGACTCTTTTATGATTTCCATTATTTCGTACAAATGGTTTCTGAATCTCTCCTCATTGATTCCCATAACATCTACAGAATTCATAGCTCCTTCTTCTGTGCATCCAGTAGGGTCGCAGCCATTGTCAAGCGCGTATTCTATAATGCTGTATCTAAGCACTTTGTATGCTTTATACCTTAGAAGGTTATATGCTCTATCAGACAGGCCACCGTTTGGGTATAATGTCGATATTTTAGAGATAATGTTTTGGATGGGCTTAACTATACCTTTTATATTTTTTGGCAGCTTGTCCTCTAACATCGCTGCTTTTTCCCTTAATTCTCTTTCCCTTCCTAACTTCTCTAAATACTCTTTGAACTCTTTTCCACTCTTCTTAAAGCCCTCTTTAAGCTTCTCTGCATTTAACTTTTGATAGCGTGTTTCTAATCGCAATTTCATTATAGTTATAGTGTTAGGAAGTGTTTTTAAATGTTTATGTTTATCTTCATTGGCTTTCCCATAATCCATGCATATTGCAGTACGCTAGAGCATAAAATTTGCCTTTTTTGTCTGTTTTGAAGTAAAGGGTCGCGCGTGGCTCTGTAAGGCCAGCCTCGCCATGCCCTGTAAACTGAATTTTACCGACAGGCAGTGCTGTTTCTTTACCTTCCTCCATAAAGAAAACCTCTATCCAAGCTATATGGTGCTCTGCTGTATTTGGGTGGGGAATCTCCTTGCCAACGCTTACTTCTACTCTATAGATGTCTTCTTCAGTAAAAACTTCTACAATCGGCGTGTGTTTCTCTGTCTTCCAATCTGCGCTTTTTATTGTTGAGCTAATCTTCATATTTCCCCTTTTACTCCTTTGCTTCTTCCTTTACTTCATTAGCACCATCTTCTAATGCTTTTATTTGTGATGGGTCGAGGCGCTTTAAGAGCTCCATAAATTCGCCGAGGTGCTCTTTCTCTTCATATGCTATGTCTAAAAACATCTTTTTTACAAGAGGGTCTTTGGCATTCGCTGCCAGCTGTTCGTAGAGGTTTATTGCGTCGAGCTCTGCTATTAAACCGAGTCTTGCCAACTCCGCGTCGCTCATCTCACCGAGCTTTTCCTTAACCTTATCGAAGCCTTTTGGGATTTCTGATAACATGCTTAACTTTGATTGTATCCTTTTATTAACCTGTGCCTTAACCCCCTCCTTTATAGCTTGATACATCTTTACCGAAACCCACCTCCTCTCACGGAAGCCTTTATTAATATTACTATTTTAATTTTCTTATGAAGTATTTGCCACTTTTAGCTTTATTGCTATTAATTAGCGTTTCATTTGTCCTTTCTCATACCAGTAATACTGGCAGCAATAGCCAATTGAATCAATGTTTATATGAATGTAATCAGGAATACGAAGCTGCCCTTAAAGAAGCAATACAAATGGCAAACAGCGGCTCATACTATGAGGCAGTCACATCCAGCAATTGTCCTAGGGTGAGGACAGGCACATGGAATGGTGAATCTGGGAGATACGCTAGATGTGTCGTCCAATTGTGGGAATGCCAACAAGCTGGTGGCACAGATTGTACAAGGAACGCCGCCATGCAAAATTGTTGTAAAGGGGAGGCGCAGGTTGCAGCGAAGAATGCTTTGAAGAGTTGTCAGGATATTTGCTATTATAATTACCCTGAATCTGACGAAGAGGATACCACTCCTGCTTATGGTGGTGGGGATATAGGTGACACTGGAGATAGTAATTATGATGCATACTGTGAAGATCGTTGTTTATATGACTCGAATACAGGCGTTAGCACTTACTACTATCAAGGAGAGTTCGATGAGTATAGTGGCCAATGTAATTATAAAGCAGTTAAATGCCAAAATGGTTGTAATGCAGAAGGGACTGCATGCGCTGAACAAGGAAATGAAGGTGATAAATGCGCTAATGTTGAATGCAAAGAGTATTATTGCGAAGATGGCACTTATTATTATGATGGTTATTGCAACAGCGAGGATGGTCAGTGCTACTATTACACATTTGAGTGTGATAATGGCTGCAATGCCTCTTCAAATAAATGTAATGAAAAGGTTGTCAACACAGAGGCGCCGAATATATATTTAACTATAGAGAAACCTGCTGTTTTGTTGAAGGACAACGCCCAGGATAGGATACAGGTGGATTTACGCTATGACAATGGAACTGTCGTTAAAGGGGCTAAATTGCACATAAGAATAGACGACCCACACAACACAGGTGTTTTAGGGAAATGGGGCTTCAGAGATGCCATTAGATATACAGATGCCAATGGAGAATATGTAGGCACGCTAAAATTGCCCTCCATAAAAGAAATAAAAAGCATGTATTACGACGATTTTCCATTAACACTCGATGTTACTGTAACTGCTTCAAAACACGATGACAGCGACGATTGGTCTACGCAGACAAACGCACAAATTATGCTTCAATCGCCTATGCCCAAAATAACTTCTGTTAAGATATCTCCTAATCCTGCTAAAGCTTACGCATTGCACAATGTTTATATTCAAGTTGACGACCCCGACAGTTCTCATTTCAAATATTACCTTCGCAACTATGGCGGGCAGTGGAAATCTGAATCTCGCTTTAGGCCAGCTTCAAGCAATAATGTTATTTTATTCGATTCAGATAAGAAGAATGAGGTTGTTCAATGGATGAGCCCCGCTCGTGGCTTAAACAAAGATGAAATTATAATGGCGAGGGAGATGACTGGTGTTTTGACGGGCACAGCGACAAGCGTTGCACTTACCAGTGCTGAGAAAGGTGCTGAATACGCTGGCGAGAAATTGGCTGGAAAAGCAGCTAAGTTCTTTGGATATGTGGCGCCTGGCATCAAGTGGTATAAAGGAGTGACTGGTTTGTGGGGTAATATGAAAAATATGGCCCAGGGAATAGATGGTGTTGTTAATGCTAAGACATACAAGGAAATGGCGTATCGCTCATTAGACTTTGCATTAGAAGGCGGCAAAGCAACTATAGGGGCTGTAAGCTTAGTTGTGGATGAAGTTCCTGTAATAGGACAAGCCGCGGATATTACGCAAGATTTGGCTGATGGCTTGGTGGGTTCTATGCAAGGCAAGCTAAAAGATTTGGCTGCTAAGGAAAGAATAGCCAACGCTAAAAATAGAACAGCAGATTATGCCTTCTATGTGGTTGTTGAAGATGAAGACGGCAATAGGGCTGATTACTTTTATGATTTCAAAATGCAATATTTAGGCTTTGAGGGTGATTAAATGAAAAAGATACTTTTATTGCTTTTATTTGCTGTCGGATTGTTTTTTGCAGCGAGTGTTCAAACCGTTGTTAATAATTATTATCAGGCAAGTGCTGATGAGAATATGGACAGATTCCTCTCTACAATGGATTTATCGGAGTATACAGCAGACGATATATCCTCCATGAAAACTATTATTCAAAAAATATGGGATAATTATGACACAGATTATTTTTCCATAAGGAATTTTCACTATACTCAAGATGGCGACTATGCTTTGGCTAAATACACGCTCAATGCTTCCATTTCAGGCGCAGAAGATATAACTTATCAATTGGATTATGTTATGCTTTTACATTATACGCAAGGTGATTGGAAGGTTGTTTGGGTTAAGCCCCTTCAGGAATATTTAGATGAAAGCGACAATATTAGTGCTCTCCTGACGGCGGATGCAGCGATTAATCTCTCTTATGAAGATTATGAAAGCGATGTTTCAAAGAAAGAACCTTCGTTTACACTAGATGGCGAGGAGATGGAAAATCTCGACACTGATTTAAAGGCTGATTTATACAGCTGCAAGAGCGATGCCTATTGTCAAGAAAAAGGCTGGGGTTCATGTGAGAATGGTAAGTGCAGTGCTCCGCCAAAAGACGAGTCCGCTGGAGGAGAAGAGAGTGATGGTGTTTGCTTTGGTTCAGCAGGCTTAGTTGCTTTAGCAGGCGGCGCATCGTTAGGAAGGAAGAAAAAAGTATAATTATATGGGTGGAATAATGCTGGGGAAAATAAATATTATTAAGGTTAGAGCGGTCCTTACGACCCTCCTCATTGTGGTGACTCTTATAGTAATTTTTACAGGCATAGGCCTTCATCTAGCGCCTATTGGAAGGATTGCAAAAGCTACTGGCTGGGCCTTTTTTGGTTTAGGCAAGGAAAGCTTAGAAAAATTACACACCGTCACAGGATTTTTAATGGCTTTTCTTATCCTAATCCACTTCTCTATAAATTTTGAATTGTATAAATCAGAGATGCGCCAATTGTTGAAATGAGTGTCATCCACTAGTATTAATAATCTTTCTTCCCTTTCTTTATCGTGGTTGTCTTACCTTTTGAAAGCAAAATATGTTTTGATAATGACAAATACATTCGCGAGGAGATAAGGGCTTTGTCTGAGAGAGCAGAGAACTTTCATAAACTTTACTTGGAGTTTGGCGGGAAGCTTATAATGGATTATCATGCGGCTCGTGTTCTACCTGGCTATAACACTGATGTAAAGTTAAAAGTCTTGAAGGGTTTAACAAAAAAGAAAAGCATGGAATTTTTACCGGTCATCAATACCCGCTATATCGAGAACGATAAGCCGACAGGCAGTCTATCCCTATCTTACACGGAGTTCGCAGAAGAGATGCTCACTGATTTGGAGAAGAAGGGCTTTTCTGTAAACACCGTTGTTATAAGCTTTTTTGAGGGACAAAAAAAGGCGAAGGCCTTAGCTGCGCGGCTTAGACGAGAAGGTTACAGCATTTACTACACATACCCTATAAAGGGCTATCCAAGAGCGTTTAAGAATATCCTTTCGACGAGAGGCTTTGGCAAGAAACCTTATATCAAGACGGAGAGCGACATCGTCGTTGTTACAGCGCCAGGGCCTAATTCAGGTAAGATGGCAACTGCGTTGATGGCCGTCTATCAAGATTATTTAAGGGGTGAAGATTCAGGATACGCGAAGCTTGAAACTTTTCCTATTTGGAACCTGCCGTTAAACAGTGCTGTGAATGTTGCTTACGAGGCTGCCACCGCTGATATAGGCGACTACAACGCTTATGACCCTTTCTATGAGGAAGCCTATAATAAAAAAGCTGTGAATTATAACAGAGATATTGAAGCTTTTCCTCTCCTCCGCCGCCTAATAGAGAAGATAACCTCACCCACTAACTATATGCGGGCCCACTATCTTTCGCCGACGGATATGGGCGTTAATAGGGTTGGCTTCTCTATTAAGAGGGGTAAGAGAGCATTGTGTGAGAAGGCTGCTAGGGCTGAAATAATTAGGCGCTATTTCAGATACAAGGCTATGTTCGTTAGGCGAGAACTCTCTGACACAGCTTATAAGCGTGTATTGGCTTTGATGAAAAGGCTCAAAATAAAGCTTGCCGAGAGGCAAGTCGTGGAAAAGGCCAGAAAACTTAATGGGGCTGCGTTGCAGGTTAATGGTAGAGTATATACAGCTAAAGGTCCAAAAGCTTATCTTTTAGCTTTGGAAAGATTTGTTGGGAAACCTGCAGCATCATTAAAATCACTTTCAAGAGAGCTTTCAAAGGAGCAAAAATCAAAGCTCTTAGGCAGCGAGCTACACACATTGGGCGAGATTCCAGAGGAAGACGAGCGTCTTCTCTTGAAGTTAGGCGTTAATGCTACTTGGGAACTTTAATTTCTTCCAAATCTTAATGAATAAATAGATGGCGATCCCTGCGCCTACAATATTACTTAAAGGGAAGGCCCACCAGAAACCCTCGATTCCATATAGCTTGGATAATATATATGCCAAAGGTAATCTCT
>JALWQW010000022.1 GCA_026982895.1 Microcaldota archaeon | reverse complement strand
CTGCTAAAACCTCTACTGGTGAGAATGTAAAAGGCACTATTGGCTTGATGAGATATCCTATAACCACACCAAATAAAAAGCCCAGCATAGCTCCAATGATTCCAAGTAATATAGACTCTATCATAATCACTTTTAACACCAAGCCATTGTTTGCCCCAAGAGCCTTTAGCAGGCCTAACTCCCTCTTTCTCCTGAATACAGAAGTGTACATCGTGTTTGCTATGCCTATGCCACTAACAATCGACGCTATTAAGCCAACAGCCAAAGCACCAGCATAGACTGCAAACAGTATATCATTGACCATCTTCTTCATATATTCTTGCGTTATAATGGAGAAATCCTTATTATCGCAATTTACATGATGATTCTTACAAATTTCTGCCGAGACTCTCTGTGAAGCGTAGGTCATATTTACACCATTAACGCTCGCCATCAACATCTCAATTTCGTCCTTGTTATCGTACAAATCCTTCTTAGCGGTTTTATAGGGTATTATTATAGCTTGATCATCACTCTGCGAAAAACTTGTCCCCACCTTTTTGACAATTCCAATAACACGATAGGTTTTGTTGTTTATGAGTATGTGCTTTCCAACCAAAATTTTCTTTGGGAATAATTTGTTAGCAGCCTCCCATCCTAAAACAGCAACTCTGCCGTCATTATCTTTGAAAAATCTGCCATGTTCTATTTGGTAATATTTATTATAAAGAGAGAATATCTCATCATTGGCTCCATAAACTGTAGCCCGTATAAAATAATTATCATAATACACGGCAACTCTGCTCAGCCCCATATAAGCTACATGTTTTAGAAAAGGAAATGCCTCCAAACTCTTTATGTCTTCCTTATCCAGTCTCCCTAAATTCGTCAATCCACTTTCCAAAGGCTTTGCAGACGGAACTACAACCATGACATTGCTACCAAAATTATTCAGCGTTGCATCTACAGAACCTATAACTCCCTGCCCAATACCAATAATCAAAACCGCCGTTGCTACGCCTATTATTATACCTATCAATGTTAATGCAGTTCTGATAGGGTCTACGCGAATAGCACTTAACGCATATTTAATTGAAAATTTATTCATAGTGCAACGCCTCCGTTGGTGAAATGTTGGCAGCGCGCTTGGCAGGCATATATGCGGCAAACATCGCTAGTATCAAAACGACAACAAAACCACCAATTGTTAAACGCAAGTCAAGTATAAAGGTTAAGAAGGGCTGTAATTTACCCAATAAATATCCTGCTACTGCTCCAATCGCGCCGCCTACAGCTACATATATCGCCGCTTCAATTAGATAAACCTGTAACACACATTTCTTCTTACATCCCAATGCCTTCAATAGGCCTATCTCGCGCGTTTTGTCAATTACATTCATATACAAAGTGTTGCCAACGCTTATTATCCCAACCAAAAGTGAAATCGCTGCCACCACCAAGAAAAATACAAGCACAGCTCCTGTTATTTGACTTGATTGCTCTTGTATGAATTTAGGGCTTATGACTGTAAAGCCCTTATTCTTTTTATTTGCAACATGTTTTATCTCCTCGAGCTTTTTCTGGACTTCTTGGGCTACTTCATCAGAATCCCAGCCATCAGCCACTTTTACAGATATTGCACTCACCTCATTCTTTTCAAACTCTTTGCTGAATAAATCTCGAGCAGCGCCCTTATCTATAAAGAAAACATCATCGATATGCGCTAAAGCGTTGCCACTTTCTTTGAGTATGCCAACAACCCTAAAGGTCTTATTATTTATTTTTATAGGCTCTCCAACGCGTATATTCTCATCAAAATCTTCAGATATTCTGCCTCCTAACACAACTTCTCCTTTCCCCTTAAACCACCTTCCCTCTTCTATTTCAAAAGAAGGAATCATCAGCACATATTTTTTATCTATGCCTGCTATGGCACTATTTTTTTCTTTATCATTTATTTTAACATTCGCTCGAGAAAATATTGTGCCTGTTGCCTCTTTAACACCCCCCAGAAGCAACAACTTCCTAATATCACTCTCATAAAAATGGGTTGTAAATGACAAAAACTGTGCCTGATGGCCAGCCACCATAAGATTCATTGAGCTTTGTATTGGCATAACAAAAATTAAATCATCACCGAGTAAATTCGTCTTCTCGGATATATCTTTATTCAAGCCGTTTGCCAAGCCTGTTAATAAAACTAAACTAAGCATACCTACAGCTATAGCCAATAAAGTTAATTGCGTCCTCTTGTGTTTCCAATCCACTGATTTAAATGAAAAAAGAAGGGAGAAATTCATTTTTTCCTCTTCCAAAGGTATATTGCTCCACCCACAACAACCACAGCAATGCCAATATACAGAAGAGAATTGTCGCTGCTCTTTTCTATTGCATTATAAACACGTATTTCCTTTATCAGTGTTTTATTGTATTCTTTCCCACTAGGGTCTCTATACTCTACTGAAATCTTTACTGTAAGGTGGTTGGGCGCATTGGATTTTATCTTCACTTTAAACTGCTGGCTGCTGAAATCGTTGTCGGTTAATGAACCAATGAATTGCTCATCCTCAACATTCAATATGTCCAGCCAAGGTGAACTCATTTTAATAGAAACTCCACTAAGTTCATAAGATGCTTTGTTAGCTACGATTGCTGATAAAGTATAAACACCATCCTTCCTAAGAGGTGTATCGCTGCTCTCAAGATAAACATTTACAGGACTATCACCTTCTACATTTACAGGCACATTTATTATGGCTTCCTCTTCCTTTCCATTTTCCTTCCATTTGATGGTTATAGGGAGAGAAGTACTTGTTGGGGAAAGTGGTGTGTATAATTCTAAGGGCTTTTCTATTGTGGCTTCTTTTTCAATGCTTCCAAGAGACAATTCGCTCTCATTATAAACAAGGCTGTTTGGGAAATAGACCCTCACATCTTCAACTTCACCACCATTGTTTGTTATTTTAAGTTTTACATTAGTCCATCCTTCGCTTTTCAATGCCCCATCAAGAGAGACAGTGAATCGTGCTTCATCAAAAGAGAGTGTGATTGGCAATGTTAGATTTATGTTGCGCGCATCGCCTAGTTTTGTCTTGTATGTTAAAATTAAAGGTATGCCAACATTTCCTTCATTTAATAAAGAAGCGTCGTACGAAAAGCTAATATTCTGGCACCCATCTAATTTATCGACATTTAGAGAACCGCCGCCGATGTACAATTGAGGGCTGGATATCCTCAAATCCTTCACACTGCTGCGTTGAGCGCAAACTTCTAAGACAGCATTTCCCCTTTTATGAAATACTGGTGTTTGTGTATTCACAGTTACATGAGGTTCCTTTAAAACTTTCAACGGCAAAATCGTCCGGGCATAATCATTTTCCCTGCTTATTGAACCGCCCTTCCATATCTCAGCAGTTCCTGTTACAACAACACCTAAATCATATTGGCCTTCTCTCACATCTTCAGGTATCTTAAAGGGAATCGTTACTATAAATTCACCGGGAGAAACTAAGGGCATGTTTAATTTTTTTGAGAATAGTGCTGAACTAGCAGTAACAGAAACTGGAGAAAAATCCATAAGCGTCTCCGTCGGTTCTACACCATAATTGAATGTGATGTGCAGCGTTAAAACACCACTGTCTCCTGGTTCATACTGCCCCTTGTCAAAGCTATATGAAGTTATCGTCGTAGAGAAGCTCAAGGCAAGCACTAACAATAAAATTACAAAAATCTTTTTCATCTTTTCACCTCTTCTTTCAAAATCTTTCCATCACGAATATGAATAACCCTATCACTGTATTTTGTAGTGAGGGGGTTGTGAGTAACCATCACAATTGTTTGGCCCTCTCGGTTTAATTTTTTGAACAGTTCAATAATCTCATCACCTGTTTTTGTGTCCAAATTTCCCGTGGGCTCATCTGCCAGTATGTATGTTGGCTCCATAACAAGAGCCCTTGCAATGGCAACTCTCTGCCTTTGCCCTCCGCTGAGCTGGGAAGGTTTATGTTCCAATCTATGGCCTAAACCAACGAGCTCCAAATATTCCCTTGCTTTTTCCTTAGCAGTTTCTTCATCTACATTGTGGATTAATAGAGGGAGAGTAACATTCTCCAATGCCGTATATAAAGGCAGGAGGTTAAATGTTTGAAACACAAACCCAATTTTAGAGCCTCTGAAGGTGGCCTTTTCATCATCACTTAATTTGCTCGTGTCGATATTATCTATAAAGACCTTCCCTTTTGTAGGTTCATCCAAAAGCCCAAGCATGTGTAATAAAGTGCTTTTACCACTACCTGATGGCCCTACTATTGAGAGGAATTCTCCTTTTTTGACATACATATTAACATCTTCTAAAGCTGTGGTGCTTGCATCACCTTCACCATATATCTTCCAAACACCCTTTAGCTCAAGAACTATTTCTTTTTTTCTTCGCATACCATATCCCTCAAAAAGTTGCTAACCATATTGGCTCTATTGTTAAATACTTTCTTCGATATGCGGAGCCATGCTTTACCGACAGCAGTTATAGAATATACCTTGCGCCTACCCTCTACTTTAGATGTAATTAAACCCGCATCTTCTAATTTATTCAATAAAGGATATATCCTCGACGCTCTTATCTGCTCCATACCTGCTGAGCGCATCTCCTGAAGAAGCTCATAACCATGCATCTTCCCCTTTTCCAAAAGCCACAATGTAAATGTTACATATATGCGTGAGGATATACGCTTCCATGTTGCTCTCCCTGAAGCACCGATAATGCTTTCAAGCACTTTACTCGCTCTTATCAACGCATCATGATATTTAGATTTAGCAGCTTCTTTTATGAAGCCTGTCTTAAGCTTTTTATTCTGCCCCTCAATCATTTTCTCACATTATATCTATTTTTTGATATATCTAAAAGTAGATATAGAAGTGTTTAAAAACCTATTCTTTTTATGAAGCCTTATAAAGATTATCATTCTTACAATTACATGAAAATATACTTACACGACACGCTCAGTAAAGAGGACAAGCTCCTCGAGGACCGCGATATTAAAATGTATGTGTGTGGGCTTACGCCGTACGATGATGCGCATATAGGGCATGCGAGGAACTTCGTTGTCTTCGATGTGTTGAAGCGCCTCTTGCTTTATGATGGCAGAAAGGTCTTCCACATGCAAAATGTAACGGATGTAGAAGATAAAATAATAAAGCGCGCCAATGAGAGAGGGGAAGACGCCTTGAAGTTAGCGGAGCATTATCAAAAATTAGCAACAGAACTCATGGATAAACTCAATGTACTGCGAGCTGATATTTACCCAAAGGTCTCAGAACATATCCCTGATATTATACATATGGTAGAGGTGCTGCAGGAGAAGGGCTATGCCTATGAGACGGAAACCGGCGTTTATTACAGTGTCTCAAAATTCGCAGACTATGGAAAGCTTTCTGGCCAAAGCCTAGAAGAAATTCGTGGAGGTTATAGAATAGAGCCTGACCCCACAAAGAGAGACAGCGCCGATTTCGCCCTTTGGAAAAAAGATTGCTCTGGGCCATGTTGGGACTCTCCATGGGGCAAAGGAAGACCGGGTTGGCATATAGAGTGTAGTGCCATGAGTTTGAAGTACGCGCCAGAAGGCCTAACCATACACGGCGGCGCAAGAGATTTAATCTTCCCCCATCATGAGAACGAAATTGCGCAGAGCGAAGCTTATATGGAGAAACCCTTTGCTAAAATATGGGTGCATTCCGGCCTCTTAACCATAGACGGCAAAAAGATGAGCAAGAGTCTGGGCAACTTCATAACGCTCAAAGATGCATTAGAAAAGTGGAAACCAATGGTCCTAAGATTATTTTTCCTTTCAGCTCATTACTCTAAACCTCTCGACATAAATGAGGAGGCGCTCAAAGCAGCTGAAGAAACTTACAACAAATTAAATTCAACATATAAACTTCTCCTCTCATTGGACGGAGATGGAAATACGAGAGCAAATGAGCTCCAAGAGGAACGCACCGCATTTCTCTCTGCTTTAGCCCATAATCTTAACCTCCCGGAAGCACTAGCCCATGTCCATAAAGCCTCGAGTATAATAAATAAGCATGGTTCGGCATTAGATAAATGGAGTGTCAAAATAGCGAAATTATTGTTTGATGAGTTCCAATTCATATTCGGCGTGGCTTTTGAAGGAAGCTCAAGCTCCGATAAGGAAAAGCTGCTTTTGGATTTGATGAAGAGGTTTAGGGATGAATTAAGAGGGAAAAAATTATATGAGCTATCCGATAAACTAAGGGATGAGTTAGGCAATATAGGTTATGTTATAATGGATGGAAAAGAGGGGACAGAGATAAGGCCAAAATAAGGATATTTGCCCTAAATGATTAGTGGCAAGAGGCATATTTTAAAACCTTACCCTAATAAACTATGGACACGCCAGGGTGGCGGAATCAGGCAACGCGCACGCCTGGAGAGCGTGTGCCCTCACGGGCTTGTGGGTTCGAAAGCCACAGCTTCGTGGCCGGAAGTCCCACCCCTGGCGCTTTAGGTGATATATATGGGAAAAACTGGAAAAGGAAAATCAACAAAGAAAAGCACTCCTACTAAATCCAGCGGCAGCTCTAATGTTAAAATGCGTGGTTTGCCGCCGGTTAAGAAGAGTAAGGAAGGTCTTAGAGGTATCGTCCGCATAGCGGGCAGAGATTTACCGGGTGCTATGCCACTAAGGCGTGGTTTGCTCTACATAAAGGGCTTTGGCCACGTTATGAGCAGAGCAGTGGCTAAGATAATAGAGAAAAAATTAAACATTCCACAAACAAAACTCGTAGGAGAATTAACTGACGAGGATGTCGAAAAAATAGACAACTTACTCTTCAATTTATCAGAAGAGGATTTACCAAAATATCTCCTAAATAGAAGAAAGGACATGGCAGAAGGTAAGGACATGCATGTAATTATGAATGATTTGGTATTCGCTAGGCGTAATGATATAGAAGGTAAGAAGCGCAGTAGAAGCTGGCAAGGTTATAGGCACATGAAAGGACAAAAGGTCCGCGGCCAGAGAACAAAGAACACGGGCAGACAGGGTATAACCGTCGGTGTTATAAGAAAGAAGAAGTGATGGTGAGAGAATGGGAGACCCAAGAAGAGGAAGGAAAAAATATAAAACACCAAAAAAGCTGTGGGATGTTTCTCGTATTAATGAAGAGAGCCGCTTGAAGAGAGAATATGGCTTAAAGAACATGAGGGAAATTTGGATAGCTCAGGCTGAGCTTCGTAGAGCTCGTCGAGAAGCCAGGAGAAGCCTTGGTTTGCCAGAAGGCAAAAGAGAGGAAGTATTCGGCAAGGTGGTAAATAAACTCTCCCGTCTCGGCATAGTTTCTGGCGAAGCCACAGTCGATGACATACTCTCCTTGACTGTTAGGGACTTTTTAGAGAGAAGATTGCAGACAAGAGTATTCAGAAAAGGATTGGCTAAAACACCAAGGCAAGCCCGACAATTGATTGTTCATGGATACATTGCTTTGGACGGCGTGCGCGTAACAGCACCCTCAAGGCTCATAACCAAAGAAGAAGAGGCTAAAATAAATTATTATAAAGATGCTTCGAATATATTTAAGCAGCCTGTTGCACCTGAAGAAGATGAAGAGAGTAAAGAAGAAGGAAGCGAAGGAGAAAAAACAGCAGATGAAAGCAAGGAAGAGGTCAAAGAACAAAGTGAAGAGAAAAAGGCTGCAAGTTCTTGAGGTGATTGAATGGCAAAATTAGTAGAAGTTGCTGTTGTGAGGATTTTGTCCTCTAAGAATAACACTATCTTGACTGCTACTGACTTAAGTGGGGCTGAGACCCTTGCTTGGTCATCTGGCGGAAGAATTGTCGATGCCCATAGAGATGAAGGAAAACCCTACGCAGCTATGCAGGCTGCTATAAAGGTTGCTAGCGAGCTCAAAGACAAAGGCGTAAAGAAGATTATTATAAAAATCCGCGCACCGGGTGGAAATAAATCCAAAACACCCGGTCCAGGAGCACAGGCGGCTGTTAGAATGTTAGCGCGCTCGGGATTGAAAATTTTAAGGATTGAGGATGTTACACCACTGCCAACAGATTCAATGAGGAAGAAGGGTGGAAGAAGAGGTAGGAGGGTATAACATGGTATGGCAACCAGATACCCTTACATTCTCCTTGAAGACGACACCGAGATTAGCAAATGCATTGCGCAGGTATATAATGGACCGCGTCCCAGTATTTGCGCTCGATAAGGTTGTTGTATATGAAAACCACACCCCTTATTTCGACGAATATATAGCTCATAGGATTGGGCAGATACCCATAACTACGCCTGACAAAGATGTTAAGGCAGAAGAGGTTGGATTCTATCTCGACGCTATCGGCCCGAAAGTAGTTCATTCAGAAGAGTTGAAATCTAACAATGATGATGTCAAGGTGGCTGTCGAAGGCATTCCGATAGTAACGCTTTCAGAAGGGCAAAGCCTAAGAGTCGAGGGATATGTCGCCAAAGGAATTGGCAGGAAGCATGCCAAATTTCAGGCGGCCGTGGTGTCTTATGAAGAAAAGGATGGTATTTATAATTTCTCTGTAGAAACTATCGGCCATATGGATGCTAAAAGAGTAGTGAAAACTGCTATAAAAGAATTGCTTAACGACCTCAAAGGGCTTAAAGAAAGCCTAAAGATGATGTGATATCATGGGAGATAGACCAAGAAAATGGAAAAAGAAAGGAAGGATGCGATGGAAATGGTTGAAGAAAAGGCGCCGACGCTTGAAGAGGAAACTTAAAAGGCGTGTCGGTAAATTATAAGCTGTGATTTTTTATGAAAATTTTACCTCTCGGCGGAGCGGAAGAAGTTGGGCGAAGTGCGTTTGTTATAGAAGCCGAAGAGGGACGCGTCCTTATAGACTATGGCGTTAAATTGGAGGGTGGGGCCCTCCCACGCTATCCTGATAGCCCCTATAAATACATAAACAAATTAGACCTTATTCTTATAAGCCATGGCCATCTCGACCATATAGGATATGTTCCTTACATTTATAGAAAACACAAAGTTCCATGGTATTCAACACCCCCGACACTTGATATAGGTGAGATACTCTGGAAGGATAGTATAAAATTAGCAAAGCTGAAAGGTGTTACTGACCACTATTCTCAAAAGGCTGTTGAGAGGGCTAAGGAATATTGGTATCCTGGTTTATATCACAATCAGATAAAACACAATAATATTAGCTTTAGATTTTGGGATGCTGGGCATATTATAGGGAGTGCCGGAATAACCTTAAATTTAGAAGGGAAACGCGTGCATTACACAGGAGATATAGGATATAGAAGTGTTCTCCACCCACCATATGAACATCCTGGTGAAGTAAATTATTTATTCACAGAAGCAACCTACGCAGATAAAGACCATCCACCCATAGATAATCTAATTAATGAGCTCATGGAATTGATATACGAAGCGCTCGACAACGGAGGGCATGCACTTATTCCAGCTTTTGCTGTGGGCAGAACACAAGAACTTATAAAAATTATAAGGGAAAGGGATAAACATATACCTATTTTCGTCGATGGTATGGGCAAAACGGTTACGCGCGTCTATTTAAAATATGGAAGCTATGTTAAGGATTTTGAGCATTTTGAACAGGATATTATGTCTGTGAATATAGTTGACAATATTCGTGTTAGGAAACGCGCATTGAGAGACCCTGCAGTTATTATAACAACCGCCGGTATGTTAGATGGAGGTCCTGTTTTATATTACCTGCCAAACCTTAAGCCAAACTCCAAAATTATATTAACAGGCTATCAGGTGGAAGGTAGTAATGGCAGAAGGCTTTTAGATGAGGGAAGGGTTGAAATAGATGGACAATCATTTAAGATTGACCATGAAGTCCATCATCTTGATTTCTCAGCTCATGTTGGCAGAAAACAGCTCATTGATTTTGCCAATAGGGCAAATCCCGAGCGCATATTCTTAGAACATGTCGATAAAGAAAAAGTATATGCCTTCAAAGAAGATTTAGAAAACATGGGTTTCAATGTTACAGTGCTTAAAAGAAATAGTGTGGAGAAGCTTAGGGAATAATTTAATTAAAACTCGTGTGGGGGTTTTATATGAGAAGGATTGTGAATTATATTATAACAGGGGTAATAGCTGTTTTATCATTATTAAGCGTTGCATTGTTATGGAAAGATGATCTATTATTAACAACCACACTCCTTGTTTTAGCGGCGTTTTTATTGTTGACGAATAAATCAAAAGAAGAAATAAAAATATTTATCTTTTGTGCCTTTTTCGGCACATTGAGTGAAGTAATAGTGGTCCATTTAGGCGCCTGGACTTATGGAAAGCCAAATATATTAGGAATTCCTTTCTGGTTAATGGTGGCATGGGGCATAGCCTCTGTATTTATAGTTAGAGTTTATCTGCTTTTCAAAACCAAACTATGATGAGGATTTATTCACAATCATTGGGCCAACCCTCTCTAAAATTAATCTTTCTGGCGGAATATTACATAAGAAAGCAGGCCATGTGCTTATTCGTGTCTTTTCTGTTATATTCAGCGTAACGGTAGATTGTGGCTCGATTGTTCTTGTGCCCCATAAACTATCATTGTCATATATTTTTATAGGAAGCTTGCAGGGGTTATAAAGAGTTATTGTGTCATATTCTTTAAAATACCTTTTGAGTGGAACCACAATATACATATCACTTATTTGATTTTGTTGTTTAGATACAAGATCTACATATCTAACATACCCTTTTGGCATAGATAAATTACCATTCAATCCTAAATTATACATATCATCTAGTGGTGTTGCCATGATTGTTGAAGGCGTCGCTTGTATGAGATAATAACCTAATGTAAAGGCTGCTATTATAGACCAAAAGAGCAATTTATCTTTTTTAGCAGTGGCATAAAATATGATTGTTACAAAAGCTATCAAAATTGTTGGATTAGAGATGAGTGAGTAAATTGAATAATATTCAGAAGGAGCGTTGGTATGTGAAACTAATAGAGTAAAAAAGAAAATACCTATGAAAAAGACGCCTGTATTTTTGAAAGAGATCTCTTTACTTAAAGCAAAGATATATAAAAGAACAATAATAGGTTCTACAAATCTAGAAAATTCTTGAACTACTAGTAAATCATTAATAACAGAGCCTTTGTGAAAACCATATCTTAAGAAAGGCATTATCAAAGATAAAATAATAATAAAATAAATTATATTTCTAATTTCCTTCTTTGTTGATTTGCCAAAAGGACCATATGAAGCCATTATTAAATATATTAAAAGAACTCCATCAATCCACATGAGATAAATAAATGTATCTAAACTCGTAAGAAAATATGGTAAAACGAATAAACCATATTTCCATGCGATGATAAAGGCTAAAACAACAACAATGAAAAAAATAATAAATAATACTAAATTTTTCTTATGTTTCAAATAAATGGAGATATCTTTTTTATTTAATAGGACAGATAACATAAATAAAATGGATGGAAATATACCTGAAGCTTTTAAAATAGGAGATAAAATTATAAATGAAAATAATAATATAAATTTATTATATAAATAAGCGTAAAGCATCCATATAGATATAAAAATAAGATAACTTTCACCACCAACAGCAATAGAAGGGTAGAGAATAAATGGTAAAAACTGAGATATGAATGTTAAGAAGATATTCCTTTTATCATTAGGATTTAAGTATTCTAAAATATAATATATAGGATATAATGTAGACAACCCTAAAATTATTTTGAAAATTTTTAACCAATAATCAACAGTACCGAAGAAATGTGCAATATATGGACTATATATAAGTAT
>JALWQW010000021.1 GCA_026982895.1 Microcaldota archaeon | reverse complement strand
CCCTCCAGAGGGGCCTTTCAATTCCTCAGGATGCCCATTGAAATAAACCTCGACTGGACAAGATTTTTTGGCCATCTTCCTTGCTATATTGTATGCCTCGCTGAGGGATTCTTGGAGCGTCTCGTCGTACTTTGTTGGATAAACATCCAGATAAATATTTCCATCGTCTACGCTATTGCTCTTTGACATCGATATGGGCACGATTGTTGCTTCTACCAATCCTCCTCTACTCACATTCTGGCCATCATATACTGCTAAGAATTGCACATGAACAGGTTGGCAGCTATAATTTAGCGCGATAACAACTAAGAATACAAGAAATAGAGCTTCTCTTCGCATGCTCTCCTCTTTTAGCCGAAATCTTAAAAGGCCTTTGCGTGATTTCTGAACTAAATTCCATTGGTGGCTCCATTGAAAGCCCCTTAAAAAGCTTTCGCCTCATATATTTACATGGCTGTGCCTGAAACTGTGTTGAAGGTGTATTCTGCTTATAGAAAGGGGAAGATTGGCACGCCAGATGTTATGAAGGTTCTCAATGAGGCTTTGACGAAAAAGGATCATGAGACCCTCTACAGGCTTTCTCGTCTTGTCTATGCCAACGGCGATGAGTATGAAAAGAGGGAGCTCTCTAAAAAACTTCTTCTACACGGTTTAATGGATTTGGTTCCCTTCCGCTACCAAAAGGATTTTAAAAACATGCCCCGATAAAGAAGGAAGAGGGCCCGTAGTCGAGCGGCTAAGACGTTCCCCTGACACGGGAAAGATCCCAGGTTCGAATCCTGGCGGGCCCATCTTTTATTGTATTTTACACAAAGTTTTACATGACTCTTTTTCCTTTGTTAATAGGTTTATTTATGGTGTTCCGTATTCCTTTTTAAACATTACTCTACACTTATCAGCGCTATGGTATCGAAGCAAGGATTTCAAAAATGGGTTGCAAGTAAAATGGTTAGTGAAAAGACATTGGAATTAACTCCAACTATGTGGGAAACACTTAAGCACAACAGGCGATTAACTGCTGGTTTAAGGGAGAGAAATCTTTCAGGAAAGCTTAAATTCGCCGCACGATTTTTGAGTATACTTCGCAGCAATTTTAAAGAGAATAAAGTTGCTGCCAAGAAGGGACAGAGCCCCTCTATGACATGTGTCGCATGCTCTGATGCGCGTGTTTCTCCATTTAGCATATCTCTTCCATACAATAATTCCTTCAACATTGAAGTAGCAGGTTCTGTACTTCTTATGAATGAGACTAGTGAAGCCCCTACATCGATTAACTATGCTATTAATCATATCTCTTCATTGGATACAATTTTAATTCTCTCTCACAATGGATGTGGTCTTATAAACACATTTCTCAAACACAAGTATGCTGGTGATGAGGCGGCCATAAAAGATAACAAAGTATTTTCGTTTGTGGATAAGGTTTATTCTGAAAATTTGAATTCATTTACAAGGACACCTCTTGTGCTCACAGGCGATAAAGATGGTTACTTTAAACCATTGCCACAGGATTTGGCTTTGGCTCTTCTAACCGTTTCGGAGGTGGCTAATTCTGTTAAAAAGGCTCTTCAAGAGGCTGGCAAGGAACATATTAAGGTTTATAGTGCTCATTTAGATATGGCAACTCAGCTCATATATCCTTTTGAGATATACAAAGCGTTGCCCACCGTTAAGAAATATGTTATATTCTACGATGAGCGAGGTAAGGCCACTGTTTTAAACTTCAACGATAATGGTGCCTTGCAGGTATAGATATCTTTTTTATTCTTTAATACCTTTTTTACTTTTTAATTACTAATTGCGGATAAACTGCTACTTTTTAAAGCTTTACCCCCCAAAATGGCAAAGCCTATGAGTGAGGTGTAAACTATGAGCAAGGCGCCACATGTGAAATTTGAGGTTCCAGAGGATGTGCAACGTCGCATCTTAGAGGTAGTGAAAGCAGCGAAAGATGGTAAAGGTAAGCTTCGCAAGGGTGTTAACGAGGTTACCAAAGCTATTGACAGGAGTCAAGCAAAGCTTGTCGTCATTGCTGAGGATGTTAATCCACCAGAGGTTGTTATGCACATTCCGAAGCTTGCTGATGAGAAGGGTATTCTCTATGCTTATGTCGCTACAAAGCAGGACCTTGGACATGCTGCCGGCTTGGGCGTGCCCACAAGCAGCGTAGCCATAGTCGATGCAGGCGGTGCGGCAGAAGCATTGGGCAGCTTATTAAAGGTCATTGAGCCAATGGTTAAAGGCAGTGCTGCTCCTAAAAAAGCAGAAGCCGCTGAGAAAAAGGAGTGATAACCCATGGCAGAGGAAGAAGATAAGGGTTATCTCGCCGAAATCGTCGAAATACGAGGAAAAACAGGAGTTTATGGAGAGATTTACCAGTGCTTGGTTAAGATTTTGGAAGGCAAGGACAAAGGTCGAGTCATACTTAGAAATGTGAAGGGCCCTGTTTTCAAGAGCATGTTAATTGTACTCCGAGAAACTGAAAGAGAAGCCCGTGAGATTAAAGCAGCATAATGAGGTGTTTTTATGGTTAAATGTTCTTTTTGTGGAAAGGAGATTCCGAAGGGCAAAGGCATAATCTATGCCAAAGCTGATGGCAAGGTCTTTTACTTTTGCTCTTCCAAGTGCAAGAAGAATGCACTAAACCTCGGTCGCTTGGGCAGGCATTGGAAATGGACAAACAGCTTTAGGGATTTCAAGGAAGCTCAAAAGAAATCCTCTTCTAAAAAAGCAAAGGCTGCTAAGCCGAAGGCTGCTAAGAAGTGATAGCATGGAGAGGACTTTAATTTTGTTCAAGCCAGATGCTATTCAGCGGGGGCTCGTCGGAGAAATCCTAGGCGTTTTTGAAAAGAAGGGCTTGAAGATTGTCGGCATGAAGATGCTTCGCATGACACCTGACCTTTCCAAAAGGCACTACGCACATCTCGTTGATAAACCCTTCTATGCAGATTTGGAGAAATTCATGACATCTCAGCCCATAATAGCAATGGTTTTGGAGGGTGTCGAGGTTGTCTCCGTTGTGCGCGATATTGTAGGTGCTACAAACGCGAGGAAAGCAGCTCCTGGCACAATAAGGGCAAGATTCTCCAATAGCTTAAGCAGAAATGTTATTCACGCCAGTGATTCTGTTGAAACTGCTAAGAAGGAGATATCGAACTTTTTCAGCGATGAGGAGCTTTTCGAGTACGACTTCGCTTTAAAGCCCTTCTTTTATGCCGGCGACGAGGAATAATCCTTTAAGCAAGGTTTTAAACCTTTCTCTTCTTTTTATAGTATGGCTGGCAAAACAGTATTTGTATTGTTGTTAGCATTCTTGCTTTTCAATATGGCATTTGCTTACACATTGGAGGATGTCGAAGACAAGCTTGCAGCATTTTCAGGCTCTCAGGTTAGTTGCCGAGGGACTATATCTGAATATGAATGTACTCTTACGGGTAGGGTTGATATCTCCGCTAATATAAACGATGATGGCACTTATTCCTTAATAAATGCAGAAGGGCCCTCTATCATAAATAGATTACCTAAACAGGGCAAGCTTCCTGTGAAGACATCTCCTTCTTTAATGTGCGGAGCCCTTAATCTAGAGGATGGCATTTCTTGTTCCTATTCCGATGGAGTTGCTGATATAACCGTTACTAAGCTAAACTTGAAAGGAAGCTGCGCTGAAGCTCATTGTACGGGGCATGTTGTCCTTATGGGGCAATCTGCTTATCCTTTCAAATTTACGCTAGCTGACGATTTGTCTCCTGGTGAAGGCGATGCTATTAGGCAGGTTCGTCTTTTGAAGGAAGGGGGTAGACAGTTTATGGAGGGCAGCGTAGTTACAGATGGAGGGCAGGTTCGTGTTAGGATGCCTGTCAAAGCCCTTAAAGCGAGGGCCAGACTTCTTCTAGCGCCTTTGCCTCCAAAGAAGCGCGCCGCTCTTCTAGGAAAAATACGCCAAAGGCTAGGCAATAGGTTGCCTCCAAACAAGAGATGGCGCATTTTGACTGCTATGAAGGTTAAACCAGTTAATTTTACAATGGATGGTAGTGCAGTCATTACTTTTGAGGTTAGCAGAGAAGATGCAGAAGATGCCAAGGTCTTCCATATATTGGACAACGATGATGTCGAAGAAGTGCCTTTCAATATTTCCTATGAGGGAGATACAGCGATTATTACTGTTGAAGCCAATTCTTTCAGCATCTATGCCCTGGCAACAGTCGCTCCATTACAAGAGAATGAAGGTGAAGAATTGCCTTTACCCAGCAACGGTGAATCAAAGCCCTTTTGTGCTCTTGGCCTCTTGATTCCAATAGCTATGGCACTCACGGAGAAGGGGAAGCGTGAAACGGTATAAAGCATCTATTGTCATACCTGCTTACAACGAGGAGCTCTACCTGCCCCGCACGCTAGAATCCATAATGAGGCAGAGCTGGCAGAACTTTGAGCTCATAGTTGTGGATGCGTACAGCGAAGATAAAACAGAGGCGATAGCAAAGGAGTATGGGGCGAAGGTTGTAAAAGCTCCTAAGGGAAACATAGGGAACAGCAGAAAGGTTGGGAGTGCAATTGCAAATGGCAACTTTATAGTTAGTACATCTGCGGATGTAATCCATTCAAAGGAATGGCTTGAACATCTTCTTTCCCCTCTTATGAATGGCGCTCATGCATCTGCTGGCTCCATTTGCTTACAGGATGCATACATCCACGAGAAAGTTTTCACTCGGGCTCTAAATAAGGTTATTGTTCCAGCCCTATTTTTCCTCCGCTTTCCTCAGGCAACTGCTGACAATATAGCTATAGAGCGGGGTTTTTACCATAAAATTGGAGGATTTAGGCCATTGCCAACTGCTGAAGAGATAGACCTCTTGAAGCGCGTCATCAAGAATGGCGGAAAGCTCCACTATGTAGAGAAAGCAAGGGTTTATGTAAGCCCTCGCCGTCTAAGGGCTTGGGGTGCGTGGAAGTACTTCACTTTCCATGTCAAGAACTTCATAAAGTATAATGTTAAAGGAGAGGTTGCCAGCGGAGATGAGTATGAGCCCATCCGCTGATAACCTTTTTATCAGAAGCTACTCCGGTCATCACAGCTTTGCTCAGACTGGAACGGTTTCATCACTAACCTATTTATGAATAGAAGGGCTTTTAAGGGAGCTCCCTTCTGGAATAATTTAACTGTCAAACCCTCTAAAGGCAAGTAAAAGCCATCTCACTCAATAGAGCGTATCTTTTATTCGAGAGTGCGCTGGCACTGAATGGGCTATTTATTTTTTTCTTAATTTCTTCTATCATTTCCTCTTTATACTCTTTTACTTCCCTCAGGGTTTTAACTGCTTTCATAACCACTTTATTAAGTATCTTATCATTATTAGAGCTTACGCGCCGTAACAAGTCCGGTAAAAAGGCCTTGTGCAAATCTAGAACATCTATGAGGAGGATGGCTCCATATCTTCTGTTACCAATATCTTCTCGCAGTATTTTTTCTATGCGGCGCGTGATATCATTAACAGAGCCAGGTTTCTCCTTTTCTAAAATCTCTAAGAGGCTCTTCCCCGATTTCTCTAACTCTTTGTTGTATTCGTCGAGAATTCTATAAGCCGCAGTCTTTATTTTAACATCGAGAGGGTCCAGTAGTAGCTTCATAGATGTTCTTATGAATGTCATCTCAGGCGTTAATTCCTTTAATATTCTCCTGCTTCTCTTTTCCTTATTTGAGTCTTGGCTTTCACTTTCCCTGAGTAGGATCTTATTTAAGTATTCTCGCTCTCCATCACTGAGTAACTCGTTATATACCTCCACCGCACTTTTACCCCTTAATTTATCGTTCTCCCCCCATATTCTCCTTGCCCATTCATTTTCCCTGAGTATGATCAGTTCTGGAATTACTTTATCCACAATATTCGTACGCTTAACAACTTCAAACAGTGCTTTTTCACTCTCCACCCTCTCAACACCAAGTAACGCTTTTTTAATTAGTTCTAAGGGAATAACTTCTCCTTGTTGGGATAAAGTTGTTAGGGCGGATGTGACGAGCTTTTCTTTAATGTCCTTTCTATGTCTTATGTAATTGGTGTAGTTAGAATTTAATCCTCCTACCAAGTTTTCCAGCACCCACATTTTTTCCTTTTCATTTAATTTGTTGAGGTCTGCTAAAAATGTCTCGCGGTTAGCTATGAATTCCATCTCACCTCTCTCGTTAATCCTTTGGGTATAGTAATGGCCCCTTAATGAGTCCCACAAATGGATGAGTGTAGTGGTGCCATCTATCTCTTCATTTATCCTCTCTTCGTTTGAAGCATAGCCTAATAAGAATATATCTAGGTCTTTTAATTTGAGTTTCTCTATTAAAGAAGCTGCGCTATAGCCTATCCTGACATGTTTGCTCATGATTATTTTTTTCAACACATCCCTGAATGCCTTTTTCTCCTTTTCGCTCAATCCGTCCTTGTAATACTTCTCTACATCTAAATTCCCGTCTTTATCAATGAAGTATTTCCCCACATTAGGCGAGACTTTCCACACATTATTGATTTCTTCTTTTAATGAATATTCTTTATCAGGCCTACTACTACTGAAAATCTCAGACAGCGCTGCCAGATACATAGCGCGGCTTTCTATCTTGTTATTTCGTATGAGTGTTATTGCAAACTTCTTTTCGCTTAAATCATCTTTCTCAAAATATATATCACAAACCACTTCTTCAAATGTGTTTTTAACATCAAGTATATCCCTAAAGTTCTTTTTGCCGGAGAAAGCGGCTACACCCATTACTGAGGGATATTCTCTCTCTTTAATCCCATTTTTAAATAAGGCTATACTCCATAATTCATTTTCATCTTTTTTACTGAGTTTTAACCCCCTCTTCTTCAATCTTTTTGAGATTTCACTCAAAACTTTCATAGCTTCTCCAGCGTCTTCATTTTTGTAAATATTGTAGACGCGCTCACCAATTTTTTTCCAGTCGCTCTTACTCTCCTTTATTATCCTGGCAGCTATCCTCTCCACATCTACGTGTTCCTCCAGTGGCGTTTTCTCAATTTTATCTTTTTCAGCCCCTTTTTTCAAGATTGTTTTAACCTTTCGACGCATACTTCTCCCTCAGATTATCTCCACCGTCGAGCCCTTTATGAGCAGCCCTTGCCTCAATACAAGCCTTTTGCCGTTATCTAAGAGGAGCGTTATCTCGCGCGTGCCGTCTTTACTGTCTTTAACAGCAACATCTAAAATTGTTCTTCCCCTCAGCTCGTCGCCGAAGCTTTCCTGGTCGAGTTTTTGGAGCTCTGCCAAGCTCGCATCCTTATCAGGAACAACATCAACTTCTGCTCCGTCTCGGAAGAGTTGTGCTAGCTCGCCACTCTTTTTGGCTTTGTAAAATTCGCTCGTCGTCATGGTTATTACATCTGCTTCAATAACCTCTCCTTCTATATTAACCATGTACTTTTTGCCTTCTTTAACAGGCACCTCTCCAATCTTTTTCATAATTGTTTTAAACTCTAAAATGTCACCAGCAGGATTCACAATATAACTGGCGTTTTTCTCTCTCTTTATCTTCTCTAAAACCCGCCTGTATTTTTTCTTTTCTCCGCCCATAAAAAAGAAAGGGTGGAAGGGGTTAAAAACCTACCACCTGCCTCGGCCTCTACCCCTTCCTTTACCGCGGCCAAAACCTTGTCCTCCTCTGCCAAATCCGCCGCCTTGGCCTCTGCCAAAGCCTCTGCCTTGTCCATAGCCTCTTCCGAAGCCCCAACCGAAGTTTCTACCTAAAAACGGTTGGTTTTGTTGCTGGTTTGTTGCTTGCTCTTCGTTTGGCTTATTTTGAGGATTCTGACCGCAGGGACCCAATCGTCTTCCGACGGGCCCGGTCCCATAAGGCCCTGTTCCATCTCCATACGGCATATTATCACCTAGCATAAGAGCCCTCCCTTCAAAAAGCGCCTTCGCAACTTTTTTCTTGGCTGAGCTGTAAATCCTATAAAATGTGGGCTGAGAGATGCCCATTTTCTCTGCAGCCGTGCTTTGGTCTAATTCTTCATATTCCTTCAATTTGAGGGCTTCTACTTCGTCTGCCGTTAGCTCCACGACATCCAATTCTATCACTGGAATGCCTATTGGCTTGAAGCATCTCTGCAATCGCGTCCTAACAAATCGTGCTTTTATTGGTCTGGGCATGTTATGAATAATAATTCATAACCTTTAAAAAGGGGTCGGTTCCGCTGCTCTATAACATAATCTTTCATACTCATCCTCTGGCCCTATACATAACCCTTTTAAACCCTCTCCTTTAAAATCTAGCAAATGAAGGCTTTCATATATTCGCTAGATGGTTTCATTTCCTTACTTATAGCCATGTTTGCTATTCAGCTGCTCGTCAGTTCTGTAACCTATATGCAGTTTAGAGAGCCAATTTTCTACAAGGCCAAACTTTTAGCAGCGGACATTTCATCAGTTTTATCGGAGCTTGCTGTGAGGGGGGAAACATTGTCATGTGATGATTTTAGGAGGATGATTCCCGAGCAGTATAGCTTTAGAATAGAGGCACCTGGCAAGCTTATATCTCGTCCGACAGCAGTGGGTTACTGCGAGAGGGGTGATGTGAGCAAATCGCCTTTAGCGAGAGTAAAAGTCAGCACCATGGTTGTGCTTTATGATGTCAAAAAGCCCGAGCGGCCGAATTATCCTCCTTTGAAATGTAATTTAACGGATACAACGACAGGCGCTGGTAAGTTTAATGTTGGCGATGTCGTAATAGAGGTGGGTGTGTGAAAAGAGGTTTTTTTCTCTCTCTTACAGCCTTTGTAATTCTCATGTTTATAACATCTACGCTTAGCATGCGCTTCTCTGCACTGGAAGAGAGCCGCTCTACATATATTGAGTTGGCGAAGCAGACTTCTTATCGCGTTAGCTTCGCCGCTGTAAACAAAGCCGCTTTGAATAAGATGTTTGAGGATGTCTTAAGGCATGCTATCTATAAAGTGGCTGAGCATAGTATAAACCACACGATAGTTCCGGCAGGCGACGATGGTTTGCTCAATGTCAGGCGCGCCATATACGATACAGCTGCTTATGGCGAAGCGTCGAGCGGTTATTTTGAAGACGCTCAGGAGCTTAATGCTACAGGCGAGCGTGCTTCAATGGTAGAACTCCTCAGACGAATTAACACGAGCTTAAGAGAAAAGCACATGTACATTGAAAGTTTTGTTATACCTCTATATGAGCATGGTGGGGATATTGAATTGGCAGACTATAAAACTGTTTATGGGCGGATGCCCCTCAACATAACTATACGCGATGAAGAAGGCTTGGGTTTATTTAATCTCTCATTTACGCTTGAAGCCAATGTAAGTATAACGGGCATTCCCGACCCATTAGTTAATAGATATCTCCTTTTAGTGGATAAAGACCCTATAAGAGGCTTTTACTTCACGAAAGATGCGCATTTCCCCTCTCTGAGCGGGCCTATTAAAACACTGAAGAAGAGCTCTGGCAGTATATATAGAGGACAGGGCTGGACTTCTGGTTACATTTTAAAAGATGTAGATATAACGACCAATTACATTTTGTACGGCAATTTTACGGCTGTTAGGGGGATATCTGCTAAGGGTTATCTTGTAAATGATAAGCCTGGAAAATCCACGAGCTGCACCAATGATAATGGCAAGGACTACGAAAAGGACACAAATACCTTTAATGGTATAAAGTATGTCAAAGATGAGGATGGCGATTGCCAAGCCACGCCCAATAATTTCATAAACACCACTTTCTTCGTAAATCTCAACAAGAGCATCGACAAGATAATATCTGTAGGAGCTAATAATTATTATCTGCTTGTAACCGACAACAAACCCATGGAGACATCGAAGCTGGATGAAGCTGACTTGGAATTATTAACAGACCATATGAATGAAATTAAAAAGCTTGAAATTTACGACATAACGCCGCAGAGAGAGGCTATGTGGTCGCAGGGATACTTTAAATGGGATAAAAATTATACACAAGTGTATTCAGACCCGCCCCCAAACTTCTTCCAGCGCATGCTAACAAATGGTCAGGATTATAAGGATGAAGATAAAGGTATATTCTCATTCTTGGAGAGCAATGAGTTTAATACACCGCGGGATGTTAATCAAGTCTTTAGCAGAGTGGATTTTGAGCTTGCCCGTGGCATATTTAGCGGAGATAATTATGGTCATTTAGTTGTTATTCGAGGTTTTGAAGGATGTAAAGACCCTGATATGTGCAAATTAGACCCAACAGATTCCAAAGTGAATAGGAATGGTTATACAACCGGCAGATTGGTAATGACAGAGGATTTTGCAGAGATTATTGGATTAGGCAATTTAACCTGCTCTTGGGACGATGCTGACGAGGGGTGCTATCCATGACGCTATTCAAAGGGCAGAGCAGCGTAGAATATATGACTCTTCTCATGGGCTTTCTCATGCTTACGGTTCCCATTGTCTTTTTCCTTTTATCATATACATCTGTGTCCTCCAATGCTATAAAACAACAGCAGCTCGATGCCTCTGTGAATCTGCTGAAATCTTCATTGGAGTCTGCGTTTGTCGATTGCCCTAGTGAAAAGATGGCTACGCTCAGCTTGCCTGATTTGGATGTAAATATAAGCTTAAAGAGCGATTACATGGGAAACCTTGGGAAGCCTTATTTAGAGGTTCATTCTAGGACATTGGATTATGTAAAACCCCTGGATGTAAATGCCGAAGTTTTAGGGAATATCAAATTCATTGAAGGCAAGGGAAGGATTGTTGGCTCTGGGTTACATAGGGTTAAGGTAAATTGCACAATCATAGAGACAGCCAAAGGAAAGGATGTTGTTTTGGAGATGGTGGGGTGATAAGATGGCAGGATTAAAAGCACAGGTTACAATAGAGGTTTTAACCTTTTCAGCTATTTTCCTATTGGCATTTATGGTTGTCTTATTGGGCATACAGGTCTTTGGACAACATGACAATGAGGCGACTTTGGGCATGCTTTGCAATGAGTTGAATGTGCGCTTTGCATCTGCTTTAACGACTGTATATACTGTTGGGGAAGGTTTCAGCTATCGCATAAAACTGCCTGCTGATTTAGGTGGGAAACCTTATGCAGTCTATTTAAAGCCCACATCGCAGAACAAGAAGACAGATGTTTTCGTTGTTATAAGTGAGAATGGTTTATTAGGTAAGAACAGCATCCGCTCTACATATGAGGTACCCTTCTATGTCAATTGCTCCACTTATATCGTTAATAAGCCTGGCATCGAAGCAGGCACTTGCATTTTGCCCACGAATAGAGAATATATATTGAAAGGCGAAAAGGGCGGCATTGTGAGGGTGATATAATGAAAGGCCAATACTTTACTATCGATGTAATCATCGCCGGTGTCGTGGCGTTGCTAGTGCTTATATTGCTTATTAATTATTGGCAGTACTCTTTGGAAAATAATACACTCTATAGAGATAGTCTGAATAAAGAGGCAATTCGTGTTTCTCTTCTCTTATTTTCTAAAAACAGTGATTTCTCCCTCATAAACAGCAGCAGCATTTCCGCCCTTAAAACTGACAATGTTTCTGAGATGGCCAAGATTATAGGGAAATTGAATGATAGCGTCTATGTTAAGGTGAGCGTCTTTATGGATGGGCAGAAAGTCTTTGGCGGTAAGGACATTGGCTTTCCGCAGGCGAAGGTTTCCAGGATGGTATGGGACCCCTATGAAGAAAAGTTAAGGCGCATCGACATTTATGTCTCACGCGTCTAAAATTTCCCACTTTTATAACGACATTCAGCGAATCCTCTCCAATAGCTTTTAAAGGCATTATCTCCAAAAGGCAGATGGTGATTTAATGGAGGTTGTATTTAGAATAGGGGCCCTCGCAGGAGAGGGTGCTTTTGTTATGGGAAGAACATTGGGCAAGATTTTTGCTAGGGCTGGTTATTATGTGAATGGCTATCCTGAATATCCTTCATTGGTTAGGGGTGGCCATAATTCATACACTATTGTCGTTAGCGACAAGCCTGTTTATAGCCCGAGGCAGAATGTCGATATCTTGCTGGCTGTAAGTAAAGATGCCCTTTTGTTCCACAAAGATAGTCTTAAAGACAATGCTGTTGTATTCTACAGCAAGCAGTTCTCTACAGAGGGCTTGGAATTTAAGCCCGGCGTGAAATTGTCTCCATTGCCTATTTCAGATGTGCTTAAAGAGGCTGGCGCTCCTGTCATAATGAAAAATGTGGCTGTGATGGCCGCCGCTTTATCAGCCGTTGGCTTACCAATCTCCTATTTGGAAAAGGTGCTTGAAGAGGAATTCTCGAGGAAGGGTGAGGAGATTCTCAATTTGAATAAGAAAGTTGCTCAGCTTATGTATGAGAAGAGTACTGAGAAGGCAGAGATTCAGCTCAAACCTATCGAGGGTGCGCCGAAGAGAATATATGCGAGCGGCAACGAGATAACGGCTTTGGGAGCTCTCGCAGGTGGCCTTGGGCGTTATGGAGCTTAACCGATGACG
>JALWQW010000020.1:11077-12770 GCA_026982895.1 Microcaldota archaeon | reverse complement strand
CCCGGCGCTTTATCTAAGAAGGAAGCAACAACTCTATATCCAACGGATTCGCCCTTCCATTGAAATCTTTTTAATCCTTTTCCTTCTATACAGCTCATGCTCTCTACATCTGAATCGAAGGCTCTTTTTAAGATAATCTTAATTATAGCAATAGCAGGAATTATACTGCAGGCGTTGTTTTCCTTTTCTTCACTCGACAGCGATTATTGGGTAAAGCATGTCGATGTTAAGTTTGATAACAAAACCCATACAATAACTGAGACGATTACTTTCGTAGTGCAGGAGTTGGGTTTTCACGAAGTCTATAAGGTTTATGCTGGTGAAGAACCTGTTTTAAGCGTTCGTTGCAGTGACGGTTTAAAAGCAAAAGTTGCGCCCAGTTTGGATTATCCCAATACGGCTTACAAAGACCTTATATGTAGAGACGACAATGGTTTGAAGCCCGGCGAGTATACGCTCACCGCTGTTTACAGAATGCCGTCCACAAAACCTGTTAGATGGGTTGTCTTCACAGAGACGCCGCGCAGAGTTGAGTCCATATCAACAAACGGCGAGGTGTTAATTGGAGCTGCTTTGGCCGGCGAGCCCGTCGTTGCATTCTACCCTAAAGCAGACCTTTATGGCGCTTTTAAGCTTCTCTTAATTTACATAAATCGTTGGGCCCCTGTTTTATCGGCGCTCTTTGTCATTGCCCTCCTTTTGGCGGTTTACAAGATTTTCGGCGTCGAGCCACCTGTGAATAAATCCGAAATTCCTGAGGTTTCACATACACCACCTTCAAATAGACCTAGTTATGAGGCGGCATTATTCTTTACTTCAAATCCAACCTTCAATGAAGGCGATACAGAGAAATTTAAACGCTTTATATCAGCCCTTCTAATGGAGGCTGTCGTTAAGGGCGTTGGAAAGTTCAATGATGACAAAACATTTTCAATTGTCAATAAAAATGGCTTGTCTCAATTCGATTACAATATACAGGAAATCCTCAAGCTTTTCGATGGCAGAAATCCCTCTAAATTATCTAACATCGAATCGCGCAGCGTGTTGAGGTATATAAAAGCGTATTATAAGAAAGTGAATAAAAATGATGGAATTTACGATTCAACTGGAGAAGGTGTTTTCTTTGGTGTTCTCTTCTTAGCGACATTCGTGGCCTTTTTCACGACAGCTCCCATAGCAGTTTCTATGTTTGTCATGCTATTCGTGGCGTTGCCTGTTGTTGGTATATTTGGAGGTTATCTCCTTGGCAGGCATAAATCTCCAGAGGTTTTCAGAGAGCGTCTCTTGTGGGACAGCTTCGCGAATTTGCTTAAAAACGAGAGCTTGATTAGGCAGTATGGTCCAAAAGATGCTCAGATGTGGGGCGAGTGGCTGGCTTATGCTTATGCCTTCGGCATTCCAAAGAAGAAGATAATTAAAATGGCAAACATAGCCAAGGAAACATCGGGTTTCTATGTGCCTGAAAGAACGCTCACAACAATAGCATACACAAGCACAGCCCTTTCCAGCAGTATGGCACCTTCAAGCAGCTCTTCTGGCGGTGGATTAAGCGGAGGTTCTATTGGCGGCGGCTTCTCAGGCGGAGGCAGCTTTGGTGCTAGATGATATCCCAAATAGGATAGAGGGTAATAAAGGGGGGAGGTGTGGCATTTATCCTTGCACTTTCTCTTTTTTATTTCTCTTTGCAACTAAC
>JALWQW010000020.1:10585-11067 GCA_026982895.1 Microcaldota archaeon | reverse complement strand
GCTTTATTGAAGAGGATTTTGAGTTGCCATCCCATGTTTCCATCTCCTAATCGCGTTCTTTCTATATCGACTTTGAAACCCCATTTTTCTAACATGGCTTTAACTCTTTCAGCGCGCTCCTTAGCAGGAATTCCTCCAACCTTTTTTTCAAAAGCCAGCCAGCCAGCTTTACCTTTATTTCCTGCTGATTTAACGACTACAGCTGCGGCAGTATATGTTAATGTTTTTATTCCAGTAGCTTTTATCATTTCTTGCCTGATAATCTCTATAATATCTTTATTTTCTTTTTTCTTGGATTTATCAGGTGATGTCGATTTTTTCTTAACAATATTTATTTTTTTGGTAGTATTTATGGTGTCTGTGTGGTTAACCTTCTCACCAAGGCCTTTTTTGACTATTGGTGTCTCTCCTAATCCTATATCATATTTTCTATTGCCTTTTCTTAATGTTACGCTTTTATCGTGGTAATCTACTTTTACAAC
>JALWQW010000020.1:0-10575 GCA_026982895.1 Microcaldota archaeon | reverse complement strand
TCTACATACTCATATACGACATCACTTTTTTCATCAGGATCATTTATTTTTATCTTCAAATCCCTGTATTTCCTAAAATCAAATATTGATTTTTTGCGCGTATCATACTTCCAACCAATCTCCCCTGACAATATTTTTTTATCTGCATCCAAGTATTTATTGTTTGAATTCCGAGTAAATGTGTTGTCATCTAAATTTATTTTGCCCCTACCTACTTGGTAACCATTATTATCGAACATTACATAAGTTCCTTCTTTCTCAATTTTACCTTCATCAGTTATATTTAATTTTACACTCACTCTATAGTCCTTACCCTGCGATTTTACATGGAAGTTTATTATAACAGAGCCTTTTTCTATAGATATATACGCTGGTTTGGATGGGTTTAATTTGTAAATATTCTTATTGTTCTTTTCTTCTAGTTCAATTATCCCCCCATCGCGCAGTAATGAGAGAAAACTACTTATTGTGTTGATGTTGCTTTCATCTTTAAATAGGTCTATCGCTGGCATACTATAATGTGTATCCTAATGCTTAAAAATATATAGCATAATTTTAGACTTCTAAAGCTTCCCTATGTTGCCATTACTATTTTAAATTTAACCCCTCAAAAGCACTCATGTTAGGCTTAATTATTGTAGCTGTTGTTTTGCTACTATTGGTAGTGTGGTTTATAATAGTCTATAATCGATTCATAACATTGAAGAATGCTATTGAATCTACATTCAACCAGATAAAGGTTGCTATGAAGAAGCGTCTTGACAAAATTTCATCTCTCGTCGAAGCTACGAAGTCTTACATAAAGTATGAGAAGGATGTCTTTACCCAAGTGGCGAAGCTTAGGAGCGCTCCAATGAATACTACCGAAGATATGAACAAAGCTGTAAAGGGTTTGCAGGGCCTTATAGGCTCTATTAAAGTAGCTGTTGAAGCATATCCTGACTTAAAGGCAAATGAAAATGTCAAGAAGCTCATGGACGAAATATCCAATGTCGAGAACGAAATTGCAAGGCTCCGCTACCTATACAACGACCAGGTCCAGACATACAATACGCTTGGCGAGAAAATCCCCACAAACATCGTCGCAGGCATAGCAGGATTTTCTAAGAAGGCTTATCTTGAAATAGAGGAAGCTGCTTCTAAGCGTGTAAAGGCAGACCTTTATTAATCTTTTTTTTCTTTATAGACTATGCGCGTAGCATTTATCACCGACAGCTATCTGCCGAATGTCGATGGCGTCGTTGAGACTATACTATACTTAGAGGAGGCGTTGCCAAAAAAAGGTTATGATATCCCCTTAATTGTGATGCCTTCTGAGACAGGCAAGCCGTATGTTAAAAAATCTCGTGGCAAAACCATATATGCTCTTAAATCACATCCTCTTCCATTCTATCCAAAATATCGCGTTGGTGTATTCACGAAAGGCGATGCTCTACGGCTTTTTGAGAAGTTTGGTATAGATATAGTCCATAATCATGGCCTTGGCATAACAGCTTTGTCTGCTGGCAGGGCTGCTAAGGAGCTCTCTTTGCCTAGAATAAGCACCTTCCACACGAATATACTTGAAGCTACGCATTATTTAGGCCCTATTGGTGGTTTGGCTAAGCTCTCGGGAAAGCGTTATATTCATAAACTCTTCTCCTACTATGACGAAATTGTCGCACCATCCAGATACACTGCTGACTATCTTAGGCGCTTTGTAGATGTGCCTGAGAATAAGTTGAGGGTAATACCTAATGGCATTGATTTGCAGCGTTTTCCGTATTCTGCCAAAAAAAGGGCCAAAAATCGCTTTCTTCATGTCGGCAGGGTTGTGAAAGAAAAAAACATAGATTGGCTCATGCTTCAATTGGATAAATTGGCGAGGAAAGGCGACGATATCTCATTGACTGTTGTGGGTAATGGCCCGTATTTGGAGAAGCTCAAAGAGCTTTCTCGACAACTTACTCTCGATGTTGATTTTACAGGTTATGTGCCCAATGAAGAGCTTTACAAGGTTTATGCTGAACACACAGCCCTTCTCTTCGCTTCAACCTTCGATACACAGGGTTTAGTTGTCTTTGAATCTATGGCCGTCGGTACGCCTGTATTAGCGAGGAGAGGCACATCAGCTGAGGAATTTGTCAACGGCTGTGGGGGTGTCTTCACCAATGGAAGTGATTTAAAGAAGGCCATTTCATCTTTGCCGTCTATTTGCCCTCGCAAACGCCGAAAGGAATTTTCATACAAAATGACAGCTGCGAGGTACGCTGCTATTTATAATAAGCTTTTAAGGATGAAGTATATCTAAATTATAAGTTAAAAAAGAGAATTAAGATATTGATGAATCGTCGTTGTTATCATCATTGCCTCCAGAGCCGCTCCCTCCTGTTCCTGATGTTCCTCCGCTTGTTCCTCCTGTTGAGCCGCCTGTTGTCGAGCCACTGCTCACAGATATGCTTCCTGCATCCATGTTTATGTTCATGCTATCGCCGACGATTGATTGAAGCACCATAGGCGCAACGACATATACAACAAGGCTTATACCAGCTCCTATAAGTAGGTTCTGCCCCCACACTTTAGCTCTAGCTCCAGCGTCGCTGCCAAGCATGTTACCAGCAGCATAAGCGATAGCCGCCAATACAATGAGCACTGCTATAAGAGCGCCGAAGAAGCCTTGAATATTCTCTTGCAATCTTACCAATCCAGCGCCGATACTACCCGACTCTGCCAAAAGCAAATTTATAAGAATCAATGCTATTACAAAAGCCTTCTCCGCTTTTTTTCCTTCCATTGAATCACCATACTTCGTGGAGGCAAAAGGCATTTAAATTTAATTAAAATCATATTTTAATATCTTACTCCTATGTTAAATTACACAATGCTAATCACTTAAAAACCCTTCTTTAAAAAGGCCTTAGATGGAGCTCATTTTTATAGGTGTTGGTGGCGGAAGGATGGTCACGGAGAGGCAGTATGCGCCCTTTTATACAGGTGGTTTCCGTATTCATACAGAAGGCCTGAAATTTCATATAGACCCCGGACCTGGCGCTGTTTTGAGGAGCTCCCAACTAGGTATAAAAGTCGAAGATACTGATGTATTAATCGTCAGCCACAATCACATGGATCATGCCAATGATGCCAATATAATTGGCGAAGCTATGAACGGCTTTGGCCTTAAGAAAGAAGGTGTGTTTATAACATCTAAAAATACATTGGAAGATCCCTCACGCAATAATATGATAATTCCTTACATTCGCAATCTATTTAAGGCAGTTTATATTCCTAAACCTGATGAAGAGTTTTCAGTCGAGCATAAAGGGTTGAGTTTTTCAATGAAGACTACACGCATAGATCATCCAGAGCCTACTGGATGGGGTTTCATCCTTAACATTGAAGGAAAACGCATAGGTTATACAAGCGACACGCTTTATTATGAAGGCCTAGGTGAGCCTTTCAAGGGTGTCGATATTCTGTTAGCTAATATGACTAAGATTAAGCCATCTGTTTGGGGCAAACATTTATCTGTTTATCCAGATATGGAAAAGTTATTGGAAGAAGCAAGGCCTAAGCGGTTCATTATGTATCATATCGGTGAGGAAATACTGTTCTATGGTTATGAAAAGATATTGAAGGAAGTTAAAGAGAAATATGAATTAAGCTATGATGTTGAAATCTCATTGCCTTTATCAGGCGACAAGATGGAAATATGAATGTAGCGAAACGCCGTTTTCTCATAAGTGTAGTCGCTGTTCTTTTGATTTTGGCATTATCTTTGTATATCCTTTATTCAGCCCACCGCCGTGTTTATGCGCCGTTTTACATAGTCGATGGAGATACAGTCTATAAGGATGCATTGAAGTTTCGTTTTGTATATATCGATACGCCGGAGCTCCATAGGCAGAAATCGTGGGTTTTGTCCATTGTAGGTAATGAGACTTGCCTCAAAGAATATGCTCATGTCGCTAAAAACTACACAGCAGAACATCTTCGTTATTTGGAGTATTGGCTTTTTTGGAAAGATAAATATGGTCGCTATCTTGCTGAACCTTTCTCTGAAGATGGCGAGCTTGGTTTGGAGATGGTCAGGAGAGGTTTGGCCATTTGCTATTACAGAGAAGCCAAGCTGACGATGCCTGACACAATAAAATGCTTAGAATATGAAAATGAAGCCAAGGCTAAAAAAGAAGGTTTGTGGAGTTGCGCCTCTCCACTTTCTACTCCAGCTGCTTCATAATAAGCGACTTGTCTAATGGCATGTCAATGCCTAAAAGTTTATGTATGAATGAAAAGACCTTGTAAATCATCTCTTTGTCTTTGTAGCCTGCTAATTGTGCTATCTGCTTTAATGAGAGGTCCCTACCTACAAAGTCGTACATTATGACGCCGCGCTTGCCATATTTTCTATAGACAGTGAGTGAATCATAGCCGAATCTTTTTCTTATCTCAGCTCTGCTCAAAATCCTTTCTTCCAACAATCCTTTGCTTTTAAGATAATCAAGAACCTTCTCTACAAAGGTTACAGGAATCTTCGTTTGCCTTATTATTGTAATCTCATCCCTCTCTTGGCCGTCACTAAGCAGCTCGAAAATAATCCTGCCGCGCTTCTTGAATTTTAGCACAACATCGAATTTAGATGTCATTCCGCTGAGGAAGTCAAGTTTTTTCATTTTAACTGCTTTTATGCCTTCTTCTTCACTTTCGGGTATAAGCTTGCTTGACTCTTCCAATTCACTGCTCAATGGAGCGAAGCGATCCTCTTCTTCACTCTCTTCACTTTCTTCACCAGCAGCTTTGATTAGTAAGTCGTTGTCATCCAAGAACTTCATAATCTTTTTGACATCCTCTTCGCCGAGATTATTCTCGACCATTATATCTCTAATGCTCTTTCCCTCTTTGGCGGCTCTATATACTTCAACGCCGATATCGCCGAAGTGCTTATACACTTTTATCTCGTCTTCACTGTATTGCGATAAGTCAACACCTTCTTCTTCACTTGTTTCTTCTTCATCACCTTCTTCTCCCCCCAATGTCTCAGGTTCTATTTCAGGCGTTATCTCCCCAGCGCTTATCTCAGGAACCTCTTCAGCAGGAGCTTTCTCAGGCGTCTCTTCACTAGGACCTTCTATTTCAATTTCTTCCTCACCTTCTTTTTTAGGAGGAGGTTCTTCCCTTTCCACTTCAATTTCTTCTTCTCCACCCGATATCTCAGGTTCTATTTCAGGCGTTATTTCTTCTGGCTCTATTTCTTCTTCCACCTTTTCAGGCGTTATCTCCTCAATTTCTTCAGTTTCAGAGGGTTTTTCAGGCGTTTCCTCTACTTTAGCCTTTGTTTCTTCTCCGACTTCTTCTGTTGCAGGAGTTGCTGCAGCTTCTTTTTGCTCTTTGGCATCTAGCATGCCCTCTTTTTCCATGAAGTCGATAACCTTCAATACGAAATCTTTATCTATATTTTTAATCTTGTTAGCTATTTCATCCTCGTCGGCCCAGTCATCTTTTGGGATTGCATTATAGACTAATATCGCCTTCTTACCAAATTCCTTGCTAACCCTAGCCTGAAACTTAAATTTTTCGAGATGTGATTTTTCCTTCCTTCGTATGTACATAGGCGCCACCTGGCTCTTCGCCTACTTTATGATGTAAACCTTTATTAATCTAATGATTACAATAGTAGCTAATGGCTGGAAGCTCATCTAATATTGATAACCTGCTGGTCTCAACACCCATAGATGCTTTCATAAAGCTCATTCACGACGAGGGAGAGGTTGATTTAAACTATGCTTCGCAGAAGCTTAATATTCCGATATCCACTCTGGAGGAATGGAGCTCCATACTGCAGAGCGAAGGTGTTATTGACATAAAATACGGTTTGTACAAGGTTATAGCAAAGTGGAAGCAACCTGAAAAGGAGGTCGTCGAGAAAAAGGCTGAAAAGCTAAAGGAGGTTAAAGAAGAGAAGAAAAAAGAAGGAGAGAATCTTTTAGGAGAAGTAAAAGATGCTAAAAAGGGCACGAGCGAGGCTGAAAAGTATATTAAAGAGGCAGTTACTTCCTTAAATAATACTCTTGATGATATAAAGAAAGTCAATGGTCAATTGCAGGATTTAACTGAATATAAGGAGAAATACCGTCAAGTCATGGATGAGGTAGATTCTCTTCTATCAAAAGTGCAGATTGTTCAAGACGATTTGGCTGTCATGAAGCAGGATGTTTCTTCATTTATAAAGGAGCTAAACGAGTCCAAGGTCGAGGACAAATTGAAGGAAGTCCTTCGCGTTAAATCTGAAATTGATATAGCATTCAACCGTGTTTCTGAGATGGAGAAGAAGATAAATGAGACTAAAAAGAGTCTTTCTGCTTTATCCGACAAAGCCGACGAACTTAAAGATGCTGCTCGTATGGTCGAGGAGGTTTATGAGCTTAAGGATAAGGTTGATGAAATAAAGAAAGGTTATTTGGAGGATTTCTTCTCCTTAAAGTCGCAGCTTATAAGTGAATTAGAGCTTAAAAAGAAGGAAGTCGAATCGCTTAAAGAAGAGTTAAACACAGCGCCGACTGATGCTGAACATCTCGAGGCGCTTCTTGAGAAGAAAAAGAAGCTAGAAGATGATTTGGAAAATTTGGCTTTCTCTCTTCAAAGCTTGGAGGATGCTCTTCCTGATATAGGGCCTAGCAACGAAGAAGAAATAAAAAAACTCGATGATAAGGTTGAAGAGCTTGCAGACAAACTGTCTTCCCTTGGCGATTTAGATAGCGTCGTAGAGAACATCGAAAATGTTGATAAGCTCCTCTCTGACTTAAATGAGCTTAGCTTTCAGTTAGAGAAGCAGAAGGAAACCTTTGCTAAAGAAGTTGGAGACCTCATGGCTACGGTCGATGACGAGATAGAAACTTACAAGAATTATCCAAAAATAAAGGAGCATATACTCGTTGCTCTGGATAAATATGCTAAAGAGCTCACGGAGATGAATGGTGAGTTAAAATCTTTGGAGGAAAAGGCTTCTTCTTTAGAAGAGGGCTTTACTAAAACGCTGGAAAAAGTTAAAGATGAGCTGGAGAGTCCTAATATAAAGAATGCCATGAATAAAATAGACACCATTCTACAGAATCTCAAAACGGTCGAGGAAAAATATGCAGAACTTAAGAGCCTGCGTATGAAGTTCTCAAAGCTTGAGAGGAGCGTTCAGGTGTTAATAAAACAGGTTGAGCTTCTCCATATGATGGTGGAGCCTCCGAAGGCAGCTCCAAAGAGCGAGACTATGCAAGTGGAGGATTTCGAGGAGAAAAAAGCGAAGGTAAAGGATATGCTTATGAAATTATGGGGCGGCTCGTCATCTAGTGATAGTGTGGAAGGCTCAACGAATGAATCTAACATTAAAAAGACAGGTAAAGGTGCTGGAAAGAAAGGTGTATGATTATGTCATGGAAGGATGAAGTGTTGAAGGCAGCGTTATTCAACGCTCTAAAATACGGAAAAACCGAGCCTGGCAGGATTATCGGAAAGGTTTTGGGGAAGCATCCCGAATTGAGGGGTAATAAGGCCTTTATAGACGCTGTTAAGGAAATTTGCGCCGAAGTCAACGCTCTCTCACCAGAGGAGAGAAAGGCGAAGCTCTCTTCTCTTGGCCCGATAAAACAGGAAAAGAAAATTCAAAGGGCTGTTAACTTGCCAAACGCGGAGGAAGGGAAGGTCGTGACGAGGTTTCCGCCGGAGCCTTCGGGTTACCTCCATTTAGGCCACGCAAAGGCCGCTTTTTTGAATTACGAAGGGGCTAAGGCCTATAATGGTAGGATGCTCCTCCGCTTCGACGACACGAACCCGGCAAAGGCAAAGGCAGAGTACGAAGAGGCCATCCGCCGCGACATAGAATGGCTGGGGATAAAGCCGGCTAGCATAAGCCACACGTCCGATAAAATAGAGCTTATATACGAGAAAGCGAGGGAGCTCATAAAGAAGGGCAAGGCCTATGTTTGCACCTGTTCTATTGAAGAGATGAGGGCTAATAGGCAGAGAGGCAGGGCATGCAAGCATAGGGAGCAGAGCGTCGAAGAGAATTTGGAGCTCTTCGATAAAATGCTTAATGGTGATTTTGGCGAAGGCGAAGCTGTGCTCCGTTATAAAGGTAGAGTGGATCATCCAAACACGGCTATGAGAGACCCAACGCTCATGCGTGTTCAGAAGGCAGAGCATTACCGAAAGGGGACAAAATACAGTGCATGGCCCTCTTACGACCTCGCCGCTCCTATCATGGATGCCGAGGAAGGCGTTACTCATGCAATAAGGAGTAAAGAATACGAGCTGAGGGGCGAGCTTTATCATTCCCTTCTGAAAGACCTCGGCTATCAGCCCATAGAGTTAATCCATATCTCCCGTCTAGTCGTTACTGGTTATCCCATGAGCAAAAGAGACATACGGAAGCTCATAGAAGAAGGAAAACTAAGGGGTTGGGACGACCCTCGGCTCTTAACGCTCTCAGCCCTTCGAAGAAGGGGTATAGTGCCAGAGGCCATTCGACGCTTTGCTCTCAGCTTTGGTTTAGGGAAGCAGGAAAATGTTGCTGATTTGGAAAGGCTTTTCAAGGAGAATAGAAAGCTTCTCGATGCAAGGGTTAATCGCTATTTCTTCGTCGATAAGCCCATTTCTATAAAGGTTGAAGGTGAATTGCCAAAAGAAGTGTCTTTGAAGTTGCATCCCAATAGAGATGAGAAGCGAACGCTGCCCATCGAGAACGAGCTTTACATAAGCGAAGGGGACTGCAAGAGCTTCATCGATGGTGAGCTTATCAGATTGAAAGATTTAGCCAATGTCATTGTGGATTGCGAAAATCGCGTGTTCAGAGTAGCTAACGACAATAGAGTTAAGGGTTTGCCTAAGGTGCAGTGGGTGCCGAAGAGCTTTTCTACGCCGGCTGAGCTTATAATGGTTAGGCCACCTCTGAAAGCCGATGGAAGCTTCGACGAGAACAGCTGGCAGACAGTCGAGGGCTTAGCGGAGAAGAACGTTGAAAAATTGAAAATCGGCGATATTATCCAATTCGAGCGCGTGGGCTTTTTCAGGCTCGACGAAAGAAGGGATGGTAAGCACATCTTTATATTTTCGTCTTAATGAGGATATAACTGTTAACACACATCATATCCTTAAATCATTCTACAGGGCTTTAAATCCTTTCAAAGCTTAGTTAAGCACCTGTTATCACTCACCATTTAAAAACCTTCTCGCGATTTCCGAGAACCTATTTAAAGGCCTGCTTCTCTTTCTTGGATGCTTGCCATATGGCTTTTAGGAATTCAGCGAAATTCTCTCGAGTGACGAGCATACCTTCTGCCTTTGTTTCCCTTTCAGCTTCTTCTAACCCTTCCCTCTCTCGAGGCGATGCTTCTTCCCATGTGATTTGGAGCGGGAGGATTTTCTCTCCTTTAATGGCGACAATATCACATTCTCTCTTTCCTCTATAATAATTCAGCTCATAGCCGGCTTTCAACAACTCAGTAGCTGCTAATGCTTCTAGCCTTTTTCCTCGGTCTCTGTTAGGCCTAATTAATGTAATGTAACCAACATCTATGGGGTAAAGCTTTCTGGCTATGTGCCTGCGAACCTTTATGGAATGGGTGAAGAAGGGCGCTTCTATGAATGTATAGGCGTTGAGAAATCCATTGTAGATTTTTTCTGCCCTTTCAAAGGATATATTCAAAGCTTTTCGCATGGCATTAACCGAAGCTGGATTGCCGACTGTATCTATGAGATATCTAAAAGTCTCCATAACCATTGCGTACGATTCGTTTATTTCGTTACTAACATCTCTGCTAACAACTGTATCCACATACGATGAGAGTAATGAAAATTTTTTCTCCTTATCTTTCTCCTCGACTATGGCTGGGAAGAGGCCAAACTCCAAGGCGTCGTCAATAAAACCCTCTAATTTTTGCTTAGCCCTGAAGGGCGTTTTCGCTCCCTCCATTACTTCCCTTATGCTTAGTGGGTAGAGCTGGAACTCTACAGCCCTCCCTCCGAGGAGTGAGCCTGCTTTTCCCTTAAGTAAGTGTGCTGTGGAGCCCGAGGCGTAGATGGAGAATCCCTCCCTATCTAGCAACACTCTCAGTTGAGATTCCCATTTCTCTGCCTTTTGCACCTCATCTATGAAAATAACGGGGTCGTCGTCTTTACTCCACCGTATATATGCGGCTATCAACTCCTCTAAGCTGTGCTCTCTTAAATAAATGTCCTCGAGGTTAATATATAATACCCCTTTTTTCTTCGTGAGCTGAGCGGCTAGGGAGTAAATGAGTGTTGTTTTGCCTGCTCGCCTCGGCCCGACAATCATTTTAATTAGCTTATCGTCTGCGAAGTTTAGTAATGTCTCCTCAATACTTCTGCGAATGTAATTTGGTGGTATTAAGCCTTTTTGCCCTTCCCACCAGGGATTCCATAATTTTAACCGCTCAATCACTTCCATGGATTATTGGTGCCTAGAAACATTTAAAAACCTTCTCGCGATTTCCGAGAACCTATTTAAAGGCCTGCTTCTCTTTCTTGGATGCTTGCCATAAAAAATAAGCACTTCTATTCCTCGCCGACAACCTTAGCGCCGTCTTCTTC
>JALWQW010000019.1 GCA_026982895.1 Microcaldota archaeon | reverse complement strand
GCTTTTTACAGCGTCTTCTCCGATGAAAACCTCCCGTTAAATGACTATGGAATTACAGGTGCTATAAGCCCTGATGGAAGCGTTCTGCCCGTCGGCGGCGTGCTAGAAAAAGCAGAAGCGGCCATAAAAGCAAGAAAGAGGGGTTTAATTATCCCCTTAAATTCACGGTATGATTATATTCTTGCAAAGGAATTTTATCGCGATTACCCAATATACTATGTAAAAAGTGTAGACGAAGCTCTGAGAATTCTAAAAGGCAGAGAATACAAAGAAAATGTAAGTGGATTGTTCAATATAGACAATAAATTGCCAAATGAAAGCTCCCCTTATTTATACGATTTAGACGACAGTTACAAACAACTCAGCAATCTTTACAAGGAAGACCTCAATGCAATAAAGGATAAACTGCCATTAGAAGCTCTTAAATTTTACAACAAACTCTACAATACAACTGAAAAAGAATTTGCAATGGGATATAAATACACAGCCTCAAATACACTCTTCTTAGCTAATGCAGAGCTCATGGCATTGAGAGATGCCCTAGAAGAAGGGTTCAATCTAAACATAAACAAAGCCAAAACCACTAGAAGAGCAGAGGAATGCCTATCCAATTTAAGCGCAATTAGCCAGCACATAACTCCTAATACGAATAACTTCGAATATGTGGCGGCTGCAAATTTTAGAATGGGCAGAGCTTACGCCATGTTCTCAAAGCCTGTAGAGAGTGCAACGCTAGCTTATAAAACATACATACTCTTCAACTATGCTGAGAGCTACGAATGGTGTGTCTTCAGTAAAGAATTATACACAAAAGCCTCCAATTTAAATGGCAGCGAGGTTAATGAAGAATTGTTGAAAACATGGCTCTTGCCTCAATTATACAATGTGTCCTTCGATAAACTGGAGGATGAAGACAAGGACTTCTATTTATTAGCTTTAAAGAACGCAGCAAAGGGCGATTATAGCACAGCTGCTTTTTACACTGCATATCTTCAAGCAGACCTCGGCAGTTCATATTATAATTATACAAACTACACGACCTATTGGGGAAAAGTCTTTGGAAGCCACGCACACTTTTATGGTGAGGAAGACAGCACGATTGAGCGGCTGGCGAATAATTTGGAATATTTATCTAAACTTGTAGAGAGCTTACCGCCGAAGAATATAAGTGATGCACACGAAGGAAGTTTTGTTGAAGAGAAAAATATGACTCAGAAAAATAAGGGTGCTATTTATAAAGACCTTTTACCAATCTCTGCCATTATAATTTTGCTCGCATTGGGGATGATTGTATGGATGGTGAAGATGTCTCAAAGAACTTGACCGAATTCATAATTGCATGGAATAAGCTTCTGAAAAGTTTAAGGCAGAAAGGAGAAGAAAGTGATAGAAGTAACGCCGATGTGGAGTTGCCAAGTCTGAAATACACAATTGCTCATCACAAATATGTGGAGCCATGTTTAGAAAAATTAGAAAGGGCTATGGAGACAGAGAGTCTGAAAAAAGCTCTGGGAAACAGCGCATTCAAGGAAGAGATGCGCGTGTGCTCCTTTGTCGTGCAACACAATTATGTGGAGGTTTCGTCGTTAGTAAAAGTGTATAAAATAGGGGAAGAGCTTAATATAGAAGAGCAGATAAAAGAAAGCTTGTACAACGGGAAAATCACGGAGAATTTACTTGAAGCTATAGATGAAGAAAATAAAGAAAAAGCCTTTGCTCTCCACGAACCGCTGATAAAATTGAAAGTGGGTGTTGAAAAAAGTGAGGAAGGCTTGAAAAGCTCTATACCGTTTGAGCCAGCAATTCATCCCTTCAACAGTAAGCTGTATTGGATGAAAAGCTACAAAAAAGAAGAGCTCAATAAACTGCTTAAAGAGATGGAAGTCGTTTCATCAAAAATACAGCTCCTAAATGCCAAAAGGCAGCTTAACAGTTTCAGCGAAGAAGAGGAGAAAGAGTTCGAAGACCTGCAGCATAAATATCTTGAATTGAGAAACAAAATAAATGATTTATTCGCTTAAGGGCTTAAATTTTCACAATGATTCTCTTTTCATCGTGATGAGCGTAGAGGTCTATAAATTTATTGACATCTTCCAAAGCAGATATTATAAGTTTATCTGAATGTATATGAGCCTTGGGAAACTTCATTATAATTTCTCGCTCAAAGAGAAGAGCCGATAGTTCCTCCATACTATATTCAAAAGCAGTTTTAGGTGATATATCCCATCTAGCACGTTCCAAACCATAGAAAACATGAAAAAGCTCGTGGGAAAGGAGAGCTAAACCAACGACGACATTTCTCATAGCCTTAAATCCATAATCAAAAAGATATATTTTAGGCTCTATTGGGGGTACATCTGAAAATATAACATACGCCCTATTCATTGGATGTCTGCCTTTGAATTCAATACGCCTAATTGTATTTCGTATCAATGTGTCAAGGGAATAACTATTTATATGAATATCCGCAGCTGCTTTAAAAATCTTATTGAAAATATGCGGAGCGCTCATGTAAAGGGATTTTTCAACATGTCCTCTTGACTTATAGAAGGGCTTCATGGAACTCTTTATGTGCTCCTTAATATCGTATGCCTCATGCAGGCGGTCCATCTTAATTTTTTGGGTGTAAGATTTAATAAGCTAACACAAATCTCTCAAGCTGCGGAAAAGAGATGTGAAGAGGTGTGGCTTATCGACATATGAAAGAGGATTTATGGATTTCTCCTTTGGCAAGCTATTATTTAGCATAGTGGCTGTTGTTTTAACAACTTCAGGAGAGGGATTGTTGAGGAAGTTCTCCAACAGCTTCCGCTCGGCGAATAGGTCAATACCTAATTCATCTATCAAAGCCAAAGCTCTCATGGCAAGGCCTTTTTGCGGCGATGAAGAAGCTTCGAGGAGTTTGTCCATGATGGCAGATTTTTCTTTCTCAGAGAAGTCGTTGAAGATTTCCTTGGAAGATTTTTTGAGGGTTTTAAGAAGATCAAACCAAACGTCATCAATACGCGACCCAATCATATCACTTTTATCTAAACGGAGCATGAGGATATATGGGTATAATGATTCCATACTGAAAGCCTTAATAATAACAGCCACAGTAACTTTATCAAAACCATGATCAAAGATACCTGTCTTTGGCTTCTGCTCTTTGCCGGAGAGCTTAGCTTCAAGCAACTCTATGAGTAGAGCCCGCCTTTTTTCAGACGATAAATCTTTTAACTGCGGTATCGACGAGGAAAGGTTAAGCTTTTCGGCCATAACCACTGCCAATATTTTATTGGATAAATAAGAGCTGTTAAGATTTTTGGATAACACCTCCGCTATTTCCTTCCTCAACTCAGGGTCGGTGAGCTCCTGCTTCGGCATGTTAACGAATAGAATCATATTATCGAGGGGTATGAATCCATTGTTATAATTGTCGGGATTGAATATAGCCGGGAGAAATTCAAAGAGTTTAAACTTAGCCACAGCCTCAAACACTTGTTTGTTGGCGATGTCCATGTTGAAGTTTTCAACCCTGCTCTTAATTATATCGCTGACGAGTTTATAGGCAGCAGCCTTAAGAATATCTTCTTCATTTGTTATCGGCTTTCCAGAGAAAAAGGCCAATCCAAAGAGTATATCATTTCGGGGCTCTTTGAAGATGGCATCGGCTTTTTCCGCCATTAGCGTGTCCAAAAAAGACGAGGACATCATAGGCATGAGCTTAAACACTTGTTTTGGCCTCGGCATATGGGAAAGGGCGGACATCAATTTAACAGCCCTTTCAGGATCTTTCCTGAAAAGCTTGCCCATTTCATCGCCAAAGTATTCCATATCGCCGCCGACTTCTCTTAAAAACGCCTTGGCCTCTCTCACAAGAATGCGCTTCTCCTCGTCGGTTAAAGGAGCTTGGGATATCGTGCTTAGAGAGGAACCACTTTTCTTAGAACCCTTCTTCTTTTTCCCTAACTCCTCATCGGCCATGCATATTTTTGGGCAGAAGGATTAAAAGAGCTATTCTTTTCTATACTGCCAAAGTATGAGGTCTTCCCCGTAGCCCATAGGTCTTTTTTTCAGCGATTTCCAGCCGAGCCCCTCTAAAAGGCTGTGAATCTCGTCGCTCCTCTCGTGGTCCGTTGAAGTTACTAGGAAAATAACGCCGCTAGGATTAAGGTATTTTGGAGCCTCTTGTATGAAGCGCTCTATGACACCGTCGTCGTGGATGGCTTTGTCCCGCGAGATCTCGTTCACGACATCTAAGCTCAAATAAGGAGGGTTAAAGGCTATTACATCATAATTGCCATCAACATTGGAGAATAAATCTGAGCGGATGAAAGATACTCTGTCAGAAAAGCCATATTCATCCGCGTTCTCCTTAGCAACCTCCAAAGCCTCTTCGTCAATATCGACGCATACAGCCTTTTTATTCTCGCCACTTGCCACGTAGTTTATGGCTATGAACCCCGAGCCGCAGCCCATGTCCAGCAAAAGCCCTCTCTCATCGAGGACAGCAGAGAGAAGGAATTTGCTATCTTCGTCGGGCCAATACACATTGCCCCTTGCTTTAACGGGAAGCACGTCTGTGATTTTTCTCAATGAATTTCTTTCGACCATTAATCTCTCCTTATCAGGAAAGGTTAAAAAGCCACTATGAGCAGAGCACTGTCATCGCCAAGAGCAGCTCTTCGATGAGCTTTGCTTGCGTGGAAGGGGCAAAGGGGTTGGCTAAGCGGGCTTTGCCCTCCGTAAGTCTTTCCTGCATCTCTTTAGCCCATGGAACGAGTATTTCTTTTGCTGCATTTCTAACGTCGGGATTCTTGTCGAAAACAAGCTCTACTAAAATGTCTAAAAGCTCTCTTTGTAATTCCAGCTTCGCTATCAACTTAATTATTGTTGTGCGCCTCTCCTCTTCATTACTTTTTATTGCTTCTTTTACCTTCTCCTTCACTTCTAGAGGGAGCTGTTTCCGTTTCTTCTCTAACTCGATCCTTATACTGGATCCCCCCTTTTTAAGTTCTTCATCCCACTTGTCAAGAGCCTCATCCGCTACTCCAGCTACTTCTATATTGTCGTCTAATGCTAACCATACTAACTCCTCCAAGAACTCCGCCTGCAAGCCCAATGTATGTATGAGCTTAACTGCTGCCGCTCGCCTCTCCCAGCTATTACTCTTCACTGCCTCTTTTATCAATCCTTTTAGTTGGTCCTTCTCTTCTTTATCCATTGCCTCATATACAGCCTTCACGTCACCAAACTTAGCATTCTTCCATGTGTCTCTGGCAGTTTCTCTCACTTTGTTATCTCCATCAAACATTAATAGCGTTAACTCATGCTTGAACTCATTCTGCAGATGGAGCCTATCTATAACTTGAACGGTTATAAGTCTCTTTGCATTATTGTCGCTTTTTCCACTCTCCTTTATCAACACCTCTAGTTTGTTTTTTCCATTTATCCTCCTTTGTTCCTCTAATCTCTTCCAAACAGAAATACCTTTCTTCCTGAACCTCTTGTCCAATTTGCATATATTATCAAGCGCAGCAATAGGTATAGAGTCATAATGTTCACTAAACTCTATCCATGTATCATCAAATACCGACTCTATTAATATATTCAAAAATTCGTTTTGCAATCCCAGTTCATCTACAAGTTTGATGGCACCGTAAGCCTCTCCCCACGTGCCTTCCGTTGCTTCCCTTATCAGCTCTTTTACTCTCTCCTCTTCTTCTGCTTTCATCTCGTCGTATTCCTTCTTCACATCCCCTAAGCCAGCTTCCTTCCATATATCCTCGGCCCATTCCCTCACTTTGTTATAACCATTAAACTTCAGCACCATCAACTCAGGTTTTAATTCATTCTGTAAACCCAACCAAGATACCAGACTCAGAAATTCAGAAGCATCATAGGAGGAATAAGATGAAGAATAATCTGTCACTATAGCTCCTCTAATAACCTTCCCGAACTCCTCCTTTAAAGCCTGCTTAACCTGAGCCTGCTCTGGGGAAGAGAGATACCTAAACTTATCTTTTAGATCATGTCCTCTTCTTAACAGAAGTTTTCTCCATTTCTCCACAACCCAAAAGGCTCCAATCTGTCCTTTAGCAACCGCAGTGAAGAGAGGTGATGAAAGCTCATCATATAAATCGAGCTGATATGTAAGCCACAGTGCAGGAGTGAACTCCTCCCATTTTTCTTCGATTTTCTTAAGATGATGAACCTCTAGTCCTCGACCACTAGCAGAGCCTGGATTTCCATAAATGTATTTCGTCTCCACAGGAATTTTTATTATAACTGATGTGGGATTCAGTAAACGCTCTCTAAATTTTTCTATTAAAATATCCTTTCTTTCTCTCTCAGCAATACGATAGTACATAAATAAATTCCTGTTCTTCAACTTTTCTACGGCTGATCTAGCTTCTGATTCATTTGAAGAGAGTGCTGCTAGCATGAGCTGGAAGACTTTCTCACCACCAATCACTTTCCATAAAAGAACAGATGTTTTGTGTTTTACAACATCCCATACCTTCTTAAAGGTCAGAAAAGGGGTGTTTATCCAACCAGAGAGTTTTGTTAATATTCCTTTAGGCGTTGTGCTTGCAGGTTTCTTTTTCCGTTCAAACTCCACAAACTTTGAAATAGAGTGATGTTCAAATAAGCTGTCTTTATCGGAAGAGTTAAGTTTTTCCAACCTATTTTCTATATGCCTTATCACATCTTTTTCTCCTTTAGCCAGTAATTTTTCCTTCACAGCTTTCCACACAATAACATATTTTTTCTCATCGACATGATACAACTTGAGGAGCTCTTTGTATAATTCATTCTCCCCTTTTCTTCTGTATAGGCGTACCAATCTTAAGGCACACTTTTCCACTCTCTTATTTTTTTCCTCAGCAGGAGGGAGAGTGTGTTTATTTGGAACCTTTCTCTTTGACGAAGAGGAATTAAATAACTTCTTCACAATAAAGATCTCAACACAAAATATTTAAAAATAAAGTCCAAGCGATGAGTCTTGCTAATTTTACAGCTCACATATTCCTCATTTATATACTTAACTTAAAAGCCCCCTATAAGCAGAGCAGTGCCATCGCCAAGAGCAGCTCTTCGATGAGCTTTGCTTGGGTGGAAGGGGCAAAGGGATTATCCAATGAGAATTTGCCTTCTCTAACTTCATCTATTCTTACCCATAAATAGAGGAGATCCTCATTCAGCCCTAGGACCTGTAAGAGCTCTTTTCCTGCTCTGTTTAGGCTCCAAGTCTCGCTTCTTAATGCTTCTTGAATGAGCTTACTTATCTTTCCCCGATCCTCTTTACTCATTTTTTTGTATTCACCTTTTACATCAGCCAACTTAGCCTTTTTCCATACATCCTCAGCCGCTTTTCTTACGTCTTCATGTCCATCAAATATCAGCAGCATCAACTCAGCTTTAAATTCCTTTTGTAGGCTTAACTCACCTATGAGCTTAGCTGCTGCATAGTTTCTTCCTGCCACATTACTCTGCACTGCATCTCTTATTAGCTCCTTTAGTTGCTTTTTCTCCTCTTCGCTCATGTTCGCATATATTTTTTTCACGTCTTCCAACCTAGCTTCTTCCCATACATATTCAGCCCTTCCTCTTACTCTCTCAACATTGTCAAACATCAGTAGTATCAATTCCATCTTAAACTCTGTTGTCTGCAGTAAGTTGAGCGCACCTATGAGTTCAGCTGCTCCTCTTCGCCTTCCACAGTCATCACCCCTCGCCGCCTCTTTTATCAGCTCTTTTATGCGCTCTTTTTCCTCCCGGCTCATTACTTCATACTCTGCCTCTACGTCGCCTAAGCCAGCTTTCTTCCATGCATCCCAAGCGACCCACATTATAAATCTTTCATGAAGTAATGTCTCAGCATCATCGAACGTTAACAGCATCAACTCAGGCTTAAGCTCCTCCTGCAAGCTCAGTTCACCTATGAGCTTAGCTGCTGCTTCTCTCATATGTTCTTTATCACTCTTTACTCCTTCCCTTATTTTTTCCCTAAACTTCTTGGCCCAACCTTTTCGCCTCTTCTCCAACTCGGCGAGCACACTACTGCTCTCCTTTCTCAGCTTCCTATCCCACTTGCCTAAAGCTTCAGCTGCCGCTGTAGCCACATCTCTATCTTTATCGAAGCTCAGCTCCACCAGCTCATCTAAGAACTCCTCTTGCAGGCTCAGTCCTCCTATGAGCTTAGCTGCAGTGTATCTCTCGTATGGATAGCCTTTAGTAGCCCCCTTTATCCCCTCTTTCATTTCTTTGCTCCATCCTGCTTTCCTTTTATCCAGCTCATCCATTACTCTGCTACCTCTCTCCTTCAACTCTTCATCCCACTTACTTAGGGCCTCCATTGCCGCAGCAATAACGTTATTGGCATCGTAAAAGAGCATACTCATTAAAACATCTAACAACTCCCCCTGGAGGCCTAGCTCCTCTATGAGCTTAGCCGCCGCATATCTTCTATTCTCATCTTCATTCCTCGCTGCTTCTCTTATCAGCTCCTTTAGTTGCTTTTTTTCTTTTTCACTCATGTTGTCATACACTTTGTGTAAAGCTTTCTCAGCTATCAAATCACCAACACCACCCTTCTTCCATGTTATTCCAGCGACAAAGCTCACGTCGATATCTCCATCATAATTCAGCAGCGTTAACTCAGCTTTGAATTCCTCCTGCAGGCCTAGCTCCCCTATGAGCTTAGCCGCTGCTTCTCGTACCTCGCTATGAACGCTCTTCACCGCTTCCCTTATCACCTCTTTAACACGATCCTTATCTACAATATCTATTCCTTTATATATAGTTCTAACCTCTTTGGAGCCTATACTATTCTCGACGATCCGTTTAGCACATCGCCTTACTTTCTCCACAGGATCAACCATCAGTAGCATTACCTCAGCCTTGAACTCCTTGTATAGACCAAACTCCCATATAAGCTGAACTGCCGCATATCTCTTATTCCAGCCTTTTTGTATCATTGTTTCTCTTACTAATCTCTTAAGGTACTCCCTACTTCTTTTATTCATTTTCTTATAAACTGCTTTATCTGCTAGTATTGGGAGTATTGAGCATACTTCTCGCCCATTACCTCCACTATCAAACGCCATCAGCGTCAACTCAGGTAAAAAATATCCACATATTCCTGCCTTATCCATAAGCTTGGCTGCTGCGTGTTGCCTCGCCTCTTTATCACTTCTCGCTGCATCTCTTGCCAACTCCTTTACTCTTTCTTTCTCATCTTCAGTCATACTCTTATATCTGTCATTCACAAAGTACATCCCAAAATCTATATTCTCTAACGCCACCTTAGCTTCTCTGCTTATAGACAACCAATCATCAAACGTTAACAGCATCAACTCAGGCTTAAGCTCTTCCCTTATCTCTAACCTATCTGCAAGTTCAGGCACGTAATCCCGTATAAACCACTCATCTCTTCTCACTGCTTCCCTCAACACAGCTACAGCAAAAGCCTTCTTTACATCCTCTTCGTTTTTTATTTCATTTAAGCCAGAAAGAGCAGCTAAGCCCAACACCGCCTTAGCCGTTTCTTTCTCATCTAATGAAAAGTTGAACCCCTCGTCCTTTAGAAAGCTCAGCCACTTTAGAAGGTACCTCTTTTTAGGTTTATGTTGCATTATCATGATACTCCTTAACTTCCTCAGCTTGCTATCCTCGTTGATCAGCTCTATAAGTCTGAATACCTTCTCACTATCCTCTTTGTATAAGGTATAGAGGAATTCACCCAATTTCTCCAAATCGCCCTCTGCTTTCCTCAATACTTTAATCAGTTTTCTAACAACTTTATTTTCTTTTCCTGGCCACCGCATCTCATCTATGACCTCGGAAAGTTTTCGCTCTCCCTTTCTTAACGCATTGTTCATGACTCCTTTCACCTTCTCCTTCAGCTCTTCCTTGCTGCTCATTTCTCTCGCCTAGTTATTTAAGGGCTGAAAGGCTTAAAAAAGCACGGCTGTTAGAACCAAAATGTCGGCATTACCTCCTGCACAAACCTCCTACACTCAATCCACCCAAATCTTCAGCATTTTCCTTATCTCATCCAAAACAACGATGGAAGAGGTTGTTATAAGGAGCAATAGAAGCTCTGCTGGCGGAAGGGCAACGATATCGAAGAACTCTTGCCCTATCGGCGTGTAAATGATTAAAGCTTGAAGAGCAAACATGAAGATAAGGGTATAAACCAAAAACTTATTTTCAAGCAGCCTCTCATAAAAGTGGCTCTTCATAGACCTACTATTGAGAGCGTTCCAAAGCTGAAAGAAGACAATGGAATTAAAGCTCATGGCCAAGGCTTTTTGATATAGAGGAAGCTCTTTGAAGAATAGAAGGGCAGAAACAGTACCCATGTAAAAAGCACTAAGCAAAACAACTGCTATAAAATTCTTGTCAATGAGCTTGAAACGCTTGTTCCACTTACTCATAACCTCCCTCTTAATAGGCTCAAACCCCTGAGCTAAAGCCGGTGGGCCATCCATTATGAGATTAACCCACAAAATTTGAAGAGGTGTTAATGTAAATGCCAATGTAGCTGAGGCAGCGTCTATGAAACCATAGAAGATAAGGCTTATAGCAGTAAAATTAGCAGTTAATTGGAAGCGAAGGAAGTTTTTAATTTTGAGAAGCGTGTTCCTGCCAAGCTCTATTGCTTTTACAAGCGTGCTAAAATTATCGTCTAATAAAACGATGTCAGCCACTTCCCTACTAACAGTAGTGCCACTCTCCCCCATAACAACGCCGACATGGGCTTTTTTCAACGCAGGAGCATCATTAACACCATCGCCTGTTACAGCAACGGTATGGCCATGAGTAACTAGCGAATCGACTATGCGAAGCTTACCTGTTGGCGTAACTCTGGCTATAATCTTGTGCTGCATGACTGCCTTATAAAGAGAGCCATTATCCAAACGCTCCAACTGCTGCCATTGAATAGCCTTGCCTTTTATACCAACTTCATCAGCTATAGCCTGTGCTGTTAGAGCGTTATCGCCTGTAAGCATTACAATACCAATATTGGAATTGTTAAGAAGGCTTATAGTTTCCTTAACACCTTCTTTTGGCGGATCAGAAAAAGCAAGCAATGCCAAGAGAGTGAATTTTTTGCCTTTGACTTTGGCAAAGAATAGAAGCCGCCTCTGCTTTTTGGCTTGGGATTCTATCAATTTATGAATGGATTTTTTATCCTTTTCAGTAAGCTTAACTTCCTTGGAATGAAGAATATGCGTCGCTTTATCTAAAAGGACTTCAGGCGCACCCTTTATATACACAGTCCCATCATCCAGTTCAACGGCTGAGTATTTCCTTTCCGAAGAGAACGGCTCAAACTTTTTAATCTTCGCCTTAGGCTTGAATATATGTAGGTTGTACGCCTCTTCCAGAAGAGCAACATCAACTTCATTGCCCACAAAACCGTCGTTAGTATGCTTAGCTTCTGTCGTTAAAAGAATGGATGGAAACAGTTTTTTCAAAGGAGAAAATGAATGCTCATATTCCTTCCCCTTATACCACACATAAACAAGCTTAACCTTGCCAGCAGTTATCGTGCCTGTCTTATCCGTAGCGACTATGTCTACTCTGCCAAGAGCATCGACTGTCGATAAGCGGCGGACTAAGGCGTTGTTTTTAGCCATCTCACGAGTGGTTAAGGCAAGAATAATTGTTAGAACCGTCGTAAGCCCTTCTGGTATAGCAGCTACTGCCAAAGTGACGCCAAGCAAAAATAATTCAATTGTATTTAAGCCCTTCATATAGCCCGCCAACATGAATAGAAGTATGATAACAACGGCTACAAATGAAATTGTTTTACTTAAGCTATCTATATCCTTATAGAGTTGAGTTTCTTCTTCTTCGACTTCCAAAAGAGAGGAGCTGATTTCACCCATAACAGTATGCTTCCCTGTCTTTACAGCTACAGCCTTAGCATTGCCTTTGAGGATATATGTACCTGTAAAGAGCATATTCTTTTGCTCTGCCAATGGAAGATTTTTCTTCTTCAGCGTTTTGGCTTCTTTTTTGACAGCCTTGCTCTCTCCTGTTAATAGAGATTCGTCTACATGCAAATCATTACTCTCTATAATATAAGCATCACAGGGCACTTTCTGGCCAGCGTGCAAGAGCAACAAATCACCTGGAACGATTTCCTTTGTAGAGATATATTGGGTCTTACCATCACGCACAACAAGAGCTTTTTCCTCCATGAATTTATTAAGCTCCTCAACACTCTTATCAGCTTTGTATTCTGTGTATGTGCCAAAAACAACTGATAGGAACACTGCCAAGAATATTCCCATTGCCTCCACATCCTGCCCCAAGACAAGGCTTATAATGCCTGCTAAAATAAGCAACCAGAGAACTGTATTTCTAAACTGGCCTGCAATGACAGATAAAAGGCTGACCTCTTCCTTCTCGCCCAACTTATTCTCACCATACTTACGGAGGCGTCTCTTAGCTTCAGCAGAGCTTAAACCCTTATCGGGATGTGTATTCAACAGAGACAAAATGTCTGCCTTTGACAAGAGATAGAATGCTTTGCGCTCCTTGGCCATACATCCATTTCATAGAGGAGAATTTAAAAATGTGCCTATAACCAACATAAAAAGTGGTATGTATTTAAAATGCCTTCACAGCAAGAAAAGAGCATGGTTTATTTAGTAAAGTTCTCAGAATTCTTTCTCCACGGCATAAGAAGGGGAATGCTTTTGCAAAAGCTCATGGAGCGCATAAGAAAAGTCTATCCAAGCAGCGAGATAAAGCACATCGAAGCGCGCATACTCATTGAAAGTGATGAAGATAAATTAAGCAACATCTTCGGCATTTCATCGTATGTGAAAGCTAGGAAATTGAGGAATTTAAGCGTCGAGGAGTTAAAGCCACTTTTAACCAAAGAGAAAATTTACCATATTAGAGTAAAAAAAGCAAATGCCTACAAAGTTAAGGAAAACAGTCTTGATTTAATGAAGAGCATCGCTGAAAAGCTTGAAAATGCAGGATACAAAATGGGCGTTAAAAACGCTGATGACACGCTCATGATAGAAATGAGGCAAGATAGTATATTCGCATATCTAAAAAGCGAAGAGAAGAAAGGAGTAGGGGGCTTTCCCTATGGAAGCTATGGGAGAGGTCTTGTCCTATTCAGCGGAGGCTTTGATTCGCCTGTTGCCGCGTGGTTAGCAGCAAGAAAAGGCTTAAAACTTGACTTCCTCATGATATCGCCTGACAAAGAAGTTCTCAATGAAAGTTTCAAGATATACAAACGATTAGTAGATACATGGCATATGGAAAGCAATTTTTATTATATTGAAGGAAAACCACTAATAGAAGCAATAAGCAAAAACGCAGCTAAAGGTATAAGGCAGATAATTATGAAAAAGGCTATTTATTATTTGGGAAGTAGGCATGCAGGGCAAAGGGCTGTAATAACGGGCGACAGCCTAAACCAGACAAGCACACAGCGCCAGAGGCTTCTTTACAAGATATATTACAGCATCGACGGCCTCTTCTTAAGACCTCTTATAGGAATGAGCAAAGATGAGATTATAGCGCTAAGCAAGAAAATAGGAACTTACGAGCTATCAGAAAAGCAAAAGGAGTTTTGCGGCATCGACAAAGTTGTTAGAGAGGAGGCAAAATTAGAAGAAATCGAAGACGCTTTTGCCAAGATAAAACCTCTGCTAGATAAGACAAGAGTGGAAAAAATAGAAGGTTAAAAAATTAGTTATATTTCAACTGTCATCCCATCTTCAGCCACAGCAGCCATATTTAGTCCTTTTTCATCTGCAAAAGCTCTTAATACAACGTTAGCCTCTTCAACATCATTATCATTATAACGATTAGAGATATGTGTTAATACAACATTAATAGCTTCAAGTTCTTCTGCCAGCTTTACTGCCTCTTCTAATGTTAAATGAGATTGATTCTTTCTATCTTTTGCCTTCAAATAAGTGCCATCAACAAGAAGTAAGTTAAGAGCATCTACTTGGCTTTTAAGATTGGTAAGTAGTTTGCTATCACGAAACACTTCTGGCCCTACATCACCTGTATAAAATATAGCAGTCCCTGGCTCCAGAGTAGAAACATCATCTATTTTTACAACACCCTGTTCAGTCTCCACGAAACCATTCTTTTTAAGCTCTCCAAACATGGGGCCTTTCACACCTAATTGTGCCGCTTTTTTGCCATCAAATTTACGCTCGCCTTCCTGTTTTATGAGAAAACCATAACTATTATCTGTATGAGGAACCTTCAACGCAGTAATTGTTAATCCTTTATTAGTGTAAATTAGGCCATCTTCCTTTAATGGGATGAATTCAAGATTAATACTATTCTCCATAAACTTCATCGATGCTGTTAAAAAATTCAACACCTCCTCAGGACCTATAATTTTAAGAGGTTGTGGCCTTTTATTCAAACCCACAGCCTGTAAATAACCAATTATACCTGCCCAATGGTCAGGATGCTCGTGAGATATAAAAATAGTTTCAATTTTAGAAAGATTCTTTCCACCTTTACGAAGTTGATAAGTGAAACCATCACCACCATCAAGAAGGATTTTGTCATTTAATAAGTAAGAGGGCAAGTTCCTAGTTTTTGTTGGGGTGCCTCCCCCCACACTACCTGCGATATATATCTTAAATTTAGCCATGTTATAATATATGGACAAAAGTGTTTAAAAAGATATCTATTAACAAAATCACAATAATAAAATTCAATGAATTAGTAAAAAATCAAGCCATGACCTTTGTCTTTAAGTTAAGGGAGGCTTTGAATTTATCCGCCAAAAGCTCCTTGGCTATGCGGAGATGGGCTTTTTTCTTCCCCAGAGCTTTCGCTTTATCCTTCTCAGAGACAAGGAGGGTTATAACGCGCTCCCCCATGATATTGACTATATCAACATCGAGGATTTTTACATTGCTGAAAAGATTCTTAACGAACTCTTCCAATGAGTCGCTGTCGGCGAAGACATAAACACCCTTGTTCAACTTCTTTCTCAATATCTCGACAAATTTTCCTTTCTGCCCAACAGCTCTACCAACATCCTTCTTTGGCACAGTGAAGGCAACAGCGTCGCCTATGTCAACAATATCAACAGCTTCGACACCAGTAATGCGTGAAAAAAGATTGGAAAGCTCTATGATTTCAGAGCTCAACTCTAACGATGCCATCTCCCTACCTCTACAATTCAGCTTCGCCAAACTCTTTAACGACAATAACACTTACAGGGAAAAGCTTACCGCAGAGCTTACCCAATTTCAGAGAGCTGCCTTTGAATTCAATGGCTTTAATCCCCGCCATCTCGGCATACTTCAAAAAGTCCTGCTTTGTATTCTCTGGAATGTTCTCTGCATAGACAACTGCCTTAGCCTCTTCAAGCATGAGTGTCTTCATACCTTCTCTACTGCCCAAAACAACCTCTCCTGTATCCAATAGCAAGCTGAGATTCTTCTCTATATCACTAACCTTCGTCTTTTTCTGGCGCTTTCTAGCCAAGCGCTTACTATCTGCTTTTCCAGCTTTTTCTGCCATACTATCATTCCTCTTTTGGTGGTGTGAATTCCAAGAGTATTCTGCCAGTACCTATGGGCACCGTCTTACCCACTATAATATTTTCAGACACACCTCTTAATAAATCTACCTCTCCTTTAGCAGCCGCAATAGTTAAATGCTTAACTGTTTCTTCAAAAGCGGCCCTAGCAAGCACACTGGCCTTATGTCCAGCCAAACCATGCCTACCTATATTCATAACTTTCCCTCTGAAAGTCATGGCGTCTGCCAAGAGCATGATGTGCCTTATATCAACATACAGCTTCTGCATGTAAAGCACTTGCTTAATCTCGCGGAGAAGGGCACTTCTAGCAGCTTCTACGCCGAAAAGCGCTTCAATGTCCTTTATGCTGTTCGTGAATACGCGAGTAGCATCGACTTCTTTGAGTTTAACGATGTCTGCTATATTGTGGCCTTTTGCTTTTATGTAATATTCGCCATTCTCCTCTACAATAACGGCGTTCGTTATGCCTTTAACACCCCTCACAAGCGTGTCCTTGATTTTTATATAGTGGCGCCTCAACTTCTTTAAGTCGTCGGTATCGAACTTTATTATGATATACTGCTTTTTCTTGCTCTTCTTGCCCGTCGTCTTTATGCCTTTAAGGACATCGTCTATTGTTAAGTCAAGGCTCTTCAACACTTTCTCATTTAACTTTATGAGTATGCGGCGCTTCTCCAAATTTTCAACAGCTTTACCAATATCACCTAAATGAACAGCCTCTATTTTTTTCATGAGCTCCTCCACTTTCTTCTTACTCTTAGCATATTCTTTCTTGAAGTGTATCTCAACAAGCGGCTTCTTCGGCACTTTCTTAACATCGACGAGCTCCATGAGCCTAGGCAGACCTGTTGGTACTTGCTCAGCAACACCAGCATAGTGGAAGGTACGCATCGTCATCTGCGTACCCGGCTCGCCTATACTTTGTGCAGCCACTATTCCAGCAGCTTCACCAGGAGTAATATAAAATCTCTTCATAGTTTCACCTCGTTGCAGTATCAACATCATCCTCTTTGGGCAGCTCGATGTATTCTTCAACAGCAGAGAACATTGGATCTCTCTTATCGCCACCATAGACAAACTGAACTATGCGGTCTTTGGCATCCCTCACAGTATAATCATCTACTACGACGAAGTCCTGAAGAGCATTGATGAGACGGCGCTGCATGTAACCACTCCTAGCAGTCCTAATACCTTTATTGACTATGGAATCCCTACCAGCCATAGCGTGGTGGAAGAATTCGTCCACTTCTAAACCATGAGAGAAATGCCCATAAACAAAACCTCTTGCTCTACCCCTTAAATCGCCAGGTTCAAAGAAGGGCAATGTCCTCTTATAATAACCTCTATGAGGCCTCTTATTACGAATAGCCTGCTGTCCGACAATTGCAGACATCTGAATGGCATTCAATATAGAACCTCTAGCGCCAATGCTCGCCATGACAATTGATGGGTTGTGCTTACCAAAACTCTCTCGAATAATTGCTCCGCTGGCGTCTCTCGTCTTAGATGTTATCATCATTATCGTCGTTTCAACTGTCTGTTTAAGGGTCATGCCCGGAGACTTTTGGAGCGTCTTATTTTTGTAGCCATTTATGAGCTTCTCTATCTCCTTGTCCATATCATCCAAAATCTTCTCAATCTTCACCCTTGCCTTCTCGCTAACCATGTAATCCTTAAGGGAAACGCTGAAACCATGCGTAGTCATGTATTCTAAGCCAACTTTTGTTATGTTGTTGAGGAAGTTGCGCGTAATATCTGGCCCATGTTTCATGAAGACCTGCTCCAATATGGCGTGGTCAACAACCTTTTCATCCAAGACGCCTTCGACGAGCTTGCTGTCTTTTATCACGACGCGCTTGCTCATCTTACCCTCAACTTTTACATTTATATTAGGTGGCAAAAGCAAGGAGAAGATGAGCTTGCCTGAATAATATTTCTTATCAATATCGGGCTTTGGCAATTCAGTTATACCTGCCAAGTAGAGAAGTCTAGCGGCTTCTTGTGCATCGAGTTTGGCATCGTCGCGAGTTAAAAGATATAAACCTGTAATGTGGTCCTCATTCGGTTTTATCAAAGCCTTTCCATGCCTTGGCGATAGTATCTGCTTATCTACTTTGGTAAGCTCATATGCTTCAACTCTGGCCTCTTCTGTTTGTATAGCATGAAGATTCATTTCGTCGCCGTCAAAGTCTGCGTTGTACGGGGGAGTTACAGTGGGATTTATACGGAAGGTTTTGCCCGGCAATACCTTAACCAAGTGCCCCATCATAGATATCCTATGAAGGGAGGGCTGCCTGTTGAATAAAACGAGGTCTCCATCTTTAAGCTGGCGCTCGGCAATCCAACCCACACCTATGTTTTCGAGTATCGATTCTCGCGAGGTCGGCGTAACCTTTATATGCCTGCCATCGGGCCTTATCACATAGAGAACCCTTGGATATTCATCGCGCTCTATATACTCTATAATCTCTCTTTTATTCCATTCAGTAACAGGCACAGGAACTGTGAGAACCTCTGCTATGGCCTTAGGAACACCGACTTCATCTATGCTAATCATAGGGTCAGGGCTTATGACTGTTCTGGCGGAGAAGTTAACACGCTTACCGCTGAGATTGTAACGAAAACGTCCCTCCTTACCCTTCAAACGCTGTGCTATTGTCTTAAGAGGCCTGCCGCTTCTATGCCTAGCTGGTGGAATATTGGCAGTCTCATTATCGAAGTATGTAATAACATGGTATTGAAGAAGCTTCCACAAATCTTCTATAATAAGCTGGGGCGCGCCGGCGTTTATATTGGCTTCCAATTTTTCATTCACACGGATAATCTCGACAAGCTTGTGCGTCAAGTCGTCTTCGCTCTTCTCACCGCTCTCGAGAGTAATTGACGGGCGCATTCTAACTGGTGGGACAAGCAACGCCGTTAACACAAACCACTCGGGCCTGCTGTACATAGGGTCGTAGCCCAACTTTTCCATATCAGCATCTTTAACCTTCTCAAGAATCTCCATTATTTCAGTCGGCAAAAGCTCCTTTTCACCTACATAGAATGTGACTGGTTTTTCCCATACAACCTTCTCCTTCTTAGCTCCACATTCAGGACATTTTTTGCGGCTGCCAACATACGCACCACATTCATGGCAGACATTGTTTAAAACCTTGTAAATGTCCTTGGCGAAATGCGGATGTATGACAGGCCTAACGAGGTCAACATGGCCGAAATGCCCTGGACAATGCTTGCTATCGCCGCCACAGGTTTTACATTTCAAACCAGGGTCAATGACGCCCAAGCGCTGGTCCATCAAGCCACCCTCAATAGGATAGCCATCATCATCATATGTATCAGGAACGGTTATTTTAGTCTTGCTTAGACTGCGAATCATCTCCGGCGAGAACACGCTGAACTTTATGCGCTTAACCTCAAATTCTGTGGGATTATAATGCAATACCATTTTTTCCACCTCACAAATCATTGGCGCGCCTATCTATTATGACGCGCGGGAATATACCCAAGCTCTCTATCTCTTCGAAGAGAAGCTTGAAGGCATAACCTGCCTCTACGGGCTTTACATTCGTGCTGCCACAAAGCTGGCAGACAGCTCTACCCTTTGTATAATCCATGTAGCCGAAGCTGCCGCAGTCCCTACAAATATACTGTATGCTCTTGTCACTCTCCTCCAATAAACGCTCCCGGATGAGCATGGAAGCGCCATAACCTATAAGCGTATCACGCTCCATCTCACCGAAACGGAGACCTCCCTCTCTACTCCTACCTTCTGTTGGCTGTAGAGTTAAGAGCTGAACAGGACCTTTGCTCCTGGCGTGCATTTTATTGCTAACCAAGTGGTGGAGCCTCTGATAGTATATAACACCTATAAATATCTTCACCTTCAATTTTTCGCCGGTAATACCATCGTACATCTCCTCTTCGCCATATTCATCGAAGCCAAGTGCTTTGAGCTGCTCTATAACTTCTTCAGGTGTGGTGCTGCTAAATGGTGTTGCGTCTATTAGCTCACCTTTCAAAGAGCCCATCTTACCAGCAAGCATCTCCAATAAATGGCCGGAAGTCATACGACTAGGTATTGCATGGGGATTAATTATAAGGTCTGGAACGATGCCGTCTTTTGTAAACGGCATATCTTCCTGCGGAACGATTAAACCGATGACACCCTTCTGCCCGTGCCTGCTGGAGAACTTATCGCCTATCTCAGGAACTTTTGGCAAGCGCAACCTAACCTTAACGACTTTATTGCCGTTTGGTCCGTCGGCTATCATTGCACTATCGACTTTTCCATGGTCTCCCTGCTTAACAACTAGAGAGTTTTCACGCTTCTTCTCCTCGACCATACCGAATATGCTAAGCTCTTCAAGGAATCTAGGTGGAGAAACCTTTCCAACCAAAACATCTCTTGGATAAACTTCACTCTCGGGCACTACGATGCCATCGACATCCAAATGCTTGTAATATTCTTCTCCACGATAGCCTTCGACTTTTGGAGATGGCAATTCAATACTATCCTTTTGTCTAGAAGGATAGCTCACCTCTTCTGTTTCATATGTCTTGAACATCATAGCCCTGCCAAGACCTCTGTCTATAGCGTTCTTATTCATGATGACGCCATCCGCCATACCCCAACCACGATAGGTCGTGACTGCTACGACGAAGTTTTGGCCAGCAGCCCTTCTCTCCAAATGAAGGCTCTTATAAACTTCTGTTTGAGATAGAGGCTGTTGAGGATAATACATTATGTATGACTTAGTATCAAAGCGCTGATTGTAATTAGCTGCATAGAGGCCAAGACTCTGTTTAAGCTGGCTAGAAGCCATTGTAAGCCTCGGACTGGAGTTGTAGTTGCTGAAAGGCAAGATGCCTGCAACAACGCCGAATATCGTTGAAGGCTCCAATTCCAAATGAGTCGTATCTTCCTTTATATCTTCAGGACTCTTCGCTATAAGTGTATTTTCTTCCTCTTCAGCGTCGAGATACTCTATAACACCTATCTTCAATAGATGCCTCCATGTGAGCTTCCCCTGCTTAACTCTATCTAAAAGTTCGGGAGTAAGCTTAGACTTTCCATTCTCCACAATTATGTAAGGTCTCCTTACCCTGCCCCTATCCGTATTGACGAAGACTTCCTGCGTCTTATAATTTACATAAACATTAACCTGATAATCTATTTCGGATGCTCGTCGCTTTTCTCGAAGAGCTTTTGCTATAGATTCGCCGTCTTTGTGGAAGCCAAGGAAGTCTCCATTTAAGTATATTGCATAATACTCCTTTATGTCCTTAACTTCTTCTTTGAAATCGTAGTTGAGAAGGAACTGTCTTACAGGCTCTGGGTCTGCTCCTGTCGATATTTCAGCCATCAGCGAGAGGTTTTTAACAAGAGATGTGCTCGTACCTTCTGGTGTTTCAGAGGGACAAAGCTTACCATAATGAGTGCCATGCAAATCCCTAGCCAAGAAATGGGGATGCTTCCTACTCAACGGAGAGATAACACGTCTCCTGTGCGATAGGCTCGAAGCCCAACTCACCCTATCGAGAAGCTGGGATACACCAGTCTGCCCAGCAATCCAGTTACCTGTAGCAAGGGCGTACATTATTCTGTCTGTAAGGGCATCTTGCCTTACTAATGTGTGCGGCTGCAGTTTTCTACCTCTAACACTAAGCCTGCTCGCCTGATAGATAATATCACGAGTTAAGAAATTGAAGGCATAACGGAAGAGCTCTTCCATTAAGTCGCCGGCTATCTTCATGCGCTTATTGCCGTAGTGGTCTCTATCGTCGGGTATGAGCTTCTTGTGATAAACACGAGTAGTTCTTTCGGCCATTCTAGCGAGATAAAGAGCTTTTTTCTTTCTCGCGGCTTCGTCTGTACCTAAGTGGGGGAGAAGATATTCATCAATGAGATGCCACATCCTATCGTCGCGGAATTCTTTTGGTTGAGACGGAGAAAGCTTTTTACTTAACCATTCGACAGGGTCGTCTTTACTAGTATCTAAACCATTATTGTATATTAAGTCGTTCTTAATCTCGAGGAGAGATAAATTGAAAAGCTCTTCAATGTCAGAATCCTCCCTAAAGCCCAATACACGAAGAACCACTGTGAGAGGAACATTTGGCGGCGTTGATGGGAATTCTAGATACCACCTTCCATCCTTGGCTCTTCTTACGACTGTTCTAGCCCTAAAACCGTGCCTCGTCGAGAAGACTTTTGCTATAACTGTGGTGTCTTTTTCAGGCGTGGTTACAACTTTGTTAGGTATTAAGTCTTCTAAGCTAACAAGAACACGCTCGCTGCCATTCACGATGAAATAGCCGCCGGGGTCGAGAGGGTCTTCACCAGCGTCTATAAGCTCTTCTTCGCTCATATTGCTTAGATAACAAAGGTCGCTCTTAACCATCACAGGCACTTCGCCAATGAAGACCTCGCTATAAATAGCCTTCTCAATGCCATTATAAACAGGAATCATCTCCAAGAAGAGAGGGCTGGCGTATGTCAAATTTCTCATGCGCGCCTCTGAGGGGAGTATAGGCCTATAACCACCACGCATTTCATAAAAGCGGGGCATATCAAAGCGGGCCTTTCCTAACCGGATTTCAAAGCCAGGCACATTGGTTTTTATCGTCCCAACACGACGAATGATATCCTGAACCCCTTCGTTAATAAAGCGGTTGTAGGAGTCCAAGTGCTGCTTCACTAAAGAGTTTTCTTTAAAATATGCAGATATAAGTTCTTTTACCATAGATATTCACCTATGACCATGAGTGGGAAATCACTCATCTGAAGAAGAAACACAGACGCGATAAGCAAGGTATTCGCCCGTTCCGTCATCCCTCTTTATTTCGATAACATCTCCGACTTTCAATTTGAGGGCTTTAGCAAGAGGGTCCGACTCCAAAATTTTTGGAAAATGCTCAGAGCCAACACCGTATTTATCAAAAACTTTTTTCTTCTCCTTGTCGGACAAAACCCTAACAGGCGGTATTAAGAAATAATTAACAATATCTAAGCTGGTTTCCTTCTTCCTAACTGCCAAAATCCCACCTCGAGGCGTTGCCATTAATGTAAGGGAAGGTTTTATAAAGCTATATGTTAGGTAGCATAGAATAGCATGATAAATTAGCGGTTTGGAAAAATATTTTAATGTAAAAAGAAAAATATAGCCCCGCCAGGATTCGAACCTGGGTCACCGGGGCCAGAACCCGGCATCCTTGGCCACTAGACGACGGGGCTAATAAAATATAAAAAAGGAAATTACTCTTCTTCCATAACGATGATGTCGCCGAGCGTTACAAGCTCTTCACGCTCATCGCTTATAGAGACACCTCTCTTCTTGGCAATCTCTTCGGTCTTCTTCTTCCTGAATAGACCTCTTAACTCCTCGCGGATTTCCTTTAATTTAGATTCGAGGTCTTTAATTTCTTCTTCTAATTTGGAAACATCTTCTTCCAAGAATTTGCGTCTCTTCTTGGCCTTCATCATAGGCCTAAATTGAGCAAGCTCTTTCTCGATTACCATAATGCGCTTAACGAGCTCCCTCTCTGCTTTGTTGTTTAAAGCCCGCGTAGCTATCTTAAATTCGAGGCTCTTTAAGCGCCTCTGCAGCTTCTGAACTTTACTCTCGTCATAGTCCTTCAATATCTTTACAAGAGCTTCAAGCTCAATTTTCTTGTATTTAAGCTGCTTCGTGGCATTCTTAACCTTATATATGAGCTCGCGTTTTTTAGCATTCAGCTCGTCTATTTTCGCATCTATGGGATTTTTGGGCTTTTCAGGCTTCTCCGCCTTTTTGCTTTCCTTGGCTTTTTTAGCGTCTTTGCTCTTCCCAGCGCCTTTTGTTTTCTTCTTCTCTTTGCTCTCGTCACTTTCTTTAACTTCATCTTTGCCTTTCTTCTCTACTGCCTTGTCTGATTTTTCTTCGTTGCCCTCTTCTACCTTCTTCTTGCTGCGTTTAGCCTTCTTTTCCTTTACAGCATCTTCATTGCTTTTCGAATTTGCCTTCTTTGCTTCACTAACCTCTTCCGTCTTAGCCGCCTCGGTAACCTTCTCAGCTTCGTCAGCAGCGGCATTTTCTAGAGCCTTCGTCTCCTCAACGGCCTTTTCATCCGAAAGAGTCTCTTTTTTAGCCATTCATATCACACTACAAAAAATTTTCATTCTTCTTTGGCGGTAATCCTTTTAAATACATAGGGCTGTGCTTACAAAAAAGAACAAAAAACAAAACAATATCATGAAGAAAAGAGCAATGTAAATGGGTTAAAATAGTAATCAAGTAGTAGCTATAGAGATACTATTAAAAAGGATTGGGCTTTAAAGGGGCTTATGAAGGCACAGTTAATCCTACTGCTAGCCATTATCTTCGTCGGCTTCACATTTGCTGGCATGAACCTCAAAAGCCACACATTGAAGATAAACCTTCACGAAGATGGTTCAATAAACATAGAGGAGAAATATGTTGTCAGCATGGACAATGAAGTAGATGTAGTAAATTATAATAAAGCTGGTGAGATAAACACTTTCAGCGCATGGGCACATGCATTAAACAGCTCAGATGTTAAAATACATATAGATACAAGTAAAGTAGATGTAGAAAATGTGGAGATAAATCCTCAACCAGTTAAAACGACTCTGTCGGGTAAATATGTTGGAGATGTATTGGTAAGTTATGATATAGCAAAAGGTGAAGAGCTCTTTCAAAAGAAAATGCTTAAACCCCGCGTCTATGTTTATAGCTTAAATCCAGATGTGCTTAATTACCCGAAGACAAAAAATGGAAATCTTATATTGAACAGAGATAAAGTCCTCATGATTGTATTGCCAGAAGGAAGTGAGATAGTCGATGTAAATCCTTTCCCAAACAATTTGCAAAAAGTAGAACTGCCTACAAAAGCTGATATGATTTACTGGAACGACATCATACTCGTATCCTTTCGTTTAAAAGTTATGGTAGAAGAGAGCATACCTCAGGAGATAAGCCAATATTTTGGCAGGCTTATATCGAGTGTAAGCAACCTGCTAAGTGAGGGTGATGGACAACTTTTGGTGGGTATCGCCATATTCTTAGGAGCAGCATATTTGTATATAATAACAACCTTCCATGGTGGTAGATATGGAGCTAACAAAAACAGAAGTAGAACTTCTTAAAGCATTGAAGGAACTTGGAGAGGCTAGCGGCGAAGAGTTAGTCAGCAAAACAGGCATTAACGCTGATGGTGTTAATAGAAGCCTTTACTTTCTGAGCGAAAAGGGGCTTGTCGAGCTCGAGACTAATAAAGAGAAACAGTATGAGCTTACTGAAGAAGGTGAAAAGGCTTTTGAAAAACTCCCAGAGGAGATGCTCAGAGAATACGATGGAAAAGTCATGAGGGATATACCCAACGAGCTTAGAGGATTTGTAGGGAAACTTAAAGAAAAAGGTTTAGCCGAAGTTGATAAAGGCACATTCAAAATAAAGGGTGATTTGAGCAATTATTGGCTAAGAACAGCTTTGAAAAAGGCGAAGGATGGAAAAGCGTTAAATGAAGAAGAGGTTAAGGAATTATTGAGGAGAAATTATGTTAAGGAAAAGAAGATATTGAAGGTGCATGCAAAAATAACTGAAGAGGGAAGAAGATATGAGCTTAGTGAAGAAGGCCAGCGTCTGACTAAGGAGATGTTAGAAAACGGTTCGTGGAAAGGGGTTAAATTCAAGAGTTATGTGGTGAAGCCAAAGGATATTAAGCCATACCCATCAGGAGTGGAACATCCAATCAACAAGGCCATTGAGAAAATAAGGCAGGTATTTCTCAGTATGGGCTTCAAGGAGATGTATGGAAATTATGTTGAGGAAAGCTTTTGGAATTTCGACGCTTTATACCAACCCCAAGACCACCCCAGCAGGGAATTGGCTGATACTTTCTTCCTGCCGATGAGGAGTGAGAGCAAATTTCCAGAAGATTTAAAGGAAAAAATAAAGGAGGTGCATGAGAAGGGCTGGCATTATAAATGGAAGGAAGAAGAAGCTAGAAAAATGGCACTGAGAACGCATACAACGGTGCTGTCTGCTAGAACATTGTGGAAGCATAAGAGAGGCAAATTTTTCGCCATAGGAAGGGTTTTCAGGAATGAAGCCATAGATTATAGACACCTAGCAGAATTCCATCAAGTCGAGGGCATTATAGCCGACAAGAATGTAAATTTCCGCCATCTTTTGGGCATACTTAAAACCTTTTACGCCAAAATAGGCTTCCCAAAGGTTAGATTCAGGCCCAGCTACTTTCCATATACAGAGCCAAGCCTAGAGATAGAAGTATGGTTTGAGCCTAAAAAGGAATGGCTTGAACTCGGAGGAGCTGGAATATTTAGAAGAGAAGTTGTAGAGCCGCTCGGTGCAGAATATCCTGTCCTAGCCTTTGGTTTAAGTTTAGAACGACCTCTGATGCTCCTATTGGCCAGAGAGGATATTCGCGACTTTTACACAAATGATATAGACTTTTTGGAGAACGCCAAGGAGTGGTAAGTGGTGCTGGCAATCAAAGTAAAGCGAAGATGGGCAGAAGAAGCACACGCAATACTGAAGGACAGTGGAGCATTAATAACAGGATACAATATAGAGAGAGATGTCGATTATGTTTATTTTCCGGTAATGCCTGGTGAAAGTTTGGATAGGGCTGCTAGCGAACTGAAAGGCAAAGAAATAGAATTTGGTTTAATAGAAATGAATTTTAAAAGGAGCAAAGATGACTGTAAAACTAAGCTCGCTGTGGATGTAATCGGCGACATAGCCATCGTCGACCCGAGAAATCTTTCGGAAGGTGAATTGAAGAAGGAAGCGGAGAAATTCTTAAAATGCCATAAGCAGATAAAGAGCGTTAGGAAAAAAGCCACTGCTGTCGAAGGCGAATTTAGAGTGAGAAAAAGTGAGTTGCTAGCTGGCGACGACAAAACAGAAACAACGCACAAGGAGAATGGAATACTGCTTAATTTAGATGTCGATAAAGTTTATTTCAGCCCAAGACTATCCACAGAAAGAGCAAGAATAGCCTCACTTGTAAAGCCAAAGGAGAATGTTGCAGTACTCTTCGCAGGAGTGGGCCCATACAGCATATTAATAGGAAAAAAATGCCCCACATGTAAGATTATAAGCGTCGAACTGAATGATATAGCGAGCAAATATGCTGAGAAGAATACACTCTTAAACAATGTTGAAAATGTCAAAATAATAGAGGGGGATGTTAGAAACCTCTTAAAAGATGAGAAATGGGAGAAATGGGCAGATAGGATTATCATGCCCCTGCCAAAGGATGTTGTTGAATTCTTCGATGTTGCTTATTATCTAGCAAAAGACCACGCCATGGTGCATGCATATGTTTTTGCGAGCGGCGAAGACGATGCCATAAAGAAAATAAAGGCTGCTATAAAAAAGCTCGGTAAAGAAATCGAAGTCCTTTATGCAAAGGCATGCGGCAGCTACTCTGCGACAATAAGCAGATGGGTTGTAGATTTTCGGTTCAAAGAATAAAACACTTAAACAACATCAGAGTCAAGTCACCTCATCACCGCCCCGTGCGAAGCTCAGGTTCCTCCAAACTCATCACTAATAAAAATAAGAAGGCTAACCTTTAAAAGAAGCACAGAAGTCGCGGATAGGGCACTCATGGCAAAGGGGCTTTATAGGCTTACATAGCGTCTGGCCATAAGCGACCATAGCCAAATTGACATGTCGGCGCTCCCACGGTGTTAAAAATGATAATGCTTTCTCAGTTTCTCTTGGATTCTTCGTCTTCACCAAACCGATACGATTGCTTATCCTATGAACATGAACATCCGCTCCAACGACAGAATGGCCAAGCTCAGCCAAAAAAACCCTGGCAGTTTTAGGACCAACGCCAGGCAATTTTTTCAACTCATATTCGCTGTTTGGAATACCCTTCTGCGCAACGAATTTAGAGAGGGCTTTCAAATGCTTTGCTTTCACCTTGTAGAAGCCAACGCCATAGAGTATCTTTTCCAAATCCCGCAGCGAGGCTTTGGCAATGGCATCAGGACTTTTGTATTTGGAGAAAAGTGCATCGACCGCTTTTTCAGTGGTTTCATCTTTTGTGCGGGCAGAGAGCATTATAAAGACAAGCCGTCTAAAAGCGCCGCCAGCTCTTTTCAAATGGAGGACAGGCGCATCGCGCTTCAACCCTTCCATCAGCATCGTGTCTATAAAATAATGCACCAATTTACCCAACGCCTCTCTGAGGACAATATCGTGGTCAAAGGCCTTTGGAAGGGCAAGGGCTTCGCTTATTGGAAACCATCTCGGCTTCGTTTCGTCGCTGCTTTTCAATGTGCCACCTTTCAATCGGCAAAGATAAGTTATGCTTATGGTCTTTCTAGGGTCTCTGCTTAAATTGGAATAAACGCCTGTAACAAACATTGGTTCAACATCTAGACCTGTTTCCTCTCTAACTTCCCTAACAAGCGCCGCCTCGACAGATTCCCTTTCAACCATACCTCCTGGTAAGGCCCAATCACCTTTGAACGGCTTGTGCTTTCTCTTAACGAGGACTATTTTTCCATGATTAACCACGACGGCATCAGAAGCTACAGGTCTAGGATATGAAACCTTAAACATAATTATCCTCAGAGCATAGCCCTCTCTCTATTTTTCTTTATATGAAGTGAGAGCTCTTCGCCGATATCGACAACGCCTGCATCGTTTATTTTGAGTATATGGGTGGATTGTTCGTGGCCTGCTAATCTGCATCCATCTATACGAATCGTCCTTATAACAGAGCCCAAAGAAACGCCGTAAATAGTCTCCTCGTACTTCGTGCTGACGAGCTTTTTATCTAAAACAATGCTGCCATCAACAATGTGCGCTACGCCCAAACCGCCAGCTGCTTCTACAGTCGAAGACTCTTGGCTTCGCCTCTTTTGAGAAATTAAAAAGCCCGTCTGCTTCTTAGATTTGAGGAAGTTGTAAAAACGGCGCACAACCTTCCTAGCATCTAATTCATTATGCTCATAGAGGCCTGTTATAGAATCAACGAGCGATATAGTCGCGCCACTGGTTTCAATGGCATTCTTCATAAGCTCAAGAATAGCATGCGGGCTGGTGCGGAGCTTATCATCCTCGCTCACATCCACTATGTAAATATTCCTGCTTATCTCATCAAAATTCTTACCTAAAACTAACGAACGCTCCTTTATAGAATTGTATAAAAACTTGGCCGGCGTTTCCGTCGTGAGAATAACAATCTTATAATTCAACGAAGCTTGATAGAGGGCAAATTGCATAGCAAAGAGGCTCTTGCCCGTATCTGGCGAGCCAACTAAGTTCATTATACTCTGGTATGGAATACCGCCAAGGGTGCGCTTCATAATCCTGCCGCTCTCATCCTGCTCATAGACATAAAACATATTATCTAGACGGGTGCCTGTCTTAACGCCAAAGACTCTCGGCGCTTGGTCTGCCAACTCGTAAAGAGCATATATGTGCTTTTCCATGGCCTAATTTGAAAGCAAACCTTTAAAACCACTACAATCAATACAGGGCTATGATGCGGCACGGAGTATTATTGGTAATAACATTTAGCTTCCTGCTTCTCACAGTCGGTTGCGTCGATAAAAGCATGAATGATTTTTCAAAATACCTCTCGGCAGGTCTAGAGGAAAAACCAAACATACAGATAATCGGCAGAAGCACATCAGCCATGGGAAGCAAGAACTTTACGCCCAGCGACGATGAATTATCAATATATGACGCTGTAAATGAGGTAAGAAAAGCACACAATGTAGGGGAGCTTGCCTACGATGAAAGAGCGAGTGCGGTTGCGAGGGCATACTCTGAACGAATGTTAAAGGAGGGATTCTTTTCCCATTACTCTCCACAAGGGGAAGATGTTGAAGATAGATTGAAGGCCGCTAATATCTCTTATAGAGCTGTGGGAGAAAATCTGGCTTACCTGAAGGATGAAAACAACTTGAGCGGAAGTGCAATAAAAGGCTGGTTGGATAGCCCACCACATAGAAAAACTATGCTTAGTCCTATGTATGAAACATTGGGCGTCGGCGTCGCCTGTGAAGAAAAAACCTGTTATATAACGACAATATATCTGAACAAAACCTTTGAAGTAGATGTCCCCGTCTATGGAGGTTACGGCTTCGTCGAACTGCCTTTGAATGGAAGGGTCTTTGCCCAAATAGAAAGCCTCGACAAAAATACAATCCTTTACATAGCCCCAAAGAGCGAATTGAAGAACTTGGAGAAAAACAATACATGTAAATGCTACGGCATGTGGAGAGTCCCTCTTATAAATACTTATTTAGAGCCAAACGATGTTATAATTATAAAAAGCAACAGCTCAGCTCGTCTTATAGTGAAGGTGGATTAGATGCATGTAATTATAGCAGAGAAGCCTAAGGTTGCCGGCAAAATAGCCGCTGCGATAGGCAATGCAAAGCGAGAGCTATTCCATAGGAAAGTAGCACTATACAATCTAAACAATGAGTACATTGTAATACCTGCCGTAGGCCATGTATATAGATTGGTAAGTAAGGAGAAAGGATATGATTATCCTGTATTTGATATTGGATGGGAAGAATCGGCAAAGGTCGACAAGAAATCCTATTATACTAAAGATTATCTGGCCGCTTTCAAAAGCTATGCCAAAAAAGCGGATGAAGTGACAGTAGCGACAGACTTCGATAATGAAGGAAGTTTAATAGGCTACAATATATGGCGCTTTGTCTTTAAGGATAAACCCCTTCACCGTATGAAATTCTCAACCTTAACCCCCTCTGAACTAAAAAAGGCCTTCGAGAACAAGATGGAGTTCGATTATGGCAATGCCATTGCAGGAGAAACGAGGCATATCATAGATTGGTATTATGGTATAAACCTGAGCCGAGCTCTTATGAGCAGTTTAAGAAAGGCAAGCGGACAGTTTAGGGTTATGAGTATAGGTAGGGTGCAGGGACCAACATTGGCTCTAGCCACGAGCAGAGAAATCGACATACAGACATTTGTGCCAAAGCCCTTTTGGAGATTATTCATATGGTTGAAAGGAAGCGAATTTGAATATAAAGAGGGGAATATATTCGAAAAGGAAAAGGCAGAAGAACTCTACAAAAATATAGGAAAGGAAGCAAGCATAAAAGCCATAAAGAGTGAAGAGAAAACGCTGTACGCGCCTTATCCATACGATTTAACCACCTTGCAGATGGATGCCTATAAAGCATTCAGATTCTCGCCAAGTAAAACGCTGAAATTGGCGCAGACCCTTTATGAAGCATCGCTCATATCATATCCAAGAACTAGTTCTCAGAAATTACCGCCCACTGTGGGCTACAAAAAAATTATCGAAAAGATATCGAAGATGAAGCTTAGCGAAGAGTACAGAGAAGCCGTCGATATGTTATTGGGCAAGGCAAAGCTCTGGCCTAATCAAGGAAGAAAGGATGACCCTGCTCACCCCGCTATATATCCAACAGGATTACTGCCAAAAAGCAATTTGGAAGGTGACGAGAAAAAACTCTACAAGCTCGTCGTAACGCGCTTCCTCGCCAGCTTCATGGACCACGCAAAATTGGAACAGCTAAGCATAACAGCAGAGACAAACGGCATGGAATTTATAGCTAAGGGGCAGGAAATTAAAGAAAAGGGCTGGCTGACAATAGGAAAATTGTTCTACAATGTAGAGGAGAAAAAACTCGCCAAATTTGAGGAAGGTGAGCTTGTAAAAGTAGACAAAAAGCAGAAGAAGGAGGGAAAAACAAAACCTCCTGCTCGCTACACAGAAGCGTCGTTGGTCAAAGAGCTGGAGAAGCGTAATTTGGGGACAAAGGCTACAAGGGCTATGATTGTTGCTACGCTCTTTATGAGGAGGTACTTCGTAAAGTATGGGCATGCTATACGCGTGTCTGAGCTTGGGTTGGCTGTGTTTAGGGCACTATCCGAATATGTGCCTGAGATTTTAAGCGAAGAGCTGACGCGACATGTAGAAGAAGAGCTCTTGGAGATTGCAGAAAAGCCCAAGGGGCAAGAAAAGGTTTTGAAGGAAGTAAAGGGCTTGTTAAGCGATGTATTGAAGACCTTTAAAGAAAATGAAGAGAAAATAGGTCAAACGTTCCTGGAAGCCCTGAATACGCAGAAACAATATGTAAAGGTAAAAGGAGAAAAAAAGAGTAAAAAGAAGGCTTGAATTTGTTTGTTTCCACCAATTTTTAGACAGGATAAGTCTCATATAGTCGTTTCCTTATGTTCTCGAGGACGCGTGTCTTCTTGCCCATGAATTCGGCTGCTGTTTGGGCTTTTCTGCCTAAACGCTTGGCCTTTTCTTCGACAGGCCTTATCTTCTCCTTGTAACGAAGGTCGCGGAGGAAGTGGTGTTCGTAGATAAGCTCGCTATGTTCGACGATCTTGCCCAAATTTTCTATGGCCCTGACGAGGTTGTTGTGGCCGTAGCGCTGCATGATGTAACTTAAAGGGCCATCGACCATTGCTATGTCTGGCTTTTTCTCGAGAATAAAGACTAGCTGCTCATCCAATGCTGGCCCTTCGACATCGCTGCTGTGTAAGAAGCTATGTTCGCCGCATTTTACAAAGGTTTCTACGACATAGCCCAAGCGAGTAGATGGGCCGTGAGGCACGGCTTTAGATGTTTCGACTTCCATCTCACCTATGGAGAAGTGCTGCTCTTCAGCCACCTTTACCTCCACATCTTTAATGCCTTGAAGCTCTTCGAGGAAAAGCTTGGCCCTCCCTCTTTGGCTTTTATTGATGTTGTGCTTTGGATCTTTTATGTAGAGGGTTTTGCCTTCGAAGATGTCCACTTCGTCGGGATTGTAATGGTCGTAGTGGTAATGGCTAATGATAACTGCATCGACCTTCTCCACTGCTTGCCTTATCTTCGCCCATAACTCCTCCATTAGCTCTATCTCTATAGGATGAGGACCATAGCCATATCTATTGGGAGCTAAAGCGACGCCTGGATCGATGAAGAGCTTTTCCCTGCCGCACTCTACAAGTGTAGCTAAGCTGCGCACGCCCATGGAATCAGCAGCGAGGATTTTTACACGCACATAGAGGATAAGCTGCAAACGTTTAAATGCTTTGCTGAGCCGCTATGAGCAGAGCAAGGACATAGCTACAGCTAACTCCTCGCTTAGCTTAACATCTTCGCTAAGGGAGAAGGGGTTGGTTAGGTGGGCTTTGCCTTCTTTTATCTTGACTGCTTTCTCTTCGACCTCTTGCCGCTTCTCTTTGACCCAAGAGGCAAGGGCTTTTCTTGCCACGTTCCTAACACCAGAGCCTTCCTTGTAGGCGAGCTCCAATAGGATGTCTAAGAATTCCTCCTCCAAGCTTAGCCCTCTTATGGCCCTGAGTGCTTTTTCCTGATTACCTCTCCTCACATATTCTCTTATCTTCTTCCTCATTTTTTCTTTTCCCTCTTCACCCATTGCCTCATACTCAGCCCTCACATCACTATAGCCTGCCTTTCTCCACGCATCTTCAGCTGCTTCTCTCACACTATTCAGGTCATCAAATATGAGCAGCATCAACTCTGGCTTAAATTCATTTTGTAATTCTAACTCCTCTATAAGCTTAGCCGCTGCTATTCGCATTGACTCATCAATATTCACCATCGCTTCTCTTACTAACCCTCTAACTAACTCTTTCTCCTCTTCAGTCATCTTCATATATTCTACTTTTACATCTTCTAACCCAGCCTTCTTCCACACATCCTCTACAAACTCTCTTAATTTGTACCACTTTTCAGATATCCACTTCTGATTGTCGCTTCCATCAAACATCAACAGCATCAACTCAGCCTTAAACTCCTTCTGTAAGCCAAGCTCTCCTATAAGCTTAGCTGCTGTATATCGGTCATCCCAAACATAACTCCTTGCCGCATCCTTTAACACAAAGATAGCGAAAACCTTCTTTACATCCTCCTCACTTTCTACCTCTTTTAAGCCAGATAAGGCAGCTAAGCCCAACACAGCTTTCCCAATTTCTTCACCATCTAAGGCCTTATTAAGCTTATTTATTTCCAAGTGAGCTAGGCACTCTTCGAAGTAAGCCCTATTACCCTCTAATTCAAGTAGTGTTACTCCTTTCTTTAATTTCTCGTCGCGGCTGATAATGCCAACGAGCTTGAAGGCTTTCTTCTTATCTTGCTTGTAAATGGCATAGAGGGCCTCTCCCAACTTCTTCCAATCTCCCTTAGCCTCTTCAAGTAGCTTAGCCGCTTCTCTCTTCAATTTCAACCCCTCTCGTTTTTCTTTTTGTGTTTCTTCTAAGGGCTCCTCAGCCTTTGGCTGCTGCTGTTCCATTTGCTTTCCTTTCTTCCCTTCTTTCAGCTCCCCACTCATCTTCTCGCCTGATTGTTTTTTAGGTTAGAAACATTAAAAAGAGCTTTGATTAGACGCTTCCCTAATCCAAAGGAAACAGGGCCATAAACAATATTTTTAAACACTATGTCGCAGAAGCGTGGGCTATGTTACCCAAACATAAAAGTATAGAACTCCTACCTGGGAGAAAGGACAATGATGTTAGAGGGCATTATTTCAAAACATTAGAAATCTTAGAGGATAAAATAAGTGGAAGAGGACCATTCACATTGTACATTCGTGGCGAGATACCTGCTAGAAGTATGGTGGAGAGAGAAGATAGGATTCCCATGTGGAAGGGCGATTACGAGCTCCTCAACATAAATGACTTTGCAGAACGAATCATTGGCAGCACCATTATATCGACGGCTTATGCTTTTCAACAGGCCTATTACAAGCACATCTTCATAGACAAAAAGCGCGATTATTATTTTAAAGAAAAGCCAATCTTGAATTTCATAATTAAAAGGAAAGAAAAGTCATTGACAAGTGGAAAGGAACATCACAACAGTGCAATATATGAAGAAAACCTACACATAGCGTTGAAGACATTGGATGAAGTCATGGTAAAAAAGGACTTCATAAAAAATGGTGTTAAGTTAAGCATTAAATTGCCATCGGGAGAAGAATCCAAAGAACTCATAAACAGTCATGAAATCGGCTTGATTCATGAGGAGGTTGAAAAACCCTTCGCTTATGTGCCAATATACGCTCTAGAAGCATTGGATATATTCAGTGCAACTATAGGCAATATCCTAAAGGCGCTCGGCAGGTAAAGAAAGCTCCTCTGCGATTTTTGTTAATCGCTGCCTCTGCTCGCCCTTAAGACCTTTCCAGTCCAAGGCAATGCCGTCGATGGGCTGAGTGCTCTTCGTCAGCGCCTGCTCTATCACATCGTCAGTAGCACACTCCATAGCATACTTAGCGAGGATGTGAGAAAATGTATAGCCCTTCTCGACAGTTGCTTTAACAAATTTAGGCGCGTAATGGCCTCCGCCAAACCCAGCTAAGATTTTGCTCGGTTTTTTATCGCTTTTTAAGGACTTAACAAAAGCCCTCGCCATTAGTTCCGCCAAATCCTCCCTATTCCACATGCTCTCATCGCTTCCTATCTCATAAAACACAACAGGGCTTTGAATTGTGGGGCCATGATGATCCACCTCATATGAAAATGAAATGCCAACATTGGCTTTCTCCACTTCTTCATAAGCAGAGAGGAAAAGCCTGTAATTGAAAAGAGGGTTAGTGATGTTAAGTGTATAGTCGTCGCCGCTAACCCAATGCTCGCAAGGATTGCCAGGCACATGTAGAGAAAGCAGGGGAATGTTTTCCTTGCTTTTATGAGGGGAAAGCACGAGGATTTGATCGGCTTTTGCTTCCCACTTAACTTGGTGTTCAACTTTCTGCCAATCAACATGGATACCATTCAAGGACTCGCTCTCCAAAAATTCACGGACATATTTGGCCATTAAACTGCTCGGCGCTTTATCTGTATGAATAATAAGAAGACGCATAGCAGAATAAGAAGAAAAAGCCTTATAAATGTTTTTTATGAATGGAAACCTATGCGCAAAAAGGCGAGGAAAAATAAAGGCACAAAAGATATATTCGGCAAAAAGGACATTATTTTCATACTTATTATTTTGGCGGGCTTATTGACACCTATATTCACAAGCAACACTATAGCAATATTCACTGCATCATTATTAGCCATACTACCATTAGCTTATTATATCGGCTTATCCACAGAAGAATTGGCAGGGCATTACAGCAGCGTCGTTGGAGGTTTGATAAGTTCAACCTTTGGCAACTTAACCGAGTTGGTTATAGCGATATTAGCTGTAAAGGAAGGCTTAACAGAGGTTGTCAAAGCATCGCTTACAGGTTCCATTATAGGAAATACATTATTCGTTTTCGGTAGCGGTATTTTGTTAGCAGGATTTAAATATAAAGAGCAAAAACTCTCTTCTTCTCTGGCAGATATCAATAGCACACTCTTGCTGATAACGATGCTCCTATTCTTATTTCCCTCTCTCCTACCCATATTCCATGAAGAAAATAGAATAGAAAGCATCTCTCTATTAGTAGCTGGGCTCATGCTCGTTATATACTTAGCAAGCCTTGTATTCTCCCTTATAACCCACAAAGATTGGTTTATAGACAAAGGAGAAAGAGAAAAACCTCACATAAGCAAAGCCATGGCCATTGGAATACTCATATTGACTTCCCTCGCATTAGTTATAGCGAGTGAGAATTTCGTCAGTGTCCTTGAGGATTTCTCCCACCATCTAAATCTCAACGACTTGTTTGTCGGTGTTGTTATAGTGGGTTTAGTTGGAAATGTGGCTGAGCACTTATTTGCAGTCAATCTCGCCCTCAAAAACAAAGTAGACTTGTTGATAACCGCATCAGTTGGAAGCGCTTTGCAAGTAGCACTCTTCGTCACACCTCTCTTGGTCTTCGCCGGCTGGTTCTTCAATCAGGCTATGACACTTCTCTTCACACCTCTAGAAATAGTAAGCATCATAGGCTCTGTGCTGCTGATGAATGAGATAAGCAAAGATAAGCTCGTAAATTGGTTTGAAGGCTTCCTCCTTGTAATGCTCTATGCTGTTTTAGGCATCCTATTCTTCTTCGCCCATTAGCAGAATATATAAGGTGTGCTGAAATAGTGGTTTTACCTAAGCCTTCTAGCTTCCAAATTCCACGGAGATTCTGTGTGAATGCCAAAGCTCTTCTTTATCTTCTGGGCTAACTCTTCGGTTCTCGCAAAATCACCGTGCATCGTATATACTCTACGAGGCTTTGAATTGAGGTTTTTTATCCAAGCCAAGAGCTGCCTCCTATCGCTGTGGCCTGAAAAGCCCTCGACGGTTTCAACGCGCATCTTCATGTGATAATGCTTCAGCTTCCCATCAGAGGGAATCTGAAATTCTCTAACGCCCTGCTGAATTTTAGCACCAAGAGAGAGGGCGCTCTGATAACCAACGAAGATAAGCGTGCTTTTATCATCCTCGGCAAGCAGCTTTAGATATTCCACAGAAGGCCCTCCTGTTAGCATACCAGATGGAGCTAATATAACAGCAGGCTCGCCGTCGGTTATACTCTGCTTATCAACGCCGTGTGCTATCTTTAAATACTCAAACTCAAAAGGAGAGTCGTTGCTGAGGATGCGACGCTGGACACTGCTCTTCAAATACTCAGGATAAGCTGTGTGTATAGCAGAAGCTTCCAAAACCATTCCATCTATATAAATAGGAATATTCCAATCTTTGTATTCGCGAGCAAAAGCCTCTATTGTTAGTAAGACTTCTTGGCTTCTTCCCACGGCAAAGACAGGTATAAGCACTTTCCCCTTATTCTGCACTGTTTCAAGAATAATATTGAGAAGCTTCTCATCCGATTCATGCCTGTTGGGGGTTATATTATTAGCCCCACCATAGGTAGACTCCATGAATATGCTATCTGCTCTAGGGAAAGAAACATGTGCAGGGTTTAGCAGCTTCGTTGGACCAAATTTGAAATCTCCTGTATATATAACATTGTGCTTTCCCTCACCGATGTGGAGGTGTGTAATGGCGCTGCCGAGAATATGGCCAGCATTATACATTGTAAGCTTAACCTCAGGAGTTATATCGACGACCTCACCATACTGCACAGGTATAACATTATTGAGTTCATGGCTTATATCTTTCTTCGTATAAGGAGCATCTGTGCCATAGACTTTATTCATGAGATTGTAGTAGTCTAGCTGCAAAAGAGCCATTAACTCTCTAGTAGGTGGAGTCATATAAACAGGACCGTCGTAACCTGCGGCAAATAAAAACGGCAAAAAGCCAACATGATCCATATGGGCATGGCTTATAACAACAGCATCCAAATCCTGAATTGGAAAGCTAAACATATTGACATAAGGATAGAGGCTCTCTTTATCTGCTGTTATGGGGTTTAAACCAGTATGAACACCAGCATCGAGTAAAATCTTGCTGTGCTTTGTTTGTATGAGAAGGGCAGAGCGGCCCACTTCCTTGAATGCTCCAAGCATAACAGCCCGTATCCATGTCGTGTCGGGAGTGGGTTTCAAAAGCTCCTTACCCACCTTTTGAAGGAATTTCTTCCTCTGGTCTGCTTGGGCTATTGTGCTCTTCCTAACACCCTCAACCGTAAAAGAGGGCATCGTAGGCGCTCTTTTTATGATAGGCACCCACCCAGTATTAGAAGCTATTTCATGAAGATTTGCACCACCTTTACCAATGACAAGCCCTGGTTTATATGCCTCAATGATAACCTCGCCAAAGGCGTCATTGAACCATACATTAGTTAGTTTAGCTTCAGCACATAACTTGTCTATTAATTCCCTGGTTTTTTCTGGGGATGCGCGCTTATCCCTTATAGCCCTAACAACTACCTTTCGCTTTAGCTCAGAAGCGAGTTGCCTTAAAAAAGAACGGTCGTTGTAATACTTAGATAAATCCCGAACATAAACTGCTATAACAGACCCCCATAACTCAACATCGACAAGGTCGCTACCGAGCACTTCCTTTATTTTGCTTTGAATCTTTGAGATATCCACAGATACACCTCTTAGAATTAAAAAGAGTAGCTCTTTTAGGTGCGATAAGCTTATAAATGCTTTCGGCCGGCTAGAGCTCAATAATATAAGTATACTTCAAACCTTCTAGAAGAAGACAGATATGAAAGCTTTTGCACTCGTTATTTTCATCAGTTTCCATCCAAGTATTTAGCTTCTAACGCTTACCCTCCTATTCAAAGCTTACAATTACAAATTCTCTTTCTCTGCTTTTTTTCGATGGAGCTCTCAGCGGCGCTTCTTTTTGCCAGCGGCCTTTTTAGGTGCCTTTTTAGCAGCTTTCCTTACTCTCTTAACAACTTTGTCGGCAGGTTTGCTGTGATCTTCCAAAGTCATTTTTAAGGGATTTTCATTCTCATCCATCTTCAAATATATCGTCTGCGTGGGATAAGGTATCTCTATGCCAGCTTGATTGAGCTCATTGTAGAGAAGCTCATAAAAGCGGCCCTGGGCGGCGAAACGCTGTGTATACTGAGGCACCATGAAGCCGCCCTTAAAATTTAGGGAGCTGTCCCCCAATTCATCAAGTCTTATCCACTCACCACCTTCTATCAAGCCCTCCTTTTTGAGCTGCTTACAAACATCTAAGAAGATATTCTTTACCTTTTCGACATCAACACCATAAGCGACGCCAAAAGTGACAACATGGCCTGTCGGCTTATTCGGCTTGAGATAATTTATAAGAACAGAATTGGCAAGTTCTTTATTGGGCACAATAATCTCTTTATTGCCAGGGGCCAGAATTTTCGTCGTACGCCAGCCTATTTCTTTTACGCTACCTTCATAACTGCCCATCTGCACATAGTCGCCAACCCGTATAGGCCTATCCAGTATAATGTGCATTCCAGCAAAGAGATTAGCCAGAGTGTCCTGCAAAGCCAAACCTATAGCCAGACCTCCAATACCCAACCCTGCGATTATAGGACCTATATCTATACCAAGCTGACTGAGAGCGATGGTGAAAACAAGAACATATATGCTTATTTTTATAATATTCTTAGCCAATGGCAAAACTTCATCGTCTAAACGGCTCTTGGTTTTAGGTGCAATTTTCCGCATGTAGAAGCTTAAAAGTGTATCCGTAAGATCTGCGCTTATAACGCCAACCAATATGAGAACAAACACCACAAACCAATTGTATAGGGTTATACCTAAAAGAACAATATTACCATAAACAAGTTCAGCCGCCACAAACACACCAATAAGGATAGATAGATACTTCTTGCGCTTATCCATTATCTTAACTATGTCGTCGTCCAAATCGTTCTTGGTTCTATCAGCCACATGCTTAAAACCGAGTATGAAGAAAGTTATAATAGCGTCCGTTAATATGGAAAACAAAACAAATCCACCAACAAATAAAATCAGCTGCTCGCTTCCCTGGAGAAACGACGGCAAAAAGCTTAAAGATATCATAAGCTCATTTGGAAGAGAAAGATTTAAAAATTATCCTTAACAGCTCAACTTAGATCAGATTCAGGGCAAAGAAAGACGCCCAACTCGCTGCTCGGCTTATCGCTATTTGTGTCAAGAGGTAATTTATACCAATCACTTGAAAAGTAGCCCTCACTATTCATGCCAATGAATTTTAGAATGCCATCAGGAGAAACCATCCAACTAAAGAGGGAATAATCCGGCGTATCCAGTAAAAAATCATCTATGAAAAAGGCGCCATGCTTGTTGATAAGAGCAACAATAAGATAATCCTGCCGTATTCCATCCTCTAAAACACCTCTAGAATCTAAAAGCAAAACATCTGCTTTACCAAGCGAATAGGCCTCGATTTTAAGAGACGACAAGCTTAAGATTAATTGCTTCAGATATAGAGATTCTGCCGTCATACCACGACCAATAAAATCTTTAAGCGACGAATTGCCAAAAGAAAATGCATAGAGGCTAATCCTGCCATCACCATAGGGATATGGGAAAAAGCAACCTCTTTCTAAACCCAGGAAAGGAAACTTCTTCTTATTGTGAGGCAGTGTGAGGTCAATAAGAGGCGCAGACCTCTTAATGTCAAACTGAAATCGGGGCTTTAATTGAGCTTTAAGCTCCACCCTCTTTCCAGGCAAGATAAATTTAACTTCTTCATCAACAATTTTCATTCTTAAACCTCCACTAGGATAGGACACCTTCGAGAGTTTTGTTTATGCTTCTAGATACATTATACATATCCATGCTTTCCGAAGGAATTGTGCAGAGAATCTTCTTCAAACCTTTTAATGTCGAGAACGTGAATTCAATTTGATCGTTATCATAGATTTCAACACCCACAAGGTGTATTCTATTCATATCGACAGTAAGGGAAAAAAGTTTTGGGGATTCACCTTTGAGAATTGCTACGATAAATTTATCCTCAGTAACTTCTTTATCTTCGAAGTCATAGGTTCTCACAGTAATAATATCTTTATCAGGAAAAGCGTAATGAAGAACATTTGCATAATAAGCTGTGAATGGATAAATGAGGGCAAAATCCTTTGTAAAAGTAGATCTTGAAAGAAGAGGAGTATATTCTTTTGATAGCAAGCCTAATGCGATCTCATTGCCATAATAGGGCGTGAAGAAAAGGACGCCGTTATCGAACACAATGGCAAATATTTTGCGCGTAGTGGTTGTGTCGCGCATGTATCCTTCAATAATTCCTCTATTTGAATGTGGCTCTAATGACATCTCAGGAATTGTATGAAGAGAAGCGATATGATTGGGATACAAACGAGCTCCGGGTTTTTGTTTGTCAGGTTTCTTAGCAGCAGATTTTTTTGTTAAATGCATGATAATCTTATGGGAGAATATGTTAAAAAGGTTATATGTTAAACCGCAATCGCCAAAAGCAAGCTTTAAAAGAACATTTGGTCAATCGTGGCTATGCTTTTCAAAGAGATTACTGAATTCTTAGCGCCTGTATACGAAAACGCAGAGGGATTGAAGCTTATCCTCATAAATGAGTTAAAAAATAGAGGATGTTATACGCCTGAAATAGAACAAGCCCTTATGATAAGTGAAGATGCGCATAGAGGACAATTCAGGAAAACAAAACACGAATTTATTGTACACCCTCTAAGAGTAGCTATAATCCTAGCTAAGGCAGGTTATTGCTCACCATACATTGAAGGAGCGCTGCTACACGATGTTATAGAGGATACGCCCTTAAATCGAGAGTATCTGATGAGATATTTCAGCAAAGAGGTCTTAGATATAGTCGATGCGCTAACGAAGAAAAGCGATTATTCTCAGTATATAAAGGAATTGGTAGGGCATAAAAAAGCAGAGATAGTTAAGGCTGCGGATTTACTCGATAACGGCTATGATTTATGGATAAATAAAGCGCTGCTTGTGAAAGACAAGGCCTGGTACGAGAAGCAGATTAAAAAATACGGCGAAGCTTATAAGATGCTGGGAAAAGACCTCCCAACGGACTTACGCGAAGCTATGAGATATGTAAATGAGCTTCTGACTTCCACATTCAGCGGAAGACATTGAAGGACTATTAAAAACCTTTCTCCACAATAGGCAGGTATGCGAATTAGCTTACCACTTAATTGGAGGAGGATTCCACACCGTTATAGACTAGAAGGGACTAAATGTGAAAACTGTGGCACTTACTACTTTCCACCAAGGGCTATATGCCCAAAATGCAGAAGAGCTGGCAAAATAGTTCCAGCCAAGTTTAAAGGTGTGGGCAAAGTTATATCATATACAAAGGTCTTCGTCGCTCCACCAGGTTTGGAAGAACAAGTGCCTTATTACATGGCAATAATAGAGTTAGAAGAGGGAACGCGTCTCACGGCTCAAATAGTAAATGTAAGAGATGAAGAGATGAAAATAGGCCTGCCTGTAAAAGTCATGTTCCGAAAACTACAGCAGGAAGACCCAGAGGGACTCATCCACTACGGCTTTAAGTTCGAGCCTGTGAGAGAATAGTATTGTTATAATGTGTGGTTTATAGATTAGTTTTTTAAACTTTTCTATCCACATATTGCTGTATGGTAAATAAAATTGGAAAAGCAGCGCTCATTATGAGTGCTATGTTGTTAGCGAGTAATAATGCCCATGCAAATAGAGAGAATAAAATGAAACTTCCAAAAAAGGACATATGTAAAGTATTAAAAAATAAGATACATAATGAAAGGAAGCTCTTAGAAACAGCTAACAAAAGCTTCAACAAGATAAATGTAAGAAGCCAAATGTTAAATGAAATGACTGCATGCATGGAGGATCCACTTTTGAAAGATGGAAAACTGATGCCTTATGAGATCCAATGGATATTAAGCGAAGCAATTAAAATAAAAACAAAGATAGATTCAGAAATCAATGAAAAATTGTATAATCTTCTAAAGAACGAAAATATAGTAAAAGCCATAATTAATGAGATAAAAGAGGAGAAAAAGATGGGTGTATGGGATACATATAAAGATAAATGGGTAAAAGTCGATGAGACGCTGGACAAAAATAAAAAGAAGATATTATTCAAAAAAACAAGTGAGATTATAAAGGTGGCTATAAATACAAAAAGCGATATTTTAATAGATTACTTCAGTAAATTCATATTTAATAAAGATACAAAAAGCATCGAGGATGCTATCAATGATGATAGAGTTCCTAAAGGAGAAAAAATAAAATTCTTATTAACATTGAAAGAGATCTATCCAAAAATCGAAATCTATGGAAAAGAGATAAATCAATTTCTTTATAGCTACATAAAAGAAGCATATATTCTACCTTTCAAAGACAATACAGTGAAAACAAATGAAGACAACAATATATTAAAGAGTATCATTGAAAAAATAAAAAAGGCAATTAGTGAAGAGGAGAAAAAAGAGCTCTTGAAAGAGGCATTCATAAAAACTCCTGAAATAAGAGAAATGATAGTGACTAAGTTTGTACTTGATGATAAATATAATGCGAATATGAAAAAAAGTGATAGGATAAAGAAATTCCTTATAAACATACTTGGTGGAGATAGTAGTGATGAAGAGATCATGAAAGCCACAATAGATTATTTGAAGATCATAAATAAAAAGTATTATGGTTATGGAGGAGAGCTTTTCGAATCTGGATTTCAGCTTAGTGGTAAAAGAAAAGAGCTATACTACAAAGCTGCCAGAGAATTTATGGTGTGGTTAATGGAGAATGAACCTTCTAAGGTCGAGTATTACCTTAACGGGGTTGGCGAACTTGGAAAGATGCCATTTGATTCCTCAGTTTACAAAAGATTACACGAAATCCTAATGAAGAACATTTCAAGCAGAGAAATAAATAAAGATATAATAAAAATTATCTTGAAGATGGAGAAAGATATAGCTCTATACACAGAAAACGAAAAAATAGGTAAAAGAATGCTTGATGATATAGTATTTATTATAAAGCGGCTTCAAAATAGACTGCAAGAAGAGAAGAAGTATTATAATTATGATACTTGGGATATAAAAAGAACAAAAGATTTAATCAATGAAGCTATGAAAGCACTATCTGAAATTAACAGAGAGAATACAAACAACCTATTGATAGGGCAATATGGTGAAAGGGCATACAAAGTACTAGCCAACCAATAATACTTTTTTAACCCCTTCCCTTCATTTTTTACTGTGATTAAGAAAGTAAGGCTTAAGAACTGGACATCTCATGAAGATACTACACTCGTATTTGAAGAGGGAGCTAATTTATTTATAGGGAGCATGGGCTCCGGCAAAAGTTCTGTTTTAGAAGCGATATCCTTCGCACTGTTTGGAGAGATGATGAGCTCATATAAAAATGGAACAAATGACGACTATATAAGATATGGTGAGAAAAAAGCTGAAGTAAGGGTTGAGTTAGAATTAAATGGCAAGAAAATAGTGGTAGAGAGAATTATTCCAAAAGGCAAGACGACGCTAGCAAAATTATATGTTGATGGAAAGTTAAAAGTAGAGGGGTCAAAAAAAGTAACTTCTGAGATTGTGGAGATTATAGGCATGTCAAAGGAGCTTTTCAAAAAGGCAGTTTACGCTGCCCAAAACGAACTGACAGCCCTTGTAAGCGAAAGCCAAAAAGATAGAAAGGAAGCTATAGACAAGCTTATGGGCATAGAGTTAATTCAAAAAACTTATGAAACAGCTACAACCGTAGCAAACACATTGAAGAAAGAAAAGAAAGTCTTGGAGGAAAGGGTAAGCAGAGAAGACGCCTCTGAGATTTCAAAGCAAATAGACGAGATAGCTGAGAAAATTAAAAGCCTCAGCGAGAAGAAGAAAGAAATCGAGAAAAAGCTTGAAGAAGAGATGGCAGCATACAAAAGCATAAAAACAAAAGTTATTGAGTTGGCAAAGAAGGAGCAAACATGGGATAAATTAAATAGAGAAAAGATGAGTTTAGAGGGGCAGATTAAAGAGCTGAAAGAATTTTTAGAAGGGAAGGAAATAAGCAGTGAAGAAAGGAAAGAGCTAATGGAAAAAATGAGCTGGCTAGATGATAAAATAAAGGCAATGAGAGAAAAAATGCACGACATAGAGAGAGGTTTAGTAAAAATAAGCAGTGATTTGAAAATGGCGGAGAGGGAAAGGAAGCGGAAGAAAGAGTTAAGGGATAGATTAACAGAGATTGAAGAAAAGATAAAGAATGTTTCAGAAGAAAAACTAGATAAAATCATTGAATTGAACGAAGCTAAAAGAGACGAAAAATTAGCGTTGATAAGCAGTCTAAAGGAACATATTTTAAAGGCAAAATCTGCAGTTAAAACACTGAACGAAGCGAAAAGCGGCACCTGCCCTACATGTGGAACCGAACTAGGCGGAGAAAAAATAAAGCAGGTTGTGGATTTTTGGCTAAAAGACATCGACGAGAATGAAAAAAAGATTGAGAGGAGTAAAGAGGAAATTGAGAAAATAACTGAAAATTTGGAAAAGGCCAAGAGGATTAGGAGGGTATTGGATAGGGCAATTGTTGAGAAAAAAAGGATAGAAGAAGAGATAAAAGGCTTGAAGGATATTGACGAGGAAGAATTGAAAAAAGCCCTAGACAAGATGAGAAAGAAAAAGGAAGAAATGCAAAGCGAAGAGCGAGAATTAATGGATAGGAGAAGCGAATTAAGAGCTAAAATAGCGAATATTGATGAGTGGATTAAAAAGAAAAAACGATTAGAGGAGAGCGAAAAAAGGCTCAAGGATGTAAATGAAGCAATCGGCAAAGTTCAATACAATAAAGATGAATTGAATAAATTACGAGAGGAAGAGGGCAAGAAACACGCGGAGATAAGGGTATTGGAAAATGAGTATAATGGAATTGAACAACGCTTGAAAGAACTCTTCGCCCACAGCAAAACGCTGCAAGAGCATTTAAACAAAATAGAAAAAACAAAAAAGGAGTTAGAAAAGATAGAGATAGCTTCGATAGAGCTAGAAAAAATAAAAGACACACTTCTCCTATTCCAAAAATTCAAGAGAGATATAGTTGTAGAAGCATTGAATAAGGCCATAAATGATTTTTGGCAGATACTCTATCCCTACAACGATTACACAACTGTTAAAATAGAGGCTGACAGTAAAGGCTACAATTTCTTTGTCTATAATGGAGTGGATTGGATTGCTATAGAGAAGGTAGCCAGTGGTGGTGAATTAACAACCTTTGCTATTGCCCTAAGAGTAGCCATGAGCTTTATACTAACAGAGAGGCTAAGCTGGCTCATACTAGACGAACCAACACATAATTTAGACGAGAGAGCAATAGACCAATTCGCGGAGCTCGTTAGAAAAGAGCTGCCAAAGGTCGTCAATCAATTTTTCATAATAACCCATGACGAAAGGCTAAAGAGAGGAGAATTAGGAAGGATATATCTCTTCAAAAGAGGAGAAATGAAAACAGACTCTACAAAAGTAGAGGTGCTGCGCACTTAGAAATATTCCAATAAACCCTCGTCTTTCTGCAATTCGTAAGCGTATAGAAAGAGAGCATCCGAAAGGCGGTTTAGGAGTTTTACATATTTTTTAGGGAAGTTGTGTTTTACAGCAATCCTCTCAGCTTCGCGAACGCTTGTACGGGCTAGATGCAAGTAGGTTGAGTTGCCTCGAATGCGGAGGAACCCTTTAAGCTCAATATCATTATCGACAACCTTTTCAAGATAAGACATGAAACTTTCAGATACTTCGGGAGCTCCTGCCAATTCACCCATAAATTTATGCAAAAAAGTTTCCAACTTTTCTAGCTTTATCTCCAACGACGAGTTATCTGTATTAGATATCGCCATGCCCAAAAAAACTATGGCTTCGTCGAGCTTTCCTATAACCTCCAAACGAGGGTCTGCTTTAGAGACGCGCTCTCCTAAAAGAGATGTTTCGCCGCTATCACCTTTTTTTGTCGTTATGCGCATGGTACCACTCTAAAATCCTTTGATTGAGGTCTTTAAAAACATCATAGTCCCTATAAATAAGGGCTGAATGTTCGGTGCTTTCAGCAACATCTCGCGACAATGGCAAGGAGCCTAAATAAGGAAGTTTCTCTTCTAATTCATCTCTCTTTGAAGGAAAGATATCCCCAACCATATTTTCAACAACGCCTAGAACATCGATGCCTAGACGATTGGCAGCCTTTAAGCTTTTCTCGACATCGGATATGCTCAATTTAGAGGGTGTTGTAACCAAAATAAGGCCATCCAAGCCAATATCGCTCAATAATGTTAAGGGGATGTCCGAAGTGCCTGGCGGCAAATCTACAATGACAATATCAGCCTTCCACTTAACCTTATATATAAGCTGTTCAATCGCTTGAGTTAAGAGAGCGCCCCTCCACAAAAGAGTGTCGCTCGTTATCATACCTAAACTAACGACTTGGACGCCATTGTGTATGAGGGGATATATAATATTCTCTTCGCTGCTCCCCACAAGAGGCTCCTTTATGCTAAGATACTCTGCTACATTGGGGCAATCTATATCTGCATCAAGAAGGCCAACTTTAAGCTTCTCGGCCAATGAATACGCTAAATTTATGGCGAGTGTCGTCTTGCCGACACCTCCTTTCGCCCCCCAAACACCTAAAAACAAGGATGGCTTGTCCTTTGCTTTTTTAGGCAGGTCAAAGGTTATTGTCGCCATGGTATCCCAACAAAAGCTTTGCTTTTTCGCTCATCATCTCTGCAGTCCAAGGCGGATCCCAAACAAGGTCCACATGTATCTCTTCCAATTCTTCTATAGCAGAGAGCGTTTGCTCTATCTCCGCCAAAAGCACGCCGGCATAAGGGCAGGTTGGCGTCGTGAGGGTCATTTTAACCCTGGCGGAGGATTTTTTCTCATCAATTTCAATACCATATATTAGGCCTAGATTGACAATATCCACACCTATTTCAGGGTCTTTGACAGCTGAAAGAGCATCCATGATAAGGGCTTTTAGTCGCCTAATATCTGGATTGCTCTCCTTCTCTATATCACTCATAAAAATAGGCATACTCAAGGTGTACATAAAAATATTTTAAAAGGAAGCTGAAAGAGCTCAAAAAAATGTAAAAAAATATAATTCGATACATAAAATAAAAAAGGGAAAAGATTAGCCAAAGAGATTGGCTAAACCGGCAGCTGCGTCAGCTTCACTCTTGCCCTCGTCTTTCTTCTCCTCTTTCTTTTCCTCTGCAGCGCCAGCGGCGGGTGCAGCGGCAGGAGCAGCGGCAACAGGAGCAACAGCAGCCTCCTTCACAAGCTCTTCTATGCTTACATCTTTAACAGCTTCAGCCAACACCTTCGCCTTAGCCTCGTCAGCCTCAGCTCCAGCTGCCTTTACAACTGCCAAAATAGCATCAGCACTAACCTCTTTGCCTGCGCCGAACAATACAAGAACGGCATGCAAATATGGATCTACCTTCGTCATCATTTCACCTCTTTAACTTCAGCCACCCTCCTCTCCTTTGGGAAGAGCATTAGCCTGCCTTATGGCAGATGTTAATAATTGGTCTATAGTAGCCTCCGAGTAATAAGAGGCGTTTAGACCAGCGTTTAAACCCTGGCGTATGGCCTGGGTTAGGAGGACCTTCACATTCTGCGATGTTGGATAATTCACATTTATGCTCGCGTTGAGTGACTGTTGTAAAGCTTCTTCTAAACCTGCTTTGAGATCCTCTAAGGATAAATTGAGAACATCCTGTGTAAAGAGCGTCTTCCCATCGTAGGCATAGCTTACAGTCATGCCAACCTTGAAGGGCTTTATGCCTAAAACCTGAAGGGCCTGCGCCTTTTCAGGCGTTATAACATCGCCTGCTTTGGCAACAACGGAATCCTTATCGACGACAATCTTGCCCTTGTCAATTTTGACATGAATGCCCGCCATCTTTAACTGGCTAAGCGTTGGACCCGGTGTTAAGTCAGTTTCTCCTGCAGGAACAACGATGTCAAAAGGAGCAACATCGCCTGCTTTGGCAGCCACATCAAGCTTATTGCCCATAAAGAGGAGATTAACTCTGTATGGATTTTCATCCACAAGAATAACCATTGCAGGGAAATCCACAGCATTGACCATCTCCTTCGGAAGGCCAGCCTCCTCAAAGCTGTGTTGAAGGACTGCCTTTCTATGGGCAGAAACATAAGCATTTTTGTCGTCTTTGAGTTTCTTCCTCAACTTTTGAACGAGCTTTGTCGGTGTATGTTTAAGATTAACGAGAATGATGTTTGGATATTTCTTTATTTTCTCCGCCAATTCCTTGGCAGCCTTTTTCTTCTCAGATATTGCTTTTCTCTCAGTCATTCAATCACCTCATATTTTAACGGGCTTACCCATTGTAAGCTTCACATAGGCATTTTTTATGTTACCCGACGGAATTTTTTTAGTAATTGCCTCGAATACTGTCATTGCATTTTCAGTTAAATCCTCTACACTCATATCTTCAGAGCCAATAGGTGCTTGGAGAGTAGGTAGATATTTGCCCCTATTTTGTATGCGAATAGTATCCCTAGCACTCTTGACAGCATCCTCCGGCTTTCCAATCAATGGCCTTGGCGCTTTACCTCTAGGCCCAAGAATGCGACCCCAAGCCTTAGCCACCTGACCTATAAGTTTTGGTTCAACGAAGAAGTAATAATCCTTAGCAAGAGCTTTAACCTCCTTGGGAGACATGCTTTCAGCCTCTGCAAGGGTTAAAAACTTGCCTTCATCGCCGAATTTTTTCTTAAGCTCATATGCTACTGCATCTGTCGCAACGATTACAAGCTTATTCGGCTTCCCCTTGCCTTTAGGCAGTTTAACCTGGGCGTTTATACGGTTCTCAGGCTTATTGAAGTCTATAGACCTAAAATTCAAGATTAGCTCTAAGCTCTGCTTGAACTTCCTCTTACCTTTATCTTCAAGGGCTTTCTCAATAGCGCCTTTTATCTTACTCTTATCCAATTCCATAATACATCCCTCCCACTCCCTAGTGGTGAAACGGGTTGCTGTATAGGTGTAGGGAAACCTTTATAAATATAGTCTATTGTTAGATAAATCTTTCTGTAAAGACATAGCAACCACGCTTTTTAACATTTCTTCACAAGAGTTAAACAATGCGAAAAAGAGGCGAAAAGGAGATATTGGGGGAAGAAAGGGCTAAGCTCATAGAACAATTAAAGAGCGGAATTAAAAGCTTATTCAAGATGGATATAAATTTCAGCGACGGCAAAATCTCTAAATACCAACTTAACAAATTTGTGGAGGATTATGGGCTAGACGATGAAGCAATGGAGAGCATGCGTTTCTATAAGCGGCCAAATGGGACAATCCGCTTAAGCTTCTATTCGCCGGCTCTGGGAAAAATAGTAGAAGATGTATTGATAACGCCAATTAAAAAAGAAAGGCATCGTTCGAGAAGGTCTTCTCTTTGGGATATTGTTATATTTTTATTATATCTCCTCTTCAGGTGGCTAATCATCTCATTATGGTATCTATTCAAAATTAGTGTAACAGTAGTTGCTATTTTTATTGTTATTAACATTGTCTTTCATCCAAAAACCATGGCAAGCGCCATCGAGGACATCTTAAAAGTAGTGGGGGCTCTTCTGATAATATACCTTTTAGAGGAGCCTGTTGCAGAGCTTCTCGAATACAAGATTAGTGAAGGAGATAATGTCAAAATCACAGAGGATTTCATCAAAGATGCGCCAAACTATGTAAAAGACGGGCGAATCTTTCTCATTGAGCTCTCAGATTACTTTTATTACGCTCCCACAAATAAGACGAGCAGATTATTGGTCGGAAGAATAAAGAGATACAGAATAAAGGATATAGAGGACATATCACCCTCAAAAAACAAAATCAAGCTCACAATGAAGGATAGACAAGTTATCATATTAAGCCCAAAAGATGCCATCTACACAATATCAACCCATAGACACTCTCAGATACCATACACATATAGAAACACGCCAATCAAAAACCTAAAGAAAGATGGCAAAGACCAACCCTTCGAATTAGTGTATAACAAAATGAGCGTGCCGGCCTTCCTTAGGCACATAGGAGAATGGAGATGGGACCTCATCAAAGACCTCCATGACACATTCAGTTATTTTGATTTTTCCCCTCTTGCAGCGCAAATAGAACTCGATAGGTTGAGAAGATGGTGAGGATAATACAAAATGCAGTTGCTAATATATACGATTCAGTAGAGGTAAAATCCCCCAATGGAGACGAAAAGGTATTCTCCTTAAAATAAGATTTGAGTCACACCGCAAAGCTATTTAAAACCTATGCTTGTAAATAGAGCAACATTATGGTGATACTATGAAGGTGCCAAAAGAAATTAGAACCTATTGTCCACACTGCAATGCTCACACTGTACATACAGTGAAGGCAGCTTCGAAGGGCAAACGCAGGACGCTGGCCAAGGGTGAATTAAGACACGCAAGAAAGCTTACAGGACACGGCGGTAAAAGGGCCGGTAAAAAGGATGTGGATAAGCAGGCTAAGAGGCAGGTGCTCATGCTTACATGCACCGTCTGTAAGAAAAAGCACCCAATGGTTATGGGCGCTAGGACCAGAAAGAAGGTCGAGATAAAGAAATGAGGTGCTGAACTATGGCGAGCAAATTTTGGAAAGTAAAATGTAAAAAATGCGGGAATGTTCAGGTAATCTTCTCTCACGCCACTAGGGAAGTTGTCTGCACGGGCTGCGGCGCAGTACTCGTTGAGCCCACAGGCGGAAAGGCCCACCTAGTGGAAGGCGAAATTGTTGAAGAGTATGACTAAGAAAAAAACGCCACAGAGAGAGCCTCACAAAGGAGAGCTTGTCATCATAACCATAACGCGCGTTATGAAATACGGCGCTGTAGCTCAACTTGATGAATACCCTGGCGTAGAAGGATTTCTGCCTATAAGGGAAGTAAGCAGCAAGTGGATAAAAAACATAAAGGATTATGTTAGAGTAGGGCAAAAAACAGTCGCTAAAGTCATGGAATATGATAGGAATAAGGGCGTAGCCAATATATCACTAAGGAAAGTAACAGAAGAGGAAAGGAGAAAGATATTAGAATTGCACGCCAACTTAAAGAAAAGCAGAAAAATTCTTGAAATGGCATTAAAACATGCCAAGAGCAGGCAAAAAGTGGAGGATATCGAAGCAAAGATACTCTCCGATTATGATAACATTTATGACTTTATGTTAGATGTTTTCGATGAGGGTAAAGCGGCGGCTGAAGAGATGGGCTTATCTCCGAAGCTAAGCGCTGCTCTAGAAGCTCTAGTTAAAAGGAGCTATAAACCAAAGCGCATAATAATAAAGGAAGACTTATTCATAGAAGTGCCTGGTGAGAAGGGAATTGAGCTCATTAAAGAAGCGCTTAAAAAAGCCGAGAAATATGTTGACGGTTTAATGTATGTAGGAGCAGGACATTTTCTTCTCGAATGGGACGGCGATGATTATAAGAGTATGAAGAAGCGCATAAACTCCGCCAAGGCAGCTGTAAATACACTCTCGAAGGTCGCTGCGAGACTAGAGTTTGTAGAGCATGAGGACTGATGAGGAGATGCGTATAAGACGGTGCGTCATCTGCGGAGCATATACCCTTAAATTTGAGCACTGTTCAAAGCCAACGGTTGTTGCTCACCCACCCCGTTTTAAAAGGAGTCTCCTCCTTTCTACTTATCGCATAGGTGGTTGTAATGACAACAATAATAAAGACGCGAAAGATTAATTTTCCAAAGGATAAGCCATCGGTGCTGCTGTTGGGCTTGCCGGGGATAGGATTCATAGGAAGGATTGCTGCTAGATATATAATAAAAAAAGGCAAGGGCAAATTATTCGCCACCCTTTTAAGCAGCCACTTTCCAGCTCAAGCACTCATGACAAAAAAAGGTCTCTTGAAGCCCCTAAGAATAAACTTTTATCATGTGCCTACAAAGGGGCTAAAAGACATTATAGTCGTCGTAGGAGACATACAACCGCCAACGCCAGAAGGACAATTCGAAGTTGCTTTAGAAATACTTAATTTTGCCAAGAAGTTCAATGTGGATGAGATTATAACGATGGGTGGTTATGCCACAGGAAATTTGGAAGAGAATCGTTCTGTATTCGGCGTCGCTAACAATACAGCTCACATTGCAGAGCTCTCTAAGAGAGGAGTCATATTCGGCAAAGCCAAGGGTTCTATAGTCGGAATGGCAGGTTTATTGCCGTCATTAGCAAAATACAAGGGCACACCGGCCATCTGCCTTATGGGCGAGACCCACGGAGCATTTGCAGATGCCACTTCTGCTAAAAGAGTCCTAGAAATACTTGCAAAATATCTGGGATTAGAACTTGATTACAGCGATCTTGACAAATCCGTTAAGGCGAGTGAAGATTTCATGAAGAAGCTCAAAGAAGAGCTTGAAAAAACACAGGGCGGCCATGATAAAGACTTAAGCTATATACGATAACAGATATAATTAACCTATATGTGTTATAGCTACAACATTGCCATCTTTCCTTTCAAGAAGAACTTTGCCATAGCCATCGGTTATTTGGACATTGCAGTTATCAACTTTAATCTCGCTCTGTGAAACATTTGTGAGGAGAATGATTTCTCTTTTACTTCCAACTCCGCTTAAACATACCTCTTCAGCTCGGACCTGTAACCTATCTACATCATAGCGATGTTTTTTGTCTTCTAAAAGCTTGCCATAATTTGAAGACATATACTGCACCGCCGCCACTGTCATAGCGACTAAAACAAGAGAGACTAAAAAAAGAAGAGAAAACTCTACAGAAACTTGAGCTTTCATTTTATCAGCTACATACACCACTCACACAATGCTGTCCGCTAGGACAATCAGTATCGAGGATGCATGTTTTATTCACATTGCCAACGATTTGATTTGTCTTATTAACAAATGTGCCGCTAGCACTCTTAGCTCCCTGTAAAAGATTGCTGGCAACGATTGCTATAACTGCTATAACGACTATTAGGAGAATAACCATCTCCGCAGATAATTGCCCTTTGAATGCCATGGCAAAAAATGAAGGAAAAAGCTTTTAAATGCTCTTTAAATGTTGAAAAATTTGCCATTATTTATAGGCCTTAACAAAAATAACATCACCATCCTCCAATTTATGTTCAAGGCCAACCCTCTGTCCAGGAAACTTCGCCGATGGACCCCAAACCTGCGCCCAACGAAAATTGCGGAGCAAATCCTTATGGATGGCCCTGCAAAAATCCCTCACCGTCGAGCCCTTTTTCAGTATTAGAGGCTCGTCCTTATCAACCTCGCCATATTCATCCCTTGTATAGACCCTTATTAAGCGAAGATTTTCAGTTATAGCCCTTTTTAAGTCGTCCATGCCAATCCCCTTCTGAGCGGAGATAAATATGTTATTAGGGAATTTTTTCTTGAGCTCTTCAAGACGCTCTTCACCCACACTATCTATTTTGTTTATCACTATTAGGGCGCTTGTGTAGTATCTATTGCCTGCAAGAGCGTCTATGAGCTTATTAACATCTATGCGCTCGTTGATTATGATATTGGCATTATGTATTCCAAACTCGTTGAGTACGCTCACAATTGTCTTCTTATTGACGCCAAACCTCTTGGCTCTGCCCATTATCTCTATACCACCTTGGTGCTTCTTCTCTATATAAACCTTCGGAGGCTCCTCGTTGATTCTAACGGCGGAGTGATAAAGCTCTTCCTTTATAATATTCCATTCCTCCTCTGCTTTTTTGGCATCCAAAATTACCAAAAGCAAATCTGCTGAGCGAACAATGGTCAAAACCTCCCTGCCCCTACCTTTTCCGCTGCTAGCCCCTTTTATAATACCCGGAGCGTCAAGAAGCTGTATATTCAGTCCATCAATATGGAGCATAGCAGGTATGAGGTCTAAGGTAGTGAAGGCATAATTAGCAGCTTTACTCTCCCTACCTGTAAGACGAGTTAACAGAGTGCTCTTTCCTACAGAAGGCAACCCCAGTAAAAGAACTGTGGCATCCCCCTCTTTTCTGACAGCGAATCCTTTTCCGCCGCCTCTCTTAGCATGGCCTTCCAGTTGGGCTTTTAGTTTGGCCAGCTTAGCCTTTAGAATACCAATATGATGCTCTGTTGCTTTGTTGTACTGCGTTTTAGCGATTTCATCCTCTATCGCCTTTATTCTCTCTAAAATGCTCATCAGAGGCTTATTCCATAGAAAAGTTTAAAGCTGTGGCGAGGTTGTAAAGTTAGGTTGTAAAGTCAAAAGTGATAAAAGATTAAAAGAATATGCTTCAAATGAAAGCATGAAATTAATATTCGATGTTATGGGCGTGCTTCTAGATCCTGCACATCTAATAAAGCACGCTATGACACCCTATATAAATGAAGATAAAGGATTAAATTTACCCTATGGAGAGATAAAAAGACGATATAAACTAGCAAGCAGGGGAGATGCCAAAGCACTCAACGAATTGTTAAGCATTGATGAGCAGCGAGCATTCCTAGATAGATATGTTAAGAGGAGGAAGGACTTTTCAGCCTTTGAAAAGCTCGTCGGAAAATATAATCTTTATCTGCTGACGAACATGCCTTGTGATTGGGGCATCCACATTTACAAACGATTTTTTGAGAAGAATGTTATGGGCGTCTATATATCTGGCTGCTGCACGATGAAAAAACCTGAAGAAATGTTTTTTGCCAATGTAAAAATGGCGCTAACACAAGAAGGCGAAGAAAAGCTCATATACTTCGATGATAAAGAGGAAAATATTCAATCCGCTAAGAAGGCTGGCTTCGAAGCACAACTCATAAAAGAAGATGGCGCATTGGAGGAAGCGTTGGCGAAGTTATTATATTAAAACCTTTCTTACCATTGCCAAGCATGGCAGTTATTTCTCCAGATGAGCTTTTAGCCAAAAAGATTGTTGAAGTACTAGACGAGAATGTGCAAAAACAGCAGGCAGGCGTGGATGTTACAGCGAGAGAGGTTTATGTGGCGAAAGGTCCTGCATTGGTTGATTTTGACAATAAAGAAAGAAAACTCCCTGAATATGAACCCCTAGCTTGGGAAAACGACAGGCTTGAGTTGAAGCCAGGTATATACAAAGTAGTTATAAACGAGATTGTCAGAATACCAAAAAACGCCATAGCTCTCTGCTTACCTAGAAGCACACTGACGAGGGCAGGCGCAACCATTTACACAGCCCTCTGGGACCCTGGCTATGTTGGAAGGGGTGAAGTGGCGTTGGCGGTGCATAATCCTCATGGCCTCGTACTTAAAAAGAATGCCAGAATCGGACAAATCTTTTTCCTCCGCACAGAAAAAGATATGGAAGAATATGAAGGTTCATATAAATACCAAAACTTATGAGGCTGAGCATGAATTTAGGCGACTTTTTTTTCACATATTATATTCAACCTATAAATCAACATGCAGGCTACAATCCAGTTAATACAATAACCTATGCAGTATTGGCTTTAATCAGCCTCTTTTTTGTGTATAAATGGTTCGAAAAAGAGGGGTGGAAATTCGATAAGGGGTTTGCCAAAGCCCTTATTCCATGGCTTCTATTCGGCAGCACAAAACGAGTTATCACAGATGCGGTATATGGTGAAGCTCTTAAAGGAGGTCTCTACAACCTCTACCAATGGAATTGGTTTAATGTCAGCCCAGCCATATATGTATTCGTGGCAGTGCTGTTCTTCCTCACATATTGGGCTGAAAAGAAGTATGAAAAGGAGGATTTAACATATAAAATTGGCATAGGCCTCTTCGCATTGCACATTCTCCTATTATTCCCAGCGATAAGGTTTTGGTCTCGCCTGGTTCTTCCAGCCATTTTGGTAGGCCTAGTGTATGCTTTAACCTACAAATTCTTTGGCGAAGATAAATTAGCTTTGTGGGCAGTATTAGCTCAGGCATTAGACGGTGCAGCGACATTTACAGCCACAACATTCTATGGATATGGTGAGCAGCATGTTGTCTCATCATTCATAGGGGAAGCTTTCGGCTACCACATATTTTTCTTACTAAAAGTTGTCCTGGCATTCTTAGTCGCATATTTAGTGAGAAAGGAAGCAAAGGAAGATGAAGGCAATCTTATTCTATTAGCAGTTCTCACTATCGGTTTAGCACCAGGATTTAGAGATATACTCCGAATGATGGCAGGTGTTTAAATGGCAACTCTCAATATAGTCGGTCTGGGCCTAAGCTTGTCTTTAACAGAGAGAGGTAAGGCGCTTATAGAGAGTAGTGAGGAGGTATGGCTTGATAACTATACTGTTATAGTCGACGATATAAAAGAAAGAATCAGCAATGCGGTGGGCAAAGAAATAAAAATAGCTGAAAGAAAAGAGTTGGAGGGCAACGCTCTGTTAAATAGAGCTGAAGAGCTTGGCTCATTAACCCTTCTGGTTGTAGGAGAGCCATTCTTTGCTACAACGCATACGACGCTTTACATAGAAGCGATAAAGCGGGGTTTTGAAGTGAGGGTTGAGCATGCCTCGTCCATATTCAATGTCGTCGGGAAAACGGGCTTAAGCCCTTATCGATTCGGCGGAACAGTTACGCTGCCAAAATGGCTGCCAAATTACAAACCCACATCAGCTTTCGATAGAATAGCAAAAAACATCACCTGCGGCTTTCACACACTCATGCTCGTGGATATAAGCGATGGGAAGCCTATGGACATTAATGAGGCTTTTGAAACTATGAGAAAAATCGATGCAGAGAAGAAGGTTATCAATGAAAAGGAGTTGTTTATTATAAGCAGAGCCGGTAGGAGTGATGAGCTTCTTTTATTCGGCACTATCGACGAATTAGAAGCTTTTAAAAGCAAAATAAAGCATCCTTACTCCTTCATAATACCTGCTGAGATAAGGGGCTTCGAAGAAGAAGCAACAGCTTTCTGGCGAGAAAAAACGAAAGCGATGAAGAAAGCTTTATAAATATTGGCATATAATAAGCTATTGGGTGTAAGCAATGACAAAGAGGCTCTCAGATATGTATGGCATGGATGTATTCACAGATGCTGGTAAGTTTTTGGGCACTGCCCAAGAGTTCTTGGTGGATGTAGAAAAAAGAGAAGTATCTCGCATCTTCTTAGATGAGGTGCCAAAGAGTGAAGAACACTTAAAGCGCATGCTTAAGGATAAAAGCGTAAAATATGAGAATGTAAAATCTGTTGAAGATGTAATCATCGTAACTCAACAGAGCGAGTAAATTTTGCTTTTTTTATTTCCTTCTTATTTTCGGTAAAAAACGAAGATGGCTATCGGCTATTAAATGGCTAATATATGCTATCAAGCCATAGCATGCATAGGAAAGATTAAACACAAGATATACGAAAGCGCTGAATACAAATGCTGAAAAAAGCGTATGAGTTATGCCTCTATGAGACGGCTTGAAAATATAAACAACAATAAAATAAGCTCCAAGGATTTCCAGCGCAAATCTCCAACCCCCATTCAAAAAGGCTGCCGGCGTTGTAAATGAATATGCCAATGCCACAACTATGACAAGAAAATTAACGATGCGCTGGGCTTTACTTGTCTCAATATCTATATCTGGGAAAAGAGCACCGAATACAATTATAGGTATTGCCCAAAGGTATTCCCATAATGTAGATAAATGAAGGGTTTGACATGCTAAAGCTGAAACAAAGGTTAAAAGCAAAGCAAAGAGAACATGGCCCCTCCAATTCATTCCTTCACCGCGTGAATGAAGTAATGCTCAGCGTCATAAGGAGCTATGTCAACCACTTGCCTTATAGTTAAGGACTTCTCTATTTCAGCCTTAGCAGCTTCAAGAGTTTCCTCCTTGCTCTTAGTTACATCTATGCTGTGGGTTTTAAGGGCGATGAACGCATCGCCGCCATTCTTCAAAAATTTCTCGGCATTTAAAACGAAGATTCTCACTTGATCTGGTTGGGCAACATCCTGATAGAGAATATCAACTTTGCCAACATCTTCATAGGTTTCTGGTTTCCTAGCGTCAGCTAAAATTGGGACAATGTTCTCCCTATCTTCTGCAACAACCATGAGCTTCTCCATCATTTGAGGGGCTACTTCAACGGCGAATATGACACCATTTAAACATATGTCTGAAAGGTGGCTAACGGTTGTGCCCGTGCTAGCTCCAAGGTAAAGGACTGTGCTGTCATCTTTGAATGGGAAAGCTTTTAGGCCTTTCAATATAGCCGCCGCCAGCTTACTTCTATAAGGGTCCCAGCGACGGTATTCTTTGCCATTGTCCCTTATAAGTTTCTCACCATAAACGCGCTTCCCAGGTACGGCGTTGAGAGTATATATTTCATTTCCTCTTCGCCACACACCATTGAATATTTCATCCATGCCATTAAAAGGAGAGAAGGGTTTAATAGCGTTGCCGAAAAACGCCAACCATTAAAAAACTTCTTATCAAAAGGTGGCATGTTAGTTTGGTATGATGGTGAGTTGAAAGAATACGACGAGGTTAGTGTCCCACTCTTGGCTCATAGCCTTCACTACGGCGACGCTGCTTTTGAAGGTATTCGTGGCTACAAATTGGAAAACGGCAATATAGGCATCTTCCGCCTTCCTGAGCACAGCAAAAGGATGGAAATAAGCATAAAAATTCTCATGGGTGAGAAGAAGCTTTCTGCAGAGGAGATAGCAGACGCGTCAGTAAAGACGGTGAGAGCCAATAAAGACCTTGGCGACATGTATATAAGGCCTATTTACTACCTCGCAGAAGGCACTCTCGGGCTAAGCAACATAGGAAAATGCAAGCCACACTTTGCAGTAGCGACGATTCCTTTCCCACCACTCCTCGGCGATAAACCTATCCGCATCCATGTCAGTGATTGGCGGAAAATGCCCTCCCAATCAGTGCCGGTAATGGCTAAGCTATCTACAAATTATGTGAATAGCATATTGGCAACAAGAGAAGCACAAAAAGCAGGATACGATGAATCCCTATTCTTGAACATACATGGGAGAGTGGCTGAGGGTCCTGGTGAAAACTTTTTCATAGTCAAAGGCAAGCGCGTCATAACGCCACCACCAAGCGAAGACATATTAGAGGGAATAACGAGAAACACTGTTATGGAATTAGCAAGAGATTTGGGTTATGAGGTTTTGGAGAGGCCCATAAGCTTAGCAGAAGTCTTTTTTGCAGACGAAGCCTTCTTCACAGGCACTGCTGCTGAAGTTGTTCCCATAAAAGAAGTGAATGGAGTAAGTATTGGAAATGGGGATGCTGGCGAGGTAACGAGTAAGCTTCGCTCTTTATACAAAGATGTCGTCAGAGGAAAGGTTGAAAAATACAAACATTGGATAACAGAGGTGAATGAATGAAATTCAGTATAACAATCCTTTTGTTGCCCCTTATTTTAACGCTCTTCTTGGCAGGATGTGTCCAACAGACTGCTTTAAATGGAAATTCAAGTAGCGTGGCTGGTGGCAACCCATTAAATGTTCCAATGGCACCAGCACCTTCTAGCATTCAAGCAGAGGGAGTGGAAAAAATAGGGGCTCCTCTTATAACGAGCAATACATTAACCTTTTATCCGAGCGGCGTCCTATTAGTGGAGCCAATTAAATCAGGCGACGAGCTCGCCAATTATGATGATATGATAAATGTGTTTTATACAGGCAATGTTAAGCTGAGGTATGTAGAAGAGAGGAGCAGCGCCATCAGATATAGGGTAACATTGAGGAGCGGGTCAACTTACGAGGGTGAATTGGAAAGCACAAACCCATTCGTAAGATTGAAATTGAAGGATGGCAAAGAGCTCTACATCAATAAAGATGATGTCTTCAAAATCGAGAGTCTCTCCCCAATAAACAAAAGCAGATTATTATCATTTACAAAAGTCGATGAAGGTGAAGGGTATAGATATTCCATATTCAATGGAGGCTGGGATGTTACTTATACATTGGATTTAAGCAATGAAAAGCTCTCAGCGTTGGCAAATATTCATGTGCCAAAGAGCCTTCTTCCCTTCGAAGGAAACGCCAGATTAGAAGTTGGGGTGGATATCAATTCAGGTAGAGAAATATATCCAATATTTGCCAAAACAGAGGGATTGGGCATGGCAAGCGTTTCTCCAGCGCCAAGCATTGAAGAAAGTTCTCTGCATTATGTGTTCGATTTGGGCAATGTCAGTATAGGAGAAGAGGATACAACTTTACCAATAAATGTAGGCAGCACAACTCTGCACATATACAGCAAATACACACCCTACAGATTGGATTATAGTCAGGATGAGAGGGAATTGCCTTTATACGCAAATATAACACCATCAGCTGCTTTGCCAAGAGGAAAATTATATGTTCTAGAGAATGGGGCTATACAAGGCATAACTTATTTATCGGATACAGCTGCAAAGCAAAGCCAAGAATTAAGCATAGGACAAAATATGAAAGTTCTAGCAAGGAGAACTGTTGGAAAAGCAGAGAGTAAGTTGATTAATGGGAATAAGTTTTATGTCTATAAAGGCGAGATTACGCTTAGAAACGCCGGTGATAATAAAGAAGATGTGGAGGTAAATTTGAGGGTGCCTTCATGGGAAGATTTATCGTACATTGAAGTTAATGGAAATAAGTACAGGGAGTTTTCAAAAACATACACACTGAAAGGACACTCTACGAAGAGCATAAGCTACATTTACTACAGAGAGAGGAGGGATTGATTTTTAAAGCCCTTCTATTCAATGGCAAAGGGTGAGAGTATGGCATTGGAAAGGATATCTTCAGGCATAGAGGGTTTGGATGAGATGTTAAATGGTGGATTGCCAAAAAATAGACATGTAGCAGTATTCGGTGGTCCTGGTACTGGTAAGACAACATTCTCTATTCAATATCTCTATGCAGGAGCTAAAGCTGGCGAAACAGGCCTCTATTTATCCCTTGAAGAACCGCCTGAGCAGATTAAAGAAAACGCAACAGCCGTGTTCTCCAGCTTGACTGACTTATCAGATATGTTTGATAAGCAAATATTGGTTAAGAAGCCTGAAGCTTATAATCTAGATGCTATTATAGAAATGGTGGAGAGCACAGTAGTTAATGACAACGCCACCCGTCTCGTCATAGATTCTTCAACGGTTGTTGAATCCATGTTCACTAATGACTATGACTACAGGAAGAGCATGGTGGAATTTTTAAATTTATTAAAGACCTTTGATACGACCGTCTATTTCCTCGTCGAGGCGGCGAATGCTGAGATGGACTTAAAGTATAAATTAGAGCATTACATTATGGATGGTATTATAAACCTCTACAATCTCGAGAGAGGAAGCAGCAGGGTGAGGGCTTTGGAAATCTACAAGATGCGTGGGACATCTCATAGCCAAAACCTCGTTCCTATGAAAATAACTGCTGACGGTGTAAAAGTTTATCCAACGGAGAAGGTTCTTTAATTTTTTATTTCTTCTGCTTTTTAGGTCTATTTTTATCACATATTTAGTATAACAAATCAATAAGCAGATTGTATGATATATTTATGATAAAAGTATTCATTTAAAAACATTTTGTAAAACAATTAAGGCATGGTAAGGCACAAAAAAATCAAGACAAAGAAAGTCAGGCAGGAGACTAAAGGAAAAAGGGGTCTAATGGCGTATGACCCCCTAGAAGACAAAAACCTAGGACATGCCGAGAAAGTAAAAATTATATTGGAATGGTCTTTCTCGATTAATCCTATTAAAAGAAGCAAGGTATTAAAGGCGTTGGACGAATTGAGCAAAGAGGATTTGGAGGCATTAGAAAAAACAGATAAGGCATTTCTTCGAAGGTTAATAGCGGCTAGTTTAATATACAGCGATGCAAATGTCAGGGAAAGAGGCTATAAGCTTATTGAGAAGAGCGATAAGGGCAGGGCTTATTTTTACAACCTTGTGGCCAACGCCACCAAAGACGAAAAAGCCTATGAGTTAGCAGTAAGTATCGCTAAAAAAGAGATCGAAGATAATCCTGAGTTTTTAGATGAGCTTAAATCAAAAATCGAGAAATATTCTGAAAGCAAAGCCATTGAAAAGAGCAGTATCTTATCAGCCATCGTTAATGAGATAAGTGGAGAGCGTTTTGATGAGATGGAGCCAGAGGAGCTTGTAGACGCATTTAAAGACGGAGAGTTAGATAAAGAGAGGTTTATTGCTGTTGTTGAAGGCAAAGACAATATAGGAGAATATATTGCAGCCTTGGAAAAAGGGGGGGTTGAAGACCTTTATTGGAATCTTTACCTCCGCAATCTAGATGAAGAGGAAAAAGCCCAGCTCAGCTTTAGGGTTGTGAGCAGCTTATCCGAGTTTAAAAAGAATGCCATATTCAAAGAGGAACTTAAAGAAGTGCTTTCTCACAGCGACGATAAAGTGCTTATTAACATAGGGAAGATTATTGGCGTGCATGCAGAAGAGAAAAAAACGCCAAGAAAGCGAGGACGCCCTCCTAAAAGAGAGAAAGTGGCAAAGGAAAAAGTTATTAAGAAAGAAAAAATAGAAGAGGAGAAAGAAAGTTTAGAGAAAAAAGAGATTGTTGAGAAGGAAGAAGTTAAAGAAGAAAAAGACACTGTTGAGCGCAAAGAGGTTAGAGAAGAAAAGGAAGGCATCAGTGAAAGTAAAGAGGTTAAAGAGGGGACTCTTAGTCTCAAAAAAGATAAAAGTGTCGAAGAAGAAAGAATAGCCAAAGAAAGCAAAGATGAAAAAATTGAAGAAAGTGCAGGACCTTTGATAGAAGAAGTAGATGAAATGATTAAGGATACAATGAAGTTTATGAAGTCGGTAATGGGAAATAAATATAAGAGGCTTTCTGGGAAAGAAAAACAAGAGCTCATGAAAATTGTCTATAAGGTAGGTAAAGCGCTCCATGAAACACCAGAGGGTAGAGAAAGCATGTTATCAACGGCTGCCGAATCTGTGCCTCTCGACAGCGATTTCTCTAGTTTAGAAGGAGCACTGGATAGAATTCTAGCAACTATAGAAGTAAGCTCAAAGCTGAATAATACAGAATTTGAGGATGAAATAAATCGCTTTTTCATAAACTACCCACATCTTTTAATTGTCTATGAAGATAAAGAATTTGAGGATGTATTTAAAGAGCATGGTGTAAGTTTAGACTTCGAAAAGATTGGGAAGCGCTTCAAAGTAAATAGTGAGGAAGAAATAAGTATACCACACATCGTTAAAGGCTGTATAGATATACTGAAAACTGAAAATGCTAACCCATCACTCAGAAGAAAAGCTATTGAGAAAATAATAAAAATAGCTGCACAAAGGAAGAGGCATGTTGGAAAAACATCCTTGCCTTGGGAGAGTAAAAGCACGACGAAGTTAGTGGGAGCTAGGTATATCTTAGCATCGATAATAAATGACTTAACAGATAATGAGAAGAAAAAATTCCTAGAGGAAATTAAAAGTTTTTACCCACCAAGTCTAGCATTGACAGGAGAGAAAAGCATCGAAGAAGATTTGCTATTTAAGGCGGTGTTAACGGAAAAGAAAGTGTTAGTTCCGAGAAAGAAAAAAACATCTATAACAATAGTATCTGATGGTAGAAGATATATTGTGCCTATCACAGAGATTATGAGCGGGGTTTTAGTAAATAAAACTAAAAGAGATGTTTTAAGAGAATTTTTTAGGAATGTTGTGGGCATGTATGTAGCAGAGAGTAGAGACGAGCTCATAAAATATGAGGGTAAAGCAGCTAATTACGTGGCAGGTCTTATAAATATGATAGGAATAACTACCCACAAGGGGCAAAGAAGCAAAAACAACTTTAAATGTAAAAAGGGAATCCTTGAGGATATTGTGCAACTCCAAAGACCTATAAAAATCATAAAGAATATCCTTCTAGGAAACGCAGATAAGGGCATTCTTTATTATGAAAAGGCTAAACAAGACCTCGTAGAGATAACAGAAGAATACAAAAATCACGCAAAGATGTGGAAGCTCTTAACACACCTCATTGAAAAAAGTACAAATATGATAAAGGAGAGCCACTCCAAAGCAGGTTATTTGGAATATGAGCAAGTAGTAAATATATTAGCAGTAGGCATATACACTCATGCATTAGCAGAAGCTGTTAAGAAAAATAACCTGGCGAGGGAAGTAAAAGCCTTCATAGATGCTGTTATAGACTACAGTCTAAAAACAGGATGGAAGGAGGATTTTCAAGAGGCTATAGCCCCTAGAAAGGAGAATGGAGAAGTAGGCTATGTAATGGAAAAGCTCATCCCAAGAATAGAAAAAGACGACGCTCTTAGAGAGAACACCTTAAAAATAGTTGATTATATCCGTGAGAAGTTTAAAGGACAATAAGAACAAAAGCAAAAATTTATCTAAGGTTTAATTATGGCAAGGGGCAACTTATAGGAGCAAATAATAAACCTACTGCACATAGCAGCATCAATGTTCATAATGTTTAGTGTGGTTATGCCAAGAGCTTCTTAACCACACTTACCCCTAACTTTTTAAAGTTCTCGCCTCAAAGAAGGAGCATCTTTGCCCTTATTGAGGTGGCGCTATGTACAAACATGAAGAATTGGAAAAAGAGGTATTTGCTTTTTGGGAGAAGAACGGCATTTATGCCAAACAGAAGAAAAAAGTTGAGAGCGGCGACCGCGTTTACTTCCTCGACGGTCCTCCTTATGTTACCGGCGAAATTCACTCTGGAACTGGCTGGAATAAAGTCATGAAGGACATGCTCATTCGCTACCATAGGATGAGAGGCTACAACATAAGGGATACGCCGGGTTTCGACACCCATGGTTTGCCCATAGAGGTTAAAGTCGAACAGAAGCTTGGCTTCAAGAACAAGCAGGACATAGAGAAGATAGGTATGGAAAAATTCATACAGGAATGTAAAGCCTTCGCCGACACATTCATTGGCATCATGACCAAACAATTCCAAAGCTTAGCTGTCTGGATGGATTGGGAAAAGCCCTATGTTACATACAAAAATGATTACATCGAGAAGACATGGGTAACCATAAAGAGAGCCCACGAGAAAGACCTTCTCTACAAAGGAGAATATGTTGTTCCTTACTGCCCCCGCTGTCAAACGACACTAGCTAACTACGAGCTCGAATACTGGGATGAAACAGACCCAAGCATCTATGTTAAATTCCCTATAAAGGGCAAAGAAAAGACATACCTTATCATATGGACAACAACGCCGTGGACGCTCGTCGCTAACATGGCTGTCGCAGCCAACCCAACGCTGACATATGTTGAGTTAGAAACAGAAGACAGTGAAAAATGGATTTTGCTCAAAGAAAAAGCTGAGGAAGTGCTTGACAAGGCAGAGAAATCCGGCACCGTCCTAAGAGAGATGGAAGGAAAAGAATTAGAAGGCATAGCTTATGACCACCCCTTCGAGGACAAAATCGGTAAAAAGGTGGAGAGGCAGGTTCATCTGTCCGAGGCGCTCGTTTCAGCAGAGGAAGGAACGGGCTTAGTCCATATAGCCCCTGGTCATGGCCCTGAGGATTTCGCCCTCGGCCAAGAAAAAGGCATAGAAGCATTCTCGCCAGTAGATGAATCAGGTAAATACACACAAGAGGCGGGTGAATTCGCAGGTAAAGAGGTTAGAGCTGCAAATGTCGAGATTATAGCGCTGCTGAAAGATACGGGCTTTTTAGTGGCTGAGGAGCGTATAGTTCATAGATATCCACACTGCTGGCGCTGTAAAACGCCGCTCATATACATAAAGACAAAGCAATGGTTCTTCAAAATCACAGCATTGAAGGACCTCATGATTAAAGAAGCTGAGAAAGTTAGGTGGGTGCCAAACATAGCAAAGGACCGCTTTGAAAATCTGCTTAAATCTGCGCCTGATTGGTGTATAAGCAGGCAGAGGTATTGGGGCATCCCCCTGCCTATATGGGTGTGCAAGGATTGCGGCCACATTCATGTTATTGGAAGTAGAGAAGAGCTGCCTGAAAAACTCGAAGACCTGCACAGGCCATACATAGACAAAGTAAAGCTTAAATGTGAAAAATGTGGCGGTGAGATGGAGCGCGTGCCAGATGTTTTAGATGTGTGGTTCGACTCTGGGAATGCAGTGTGGTCATCTCAAGGAGGCGAATGGGGCGAAACAGCAGATTATATCCTCGAAGGACACGACCAAATAAGAGGTTGGTTCTACTCCATTCTCGGCAGCGGTGTCATTTACAATGGCAAAGTCCCCTATAAGACAGTCGTCATGCACGGCTTCTTCGTCGACGAGAAAGGAGAAAAGATGAGCAAAAGCGTGGGGAATTATGTGCCCCTCGATGAGATAGTAACAAGAGGGGGTGTAGACAGTTTTAGGCTCTTCAGCCTCTCGACAAATGTATGGGAAGACCCACGCTTCAGTTGGGATGCCATAAAGGAGGCAAAGGCAGATATTGGCGTTTTCCTAAACCTTATCTCCTTTTTAGAGAGACATTATAAGGAAAAAATAGAGGATGTGCCATCAGAAGAATTAAGCGTGGAAGATAGGTGGATGCTCAGCAGAGTTTATACGACGCTAAAAGAGTACCACAAGGCCCTCAGCCAAAAGGAGATAGCCAAAGCTGTTAGAATGGTGCGCTCCCTCCTTATAGACGATTTAAGCAAGGGCTACATGAAAGTGGCCAAACAACGCATAGCCAACGACGAGAATAAGAGGGCGGCACTCTATACAATATACACTGCTGTCTGGAATATAGCCTTGATGTTGTCTCCTATAACCCCCTTAGCAACAGAACATGTGTATCAAAACTTCTTCAAGGCATTTGAAGGCAAAGAGGAGAGCATACACTTATACAACATCCCTGATGAAAAAGCAGAGTTAATAGATACGCGCTTGGAAACTTTGGGGACGATTGCCTTCGATATTATAAGTAAAGGCCTAATGCTTAGAAATGTGGCTAAGGTGAAGCTGAGATGGCCATTAGCGGCGCTGTACGTGCTCGACGATACAGCGGATGTTAAAGAAGCGACAAAGAAGTTCAACAGCATGATAATGAAGCTCGTGAACGTTAAGACGATAAAGACGGAGAAGGACAAAGAGGAGTTGGTGTGTGACGACGAAGGTAAGATATGTTTAGATGGGAAAGTTACAGAAGAGCTTTACGAAGAGGGCATGGCCAACGAGATCATAAGGAGGGTGCAGATGGTGAGGAAGGAGAAAAGCTTAGTGGAGAGCAACATCGTGCCCATAACCCTTGGTGGAGATGCCGAGCTAGTGGAGATAGCCAAGAAATTCGCCGACTACATAAAGAGAAGAACCCATGCCTCTGAGCTAACCTTCGGCATAAGCCCCGAAGAAGAACAGGGCGCTAAGAGCTTTATGGTCGATGGAAAGCCGTTGTTGATTAAGCTGTAAACCCTACCTTTCCTTTATTTTTACATAAAGCCACAACTTATAACTTTATAAACCCTTCTACCCATAAATAATAAAACATGGAAGGTGGCCAATATAAAAAAACGGTAATAAAACCTTCAATAGAGGAGATAAAAAAATATACGAGAGCTGCTTTCATAGAAGCCAAGAGCAGTGCAAAAAGAGAGTATCTTTTATTTAAAAAAGGTGTAAATAATCTCACAAGCATACCGTCAGAAAAAGGGATTAAAAGAGGTCTCCGCTCACTAAAAGGAGTTCTCCTCATTACACTCTCAGGATTAGGGGAAGTTGGAGCCCTTTTTTATGCAACCTCATCCAGCACCCCCTTACTTCTCTCACCCCTCTCAGGAGGTGGAAAGACCCTTCGTTTCATAGGCAAACGCATGGAGAATAACGAAGAGCAAACACTAAGGCAGTTAGCGAGCCACACCCTTCAATTCAGCGGCACTCTCTTAGAGACTAGTTATAAACTGCTAGCAGGCACACGTGTGGGAAGATACCTTATGACAACCGGAGCCATCGTCTACGGCAGCATAAAGCTGATACCACCCCTCCTTCTTTTACTATGAGGCGATACTATGGAGGAAAGATACCAACAAGATAGCAGCACAACTCAAAGAAAGGAAAATAAGCGAATAGATGAAACGCCTCTCCTTGAAAGGAAACTCACACGCAGAGAAATGCTAAATTATATGAAGGATATGGGTATTGGCCTCGCTACAATAAGTATCATAGGCACAGGTATTCATTCTGCAACGAAGGTAAGGGAATCTGAAAAGAAAGTGAAAATAGTAAAAAAGCCCGGTGAGAAAAATCAGCACGCCCTAAGCCCAGCAATTGAAAATGAGGACTTATCAGAAAAGGAGAAAAGGTGGCTAGTAAAATTCCTAAAAACTACAAACATGGAACCCGATAAGGAGCTTATCCATTTAGCAAAAAGAGACCTCTATGTAGTACATGGCGTAGGAATGAAGAAAGCCTACATCAGATCCATAGAAAGGGTAATGGGTGCACTGCCTCTCTACCACGCGGCTTTTGAAAAGGGGCTCAAAGAAGTACTAGGCGAGTCCTATTTATCTATAAACACATCAGTAAAAATGCCAGGGGGAAGAATAGTTACTATATCCTCCGACGATTTGGCTTATATCTTTTTTCCAGAGAGCATACCCTCTGCCAACGGTGCTGTTGAAGTTCTAGCAGGATCTAATGCAAATGCAAAGGGGCTCTACCAGTTTTTACATGGTACCTACAAAAATGTGCTAAGCAAAGTAAAAAGAGATAACATCAAATATTTTTATGACATCAGCTCTATGTACATACCCTTCAACTCCGCTTACATCTCTGGAAGACACTTTGGGAGAATCTTAAAGGGACAGAGAAAAAACAAAGACATTCTCCTAGCTACAGTAGCCTACAACGCTGGTGAGGGGAGAATAAGGAGGGTAAAAGACTGGAGAGAATGGTACAAGGGAATAAGAAGTAGAGTCTTCAGAAGAAAATACCATATAACTAAGAGGACTCTTAAAGAAGCAGGTTCATATCCTGGTAGATTTGTTGCCATACTCGCTGTACTAAACGATCCTAATTTAAAAGTAAAAACAAGGGGAGGGATACCCATCAATGTATCAGATGTTCATTTCTTAGCCAGCAATCTGCTAAACCCAGACGAAGTGAAGATTGAGTACATTCGCAGCGAGAGAAATCTAAAGGCTGTCTTAGAGGAACATCTTAGGAAAGCTCTCGGTGACGATTATGAAAAGGAAGATGTAGATATACTCTACAATCTAATGAACAACTTCGACGACAGTATCGAGAATAAGCAGAGATACTACACTCCAAAAGGCAAAACAGTGCTCCTTCTACCAAAGACAAAAGAAGCTATGGACAAATTAAAAGATTACTACACATTGATAACAACCAAAGACCCAAAAGTTTTCGACGAAAAAATGGATGCGCTTCTAGAAGCTTTAAACGGCGAGATAATAAGCATAGACAAAGAAAGTAAGGAGAAAATCATTGCTCGAATGGAGGCAAACATAAAGAGCAACTTCTTAAACATGGCTAAGAGCTTCATGGATGCTATAACTGAGGGTGGGAAGGCGGTGTTAACAAGCATAGGAATCGTAGAAGCAACCAGTGAAAAAACGAGGGAAAAGACAGAAAAAAAGGAAAGAAGAGTAGAGAGAAAAATCAAAAAAGAGGAGAAGAAATTGGTAAAGGCAATAAAGGAGAGCAAAAAAGCTATTATCTACCGCGTGAGAAGAGGCGACACACCGTATGGATTAGAAATGCTTGTAGCAAAGCTTCACAAGATAAGTAGAAGAGAAGCAAGGGAACTCATCAAAGCCTATAATCCTAACTACAACAGCAGAAGAATATACGTCAGAGAGAAAATAATCATACCTCTGCCAGAGCACTACAAAAAGGTTGGTATAGTAAGGAGGGGCTATACTATCTCAAGAATCAAAAGACTATATGGGAATCGCAGCGTTGTTTTATCAGGTGGTAGGACAATCTATCCAGGACAAATAATCCTAGCTCCTAGAAAATGACGGAGTAAAAAACAAATTTATTTTATTATTCTATCCACCAAGCTCCCAAGAGCGTCTATGCTTACAGTGGCTCTAATACTAACAATGTAATCATAAGTCCTGGGCATAGGCACAATGATTCCTGCTGTACTTTCTAAGCTCCAATACCCATTGAAATCAGCTTTTTCCTTGTAGCCAGCCCAATTAAAGCCAATAGCTCCTCCATAAGCCCTGCCATTTGGATTATAGGTATAAGCGCCTTGAACTAAAAGGCTTAGCCTTGAACCGCTCATTATTAGAACATCTGCCTTTGGAAGGGTTATTCTTGAATAGTTTCTACTTTCCTTACCCCATTCAAATCTCAAAGCAGCGCCTCTTTGCCCATTATAATCTGCTGTTAATAGAGCCTGACCGCTTATGAAATTGTTTCCTGTATTTAAAATAGCATCTTTACCGTAATCTCTGCGCGAGTATTTATTGTAATTAAGGCCTGCTGCCAGCTCAACATTCTGAACAAGAACTGCATTAGCATCTATGCCTGCTAAAATGCCAAAGAAATCCATGGATGATGGCTTGGAACCGTTTATGTAAAGGAAAGGTTGTATGTTAGTATAGGCTCTATTGTACGATGCAAATACATACCAGTCCATCTCGCTTGGATACAATATAAGCCAAAGAGCTTGATTGGGCCTCTTATGAAGAGGTAAAAAGTAATTGCCGCCCACTTCTAGGTTAATGTCTTTGCCTAAAACAACTCTGCCAGAAACATCCATACTATGCCCTTCATCCCATCCATAGAGAGTTAAAAGCTCTCCTCTATCAGCGGCTAAACCGTTGAAGGTTGCCCAGCCTCCTGCCTGCTCATAAGCTCCTGTATATTTCAAAGCAGGTTCGCCGAGATAGAGATATGCTCCCTTACTATCAGCATCTTGCCCATATGCCGCCACACCGTTTATCTTTCCTTCGCCGCCTAAATAAGCATCAAAGCCCTTCTTAAAATCACTGCTCACACCACCAAACCATGGCTTATGAGCTACATGAAACTCTCCATTATTTTCAGAGCCTTTGTGTTCATAATTAATGCCTGCTTTCCAATCACTTCTCTTGCCAACTGCTGAAATACCACCATCCTTCCCTTCAAGATAAGCCTTGGCTCCAAAGCTCTGTCTATCGGAGAATGTGGCATCCACCCTACTAGCGTTTGAGCTTTTTCTAGCGACGATATCAGCATAATATCTTCCAGAATAATCAGCTCCACCACCTTGCTGATTGTATCCCTTATAATAAAGCCCGCCTCCAACTTTGTATTGAGCATCAGCAAAACCCATACCTTCATTAGAGGTTGTTTGGGATGAAGGATAATTTTCCTCTATACTTTCTACCTTAGAAGCACCAGCTTCACCTAAAACGACTATGTCGGCAGAACCTCCAACTTTACCCGTTTTAATAGCTGCTAAATTATCGCCGCTGCCATATTTACTTTTATCATCGGAGAATGTGCTCCTATACTTATCAGCATCAAGCCCGAAATGTTCTGAATTGGCATTGAAATGGACACCCTCCCTCAATTGAGGAGGTTGTGGATTAGAAAAAGCGGAGCGCATCTTGTATTTATTATATGAAGCGCTTGTATCCACAAAGGGACTCTCATAATAAAGACCATACTCATCAATATCTCTCTGAGAAGTCCTCTCCGTATTGCCTGCTCCGCCAATCTGCCAAGTATCGCCGCGGTTGTAGAAATCTTCAGATAATCGCGTAGCATTGTAGCCATCTGAAACAGAACTATCGGCAGAGATATTTATTCCTCTCTTTTGGTCCTCTTCATAGTGGAAGTTGCCGCTGACCGTCCTCGAATAACGCTTTCCGTCAGAACCTTCATGACCCTTCCATTCACCGTAAAACGCGCCATCTACATTCGAAAACAACACAAGCCCTCCTCTAGGATAATAAGCCCTTGCTGGCTTTAAGGCGCTCTCGTTGAGATATGTGCGCGGAAGGTATGTCGTAGGCGAAGAAGGTGAAGCACCTGCTCTTAAAAGAGGCCTTCCTATTTCTTGCCTTATCTGCGCATCGCTTTTGAATATGGGCTGTAAAGGATTTTCAGCCGACGCGCCCAATAGAGCAGAGGGTGCCAATGCAATATTATTAGCCAATATGGACTTTCTAAATTGAGCATTAGCATATATAGAAGGATTGTAACCATACATAAAACGCTCAAAAGGCTTTTCCCATGGAGCTGGAGTATAGACATGCATATCTTCATCTATTACAGAAGCGCGCACATCCCTTATGTTCGGGCGCATAGCACCTATTTTTTTAGATACATCCTCTATGTAAAGCGTGGCTAGATGAGGGGCATTTTGAGAAGCTATAGAATTAGCATAACCAATAACAATCTCAGCAGCCCTATTTACGAGATACGGGTCATTATACTGTTTATCCAAAGCAGGCCAAAGATATTCAATAGCGGCTAAACGAATAGCCAAAGGCCCTCTTAAAGCAGTTGAAAATGCTATGAGCTTGGCTTTTTCTAAATTATTGAGAAGCTCTGGGTCGATAGATTTAAGCAAGAAAACTTTTTCAGCTGTGCCCAATTGAGGCATCGTCGTGTGTTTCACATTGTATAAATCAAAGATGCCATCATCATCGACAGTTAGAGTATCTAGAAGGGTAGAGGCCCTTGAATCAAAACCCCTTAAGAAGTTCATTAAATCACTGGTCGACATGCTGGCAGATTTCCACTTATCGACATAATAAGCAGGCAAGTAAGGGTAGAGCATTCTCGCAATAATCTCTCTATTTCCACCCTCATAAACAACTTCCTTCACTTCCTTATAGATGGGAACTTCAATCACTTCTTTCCTTCCACTTGACCAATAAGCAGTGTATATCCTTTCGAGGTTGGCGTTGCCGAAAATCATGCCATATGTTCCTTTTATAGCGGAGAGGGGTTTCCTCGATTTTATAGCTTTAATAACAGAGGGAATATATGTTTTGTAGAAGAAAGGGATGTTTATTTTATTCAGCTCCTCTTTAAGATTTATCTTTTGCGAATGGACGTTCTTATAAACTCTCTTTTTGCCGACGAGAACCTTCTTAGTTATGACACGCTTCTTTCCTCCCTTCACAGATAAAAGACGCTCCAAATCCTTCAAGGCTTTATCCATTTCCAATAGGCTAGCCTTCGTAGGTGGTTTTCCCTTTAAAGCTTCCTCATAGTGACGAAAAGCCTCATCTATGGCTGCTGCACGCTCATAGAGCTCTTCGTACTCATCCCTAACTTTATTGTATTTATTGCGCAAGCCATCTCGTGGATTTAATTTATCAACGATGCGCCTAATTCTAGACAGTATTGCCTTCAAGCGCGCGGCAGAAAGGACATAATCCCTGCTATTTCGTTTAGCGTCGTGTATATATGTATAAGCATCGTCTAAAAATCTTTCAACATTTCCAACCGTCTTTTTGGCTTCGTCTCTAGCAGCGACATACTGGTTATCGATATCGTTCGTCTTCGCTAGAGTATACGAAGGCACCATAAAATTTAAGAGTGCTGGAATTACTGGAATGAGTAAGAGCTTCTTGAAGAAATTATTTCTGCGTTTCTTATTATTGTCTTTAAGATTAGCATCGACTTTGGGCTGGGTTTGGATTATAGTCTTGCTCTCTGTATTCTGCGAGCCTTGTTTAAAGGCTCTTAAAAGGTTTTTTGGCATGGTTATCTATGTGTATGAAAGTATTTTTAAACATTCTCTTAAATATAGACTTTAACACACAAAAAATATTTGAGCTAAAGAGAATTATGAAGAGCAATCGATGTGCTCACAAACCAATCCCTTAACCTCATCATCGTTTAAGCGCTCCCTAGCCAAGCCCTCTTCTATTGCCTTCTTAGCGACAGCCAATGCAACCCTTCTAGCAGCATCCCTGCTGAAAGGTGTTGGTAGTATATGATTCGGTTCAGGATTACTTTCTGTATTTGCCAGCGCTTCAGCAGCCGCTATAAGCATCGCCGGTGTTATACGCTTAGCACGGACATCAAGAACGCCTCTAAATATACCAGGGAAAGCAAGAACATTATTTACTTGATTGGGTAAATCGCTTCTCCCTGTAGCGACGACCTTGGCATAGCGCTTGCTTATCTCAACAGGCACCTCCTGAATAGGATTAGCCAATGTAAATACAATGGCATCGTCGGCCATTAATTTAAGCTCATCTTCTTTCACGCTGCCAGGAGCGCTCGCAGCTATGAGAACATCAGCACCTTTGAAAGCATCTTCCCTGGAAATAGATTCATTTTTGATAAAAGGAAGAAGTTTCTCTTTATATGTGCCATCCACACCTTCCCTGCCTTCATATATGACACCCTTGGAGTCTAACATATACATATTAGCAAAACCATATGCTGACAAAAGCTCGACTATACCAAACATCGCTGCCCCTGCGCCGACTAGGACAATTTTAACACTCTTGTCTTTGCCAACGACCTTTAAAGCATTTATTAGTCCTGCGAGGGTTACAACCCCAGTTCCTTGCCTATCATCATGAAAAATGGGTATGTCCAACTTCCCCTCAAGTCTTTCAAAGAGCTCTACAACTCTGGCAGTATTTATATCTTCTAAATTAATGCCGCCAAAAGACGGCTGAATGGATTTAACAAACGCCTCTAAGCCATCAACATCGTGTATATCAACACAAAGAGGAACTGCATCTACACCCCCGAAAGCCTTGAATAGTGCCGCCTTCCCCTCCATTACAGGCATAGCAGCTACAGGCCCTATATCACCAAGGCCTAAAACCCTGCTTCCGTCGCTGACTATTGCAATAGTATTGCCACGCCATGTAGCCTTAAAGGAGAGATTGGGATCTTTCTCTACGGCTTTGCTAACATCTGCAACGCCCGGCGTATAAGCCCAGCTTAGTGTCTCCTTGCTCGTCAAACTAACCTTTGAACGAAGTTCTATTTTGCCACCATATTTTATGTGCTCTTCCAAGGGATTCATAGGCTCTCTTTACAGAGAAATACTTAAAGCCCTTCCTATAAAGAATTCGTAGAAAGAAAAAATTCCAGAGTATCATAGTACCTACACTAGGGATAAATTATCTCTTCAAAGCATCAGGAAAGAGCTGTAATAAATAGATGGCTACGAGAAAACGAGAGGACTTGGGAGCAGGGCCTTGTTTAACCTCTTCATGAAAGAAGGGAAGGAGTAATAGAGCAGTTTCTTCATAGATAGCATCAGATAAAGGATGCCGAGCTTTCGGAAGCAGATGATTATGATAAAGCTTATGAAGAGGATCATCAGATGAAGCAACCTCCCATGGGACAAATGTCGAAAGAGCATAATTATAAGTAGTTGTAAATATAGACAACGCAGCATATTGGGGGATAAACAACGACGCGTTATTGAGTAAATTCATGCCATTCTGGGACAAAAAACCATTGAATTTCATATCTAGGAAATTAGCAGCGAATAGCACAGCGCTTTTTGAAAGAAACCTCGTGAATATCTCCTTCAAACGCGTTTCCAAATAGAGCAATTTATAATCCTGGCTTATGGAAGCAAGAAAGGGTTGTAAGGATAAAGGAGTCAGAAGCCTGTCAAAAGCTGTCAGCTTAGAAGCGAGAGGTTTAAGCCGCTCTTCGACAAGTACATTGTCGGAGAGAGAATACAGAGATGTGCCCCTTAAAAGTTCCCTGCCTTCGTTTACAACACGGCGAAAGTATTTAACAGCTTTAGCCGACGACACATTATCACATAAATAAAAAAATTACTGGCTTTCGTCGCCAGATTTTTTGAATCGTATATTTTTGCCAGAGAGCTTTACAGGGATAGCTATGACTGCTTCCATGGGAACAACTGTGTATTCATCTTTAGCAGCATCGACGGCAATAACCTTTGCCTCCTCATTTTTGAACGGCCCTGATACTATTTCAACTATATCCCCTATATTAATCTCAACCTTCTTGGGTTTCTCAATCACAACCATCTTTTGAATTTCCTCAAAGCTTATCGGCTTCTTCAGAAGACCCTTTACATGCTTGACGCCATTTATAAGCATAGCGACAGCATTATCATCGTCTGCTTCTACAAATATATACCCTTTAACCCTGTCATTGAAGAGAATTGAATAAACAGGTATGCTCTTCACCTTAGCCTTCTCCTCTAACATTAAACCAACAACCTTCTCCTGCTTAGCAGCCACGCGAACTATGTAAAACATTTTTCCACCTCATAGAAGATTCATAATAATATGTGTAAAAAATCCTGTAAGCCCTACAGCAATCATAATAACAGCTACTATCCAAGCCTTCCTACTAGCCTCTTCCTGTGTAGGCCATTTCAAACGGCCCAGCGTAAATTTCACATCTTTATAGAATGGGATATACTTCTCAATGTTTAAATTATTTAGCTTCTTCAACATATTCTCACCACAAATTATCCTACAACATCGATTTCCAAATCGGAAAGATCAACTTCGCCGCCATCCTCCTCGAAGTCTTCAAACTTAACGCCAGCGAGCACGACGAGAACCTTTATAGCACTCTTCTTTAAAGAGGGTTCGATGCGAGCGCCAAATATGATGTGTGCATCGGGAGAAATCTTTTTAGCAGTCTCTGCAACGATGTATTCCACCTCTTTTATAGATAAATCTTCTCCGCCGACGATATTAATCAAAGCCCTCTTGGCATTCGATATGTTGGCATTCAAGAGAGGGCTCTGCAAGGCAGTTTCTATAGCTATTCTAGCCCTATCTTCCCTGGGCACATCAACTGTCGCTTCGCCTATACCAATAACAGCATAGCCAGCATCTTTAAGCACAGTCGTCAAATCAGCGAAATCCACATTAACGAGGCCGCTCTTTGTAGCAAGCTCCGTTATACTCTTAACACTTCCAGCCAAAACCTCATCACTTATCTTGAAGGCCGTATTAAGGGGTAAATCAGGCGCTATAGACAGGAGTTTATCATTCTTTATGACAATTAATGTATCAACATTCCTCCTTAGCTTATCCAAGCCTTCCATAGCATTCTCATACCTTACCCTGCCTTCTGATGTGAACGGCAATGTAACGACGGCAACGGTCAGTGCACCCAAATCTCTTTTAGATATTTTTGCTATCACAGGCGCTGAACCTGTTCCAGTGCCTCCACCTAAACCGCATGTTACAAATGTTAAATTGGAAGGCTCTAGAACTTTCTTTATATCTTCGAGAGCTTCCTCAGCTGCTTTCTCACCACAAGAGGGATTAGAACCGCAACCTCTTCCATGAGTAAGTTTCCTGCCAAGCAATAACTTTCTATTGGCCTTTATGTGAAGCAAATGTCGAGCATCTGTATTAGCAGCAACTGTCGTTACACCCTCAACTTTAAGTTCGAATAACCTGTTTAAGGTGTTGCAGCCGCTACCGCCAGCTCCTACGACGAATATTTTTGGCTCGCTCTCTTCTATGAATTTCATAAGCTCTTCATCGTCGCTTATAATGTCTGTCTCATCCTGAGATGGTTGGGATTCTTGTTTAGGTTGGGATGAAGAGGGTTGTGGTGTAGAAGTCGTCGTTTGAGCTGGTAGAGAGGGGTGTTGCACCTGTTGCGCAGGTGGAGCTGATTGCGCTGTTGGCTGTATAGATTGTGTTTGCTGGGCTGTTGGTTGCGTATCCGAGCTTTGAGGCTCAGACTGCTGTGAAGGATTATTTGAACCTGAGGGTTGCTCCTCTGATTTTGGTGGCTGCTCAGATTGTGTAGCAGGTTCGTTAACATTTGCTCTTTCCTTCTCCTCATCTGCCATAATAAACACCGTTTATCAATTAGACAAAAACATATATAAAGCCCACTCCTTCAAGGCATTTGTCGTTATCTTAAGAACGGGCCCGGAGGGATTTGAACCCTCGGCCTACTGCTTAGGAGGCAGTCGCTCTATCCAAGCTGAGCTACGGGCCCTTGGCTTCTCTGTTAGTGGCCTAAGGATTTAAAAAGTATCTCCTTATGAGCTTCTCGCAAAGAGATTTGTATTCGTCAGGCGCGCGGTGCAATATAGGCCTACTCCTCACCTTATCCCATCTGAAGGTTATGTTATACATTTTTCTAAGAAGAGACCTAGCCCTCTTACCAACAGACAAGTCTGCATTGATGAAGAATGTATCCATAAGAGCTTCAGCAACAGATGGTGCTACTATATGGAATATATCTATGAATGTCATGGCAGTATATTTAGCTCCGTCGTCACCATTTATCAAATAATTATATGATAGGGAGACCAGCTCTTTTTCACTCACATTGTGAATATGTGTGCCATAAGGATCTCTCAATGTAGCAATGCTCTCTAAAGCAGAATATATAGCGCCGATATGCCTTTTCCCAAATTTCGATGCCAACGCCTCCCGAATCGTTTGATTTTTGAATACGCTGTAAAGGAAATAAATCTCGCCTACAGCCATCTCTTCTAGAGGAACCGTAGTCAGGTATTTTCTAAGGAGGTGCATCTTGCCATCCTTAAAGAGCAAAAGACGTGGATCTTTGTATGTAAGATCAAGATCATAGTCATCAGAGGGTAATTTTAGCTTCTGCAATTTTTTAGCCACTAGCTGGTGTTTGCCCATATGTGGAAATGTTGCTCTACCAATTTTCTGTGCCATGCTTCAGTTATGTTGGAGAAAGTTTAAGAATGTTTTCGTGATATTATTTCATTAAGAGTGTCCTTTATAGAAGGTTCCTCGATAAGAGAAGTGTCGAATAAGAATGGAAAGAGAGATGTAATCCAACGATAGTGCTCTTGAAATAAAATAGTTAGAATATCTCTCGCCACAGAATATCTCTGGAATGTGTTGCTCATCTTATACCACATAACAGGCCTGTGTTTAACAAGAGAACGCCAGGTTTTCCTAAACATCTTACGAATATCCTCAATAGGATAATAATATAGCAAAGCTAATTGAGGAAGAGCTAAATCAGATGGGAATTCTGTTAGAAGCTTGCTATAAACCTCAAGAGAAGGACGAGAGATTTCCAATGCCGCTTGAAGAAGAGGTTCTTCTGGTTTCTCCTTATCTAAAAGGGACAATGTTTTAACACCACCTTTGAAAAAATCGTTGGATGTTAATGTGAAAATAAGAGAATCGTTAAAAAGACGACTTTCATCGCTGTTCACAAGAGAGTACCATTCAAGAAAATCCAATGTTAATCGTGCTGCTGTGTTATTAGGAGACATATAAGAAGCGCTGCCCGCCAAGAGAAAAGGCATAACCTCGTATAAAGCAGTCAATTCAACTTCCATTTCAATTTTCTTAATCTCTCCCATAGCGAATATGCGCTCCATTGGGAGGCCATTGATGAGCTGATCCACAGTAGAAAGCGTATAATCAATAAATTTTTCAGCATAATCTTTTGGGAGTTCTCTTTTCCTCATTTTAGCCAAAAGAACTTTTCTTCTTCTGGGCTTAATGGAAGAAAAAACCTTATCAGCTATCAACGGTTCCAAAGGACCCTTTTCGATGTAGATATGAAGAGCATGTTTGGATGACATATTTTCTTTTGTAGAGCTGGGCTTGATAGCCTTTAATCTCTCCAGTGATTTGGAAACCATCTTTAAATTAGGGTAGAAAGTGTTTAAAAATGTAGCAGCTATTTGGCGTTTCTCTTAGAGCCATTAGTTAAGCGTGAGAAGAAATAAGAAACATGGTGAAAAATAGGATTTCTTTGAATCCTCCATTTGAAGGGCAAGAAAGTGGAGAGTACGCGAACATAAGAGACAAGCTCATCAGAAGTAGATGAGAGCCAATAGCTGGGCTCCATGCCAACAAGCTCATCCCATAAGGCCCTTACCTTCTCCTTTAACCCTTCGTCAGGATGATATGTAAGGTGATAAAGGAAAGGGTAAACAGCATCAGAGTGGTAGGCCTTAAAGACAGGGAAGAAGGCCTCAATGTTAGAGGAAGAACCTGTGAGAAACTCGTACAAAAAAGGCTTGAGCTGTTGAAGGGTCGTTAAATATCCCTTAGAGCCATCGTCGAAGCCCAGGTATTCAAGAACCTCAAGAACACGAGGAAGCAAGACTATTCCATGGAAATTTGCAATATGGATGAGGGGCTCATCTGCTCGCCTGTTCCGGCTTAGATAGGTCTCACCGTAGCAGCCAATCTCAGGCGTATAGACTATACAATAAGGAGGTTGAAGAAGAGCTTGGTAAAGATGCCTGTGAAACCACCCCCTCATATCATCAGGAAGAAATTTATAATAAAAGTGCAGGTACTTCTCAAAAAATGTATTGAGCTCTTGGAAGGCATTAATTATATCCTCTTGCATATCCAAGTGGGTGAGCTTGATAGTAACAAGTCTATTCAAGAGGGGGTAAAGGGCAAAGTAATAAGAGTATTTATGAATAGTATCGACGAACAGTTTAATATCGCTCCTACTCCAATCATCATTGTAAAGGAGCCTCATGAACTCTCCAGCATCTTTCCTTTCCATAATTGGGCTGCGAGCGTATTGACGAGAAATGTTAATTGCCATTTTAAGAAGCGTTGGAGAAAAGTTTCCAAAGAGCCTACGGGCAAGGAGAGGGTCTTTAAATAAGCGTTTTCTGGATGCTCTCATTAAAGTGTCGATATAATTTGAAGTGGAATCATGATGGCGTAAATGAAGAAGATGTTGATTCCTTTGAGGCTGTTTTAGAGAGTGGCCAACCATTTATTATAATGTAACCCACAAACCCTTTAATCCTTTGCCAACAATAGGTAAGGGTGGCTTCAATAAAATACCTTAAAAGGGCGTATTCAGACGACAAAATATTCGAGCTTCTGGACGAGCATGTGGCTTTATGGTTCAAGCGAAAGTACAAGACATTTACGCCGCCGCAGAAATATGCGGTAAAGGAGATACATGAAAAGCGCAATGTCCTTATAAGCTCGCCGACGGGCAGTGGTAAAACACTCTCTGCATTTTTGGCAGTCATAAATGAGCTCGTTAAAAAGCACAAGCTCAATGAATTGGATGATAAAATATATGCTATATACATATCACCACTTAGAGCCCTCAATAACGATATAAAGAGAAACCTCCTCGACCCCATCAAAGGCATTGGGAAGACGATGAAGGAGAAGTTGCCTATCCGTGTGGCTGTTAGGACTAGCGACACAACGCAAAAAGAGAAAGCAGAGATGTTAAGAAAGCCGCCGCACATACTTATAACAACACCAGAAAGCCTAGCAATTCTGCTAAACAGCCCAAGATTCTCGCAAAACTTTTCAGAGGTGAAGTGGCTTATAGTCGATGAGATACATAGTTTGGTTGAGAACAAAAGGGGGAGCCATTTAAGCTTAAGTCTAGAACGTTTGGCCAATAGAAATAAGGAGTTCGTAAGGATAGGCCTATCAGCGACAGTCTCGCCATTGGAGGAAGTGGCTAAATTTCTCGTCGGGACAAAGCGGTCCTGCAACATAGTTGATGTGAGCTACGCAAAAGAGACTGAGATAGAGGTCTTAACACCTGTAGATGACTTGATATACACTCCAAGTGAGGTTTTAGAAGGCAGGCTTTACAGGATGTTAGATGAGCTTATAGAAGAGCATTCCACGACGCTTATATTCACAAACACGCGAAGCGGAACAGAAAGAGTGGTTGCAAACTTGAAGGCGATGTTCGGCGATAAGTATGTTGAAAATTTAGCAGCACACCATTCAAGCTTGAGCAGAAGAGTAAGATTGGAAACAGAGGAGAATCTAAAACTCGGCAATTTTAAAGCAGTCGTTTCATCGACAAGTCTTGAATTAGGTATAGATATAGGAAGCATAGACCTCGTAGTTCTCTTAGGTTCGCCTAAGAGCGCAACGAGAGCCGTGCAGAGAATAGGTAGGAGTGGGCATAGATTACATGAAACAAGCGTCGGCAATATGATAGCCCTCGACAGAGACGATTTAGTAGAGTGTAGCGTTATAGCCCGAAATTCATTAGAGAGAAAATTTGAAGAAGTAAGAATACCAAAAGCCCCTTTGGATGTACTGAGCCAACACATAATAGGCATGTCATTAGAGCAGGTGTGGGATGAAAAGGAAGCTTACAAGCTAATAAGACAGGCTTATCCTTACAAAGACCTTACATACACAGATTATCTGAATGTGTTGAAGTATTTGAGCGGAGGCTATGAAGAATTGGAAGTAAGGAATGTATATGGTAAAATATGGTATGAAGACGGAAAATTCGGCAAGAAGGGAAAGCTCATTCGTATGATATACTACACGAATATAGGAACTATACCCGAAGAAGCCTACATAAAAGTATTTACACGCGGCAATGAATTTATAGGAGAGATTGAAGAGGGTTTTGCAGAGAGGTTAATGAAGGGCGACATCTTCGCACTGGGTGGAAAAACCTATGTTTATCTCTATTCAAGAGGAAACAGGGTTGTCGTGGAGCCTGCTATGGACAAACGACCAACAATACCTTCATGGTATTCAGAGATGCTTCCTTTAAGCTATAATCTAGCCCTGGACATGGAAGAATTTAAAGCCAAAATAGCTGCTGATTTAACAGAAGTTAAACTAGGCAGAAAGGAAAAAAGCGAGATACTCGAAGAGTTGATGAATTCATATCATCTAGATGAAAAAGGTGCGAGAGCTGTCTTAAATTATATAGAGGAACAGCTCAGCTACTCAACCGTCCCGAATAAGGATAAGTTAGTAGTCGAAGAGTATCTTGATGTGGATGAAGGATTGAAACATTACATTTTCCACACCCTAATAGGAAGGAAAGCAAATGAAGTTCTTGGCAGAGTTTTCGCCTACTTCATAGGAAGAGAGAAAGGCATGAATCTGCAAGTAACGATAAGTGATTACGGCTTTGTCTTGAGCGTGCCGAGATGGCGGCGAATACCCGATGAGGTCATATCAAAAGTCTTTGAAACAAGTGATGATGAACTAGTAGAAGGCCTAAAAGCAAGCATAGAAGGCTCAGAAATATTAAGGCGAAGATTTAGGCATGTAGCTGCAAGAGGCTTCCTCATCCTCCGCCAATACAAGGATAAAAGAATGAGCGCCAACAGACAACAGATTTCAGCAGATTCGCTCCTTAAATTCCTCTTAATGTACCAACGCGACTTTCCGCTTATAAAGGAGACATACAATGAAGTGCTATATGAGGCCATGCACATAGACGAAGCGCTCGATTACATGAAAAGGCTCAATACAAGAATTTTAGAAGTTAAACGCAATTTAGACGTGCCGTCACCCTTTGCCTTCAACCTTTTAGCAAGCGGCGCTAGAGATGTTGTTATGTTAGAAGATAGAAGAGCCTTCATAAGGCGATTGCACAAACAACTCATGGAAAAAATAAGAGGTGGATGATACTCCTTTAATCACTCAGATAGATTTATCTCAATACCATTGGGCTTTTCAGCGCCAGTAAAGAGGTTTTAAAATGTGTTTTAAAACTAATGTTCGTTCCATTTTCCTCATTGTACTGTTGAATGGCGTTAGCTAGAATCTTATCTCAAATCCCTCAAGAGGCTCGTCGTTTTCCTCTTCGCGGACATCGACAGCCTTAACGAATATACCATAAGGTTTTTTCATTTTAGCCAAGGCATCTATAAGCTCCTTCTTATCTGTAACGAGCTCAACTCTGCCATCAGACAAATTTTTAACCCATCCATGGGCAGAGAGCATGAAAGCAAGCTGCTCCGCCGTAAAACGAAAGCCTACGCCTTGGACCCGACCTTCAAAAAAGGCATGCCAAACTCTCACATATCCCCCTCTACTCCACTGAGATAACGCTTTGTCACTTCAAGAGTATAAGCTAAAACTTCATCACGGTCAGCATAAGCTACGCAGCCAGATGCCTTTATGTGTCCGCCACCATCTCCGCCGAAATGCTTGCCGACCTCTTTCATAATCTTATTGAGTGGAACATCTGCATGCATATTAGCCCGCGCAGATACACGAGTCGCTTTGAGTTTTTTGTCTTCGACAGCAACAAAACCAATGTCGCCTGCTTGAGCTAGATATGTGGCGATTTCACCCTCATGCATAGATGCCTTTGCATAGGCTATTGTTGTATCACCATAAACTTCATATTTAGTAGTGGCCAAGCCTTCCAATGTACCGACTTTATCGCTGAGAGGTTTAGGCGGAAAGGCGAGAGCAACGAGTTTCCTATAAGAATAACCGCTCTTCTTGTACATTGAGTTAAAAACATCGAGTGTGCGTTCGTTAGCATCTATGAAACGCATTGTATCCGATATTATAGCAACAGCCAAAAGAGCAGCTCTTTTTTCATCTACGCCTTTCTCCTCAGCTATTATCCCTACAAGCTCAGCAGTAGCCTTGGCATTGCTGTCTATAAAATTAAATTGCCCTCTAAAATTGTCCTTCGTTTGTTGGTGATGATCAAAAACAGCAACGATGTTCCTTTCCTTTGCCTGCGGAAGCAAAACCACATGGCTAGTATCTACAGCTACAAACGGCACACCCTTCGAAATGTCATCCGCCCGATAAACATCTATTGAAAAAAGCTCTGCTAAAAGCGTGGCTGATATATTCATATCATCGCTTACAGCCACCTTACCCTTAGGAAAGAAGCTAGCTAAAACATAGGCAGAGACTAATGCATCTATATCTGCATGCCTGTGGCCACAAAAGACAATTTCTTTATCTTTGTAAGCTTCATAAAAAGCGGAGAAGGTTTTAAGCAACTCCGCCCGGTCCACTGCGGCCAGCCCCCAGCTTTTCCTCGAGGTCCTTCCTTATGCGCTCAAATTTATTGGTTAGAGAATCCCTTTGGTTCTCCAAACTCTTTATTCGAACATCCAAAAGCTCTAGGGTGTGTTTTAAGTCATCAACAGCCTCGTCCTTTTTAACCTTTATGAAGAGGCCGCCAACAGCTTTATAAACAGCATCTTCGCTCTTTTCAACAGCCTCTAAAGCTCTCTCCAACTCAGATTTTTGAGCTTTGGCTTGACTAAGCTGTACCATAACGCTCTCTAAGAGCTTCTCCATCTTATGATACTCAACAATTTCTTTTTCCATATCGATTCCAGCCATCATACCACCTTTTCTATTGCTTGTAATATACGAAGATAAGAATTTAAAGCTGCCCTTAAAGCAGTGCTATCTTCAGCTTCAACAATTATATGAATTCTACCATCCTCAGCTACAAGGGAAGCTTTAAACCTGTCCTGTTCTTGAATAGGTAGAGATTTGTTGAGAGCATGCACAAGCTCATCATCACCCTCAACAGTTATTTCACCTTTAACACGCATTCCCTCGCCATCACTTCACTGCCTTCATCAGTCTGTGCTTACCTCTCTAGCTATAGAGGGCTTCTCCTTCAAAATTACTTTGGCTCCTGAGAATGGCAAGTTATAATCCTTTAACTTCTCGATTTCTATGCGCTCTCCTGTGGGCCATATCCTGTAAAAAGGCATTACTCCTCACGCTCCTTTAAAGCAGATATCATCCTAGCAGCAGCTCTTCCTACATCAGTGGTGGGCTCATAAGCACCGCCTGCTACAACAGCCCCACAGCTCTTGCATATGAACACGGCGAAGCTGACGCGCTTCAAGGATTTCTTACCGCACTTAGGGCAGACATGCTTGCCCCTCGTATTCTTAAGCACATTATTGATTTTCTTCCTCTGCTTCCTACCATATCTCGATGTTTTAAGCATATATATCACCCATACAACTTTTTCAAGTCCTTCCTTTTCTCAAAGGACTTATCCACCAAGTTTAGCACCTCACTCTTTTTAAAGCTGCCTGTTCCCCTCTTCTGCATGGCAACGACATAATCGTCATTTACAGTTACGACAAGCTGTGAATCATAGGCCATCTCTTCATCCACATTAGGGTCTAAAATGATGTTGTCGCCTATTTTTGTAAATGTAGTTGAGGTCGGCAGCTTGTTTATATCCAAATCCAAGCCACCGCTGTACTCTCCGCGAATGAGTTCGCCGTTCTCAATCTTTGGCAGCCTAGCTGTTTTCAGGGCTAGAGCTGCTGCCAGTGTGCCAGCGTCGAAGAGGTTTCCACCATAATCAAGCACATACAAATCAACAAAGAAACCCAAGACCTTCCCTTCATCTATATAATATTTGCTTAAATCAACAACTTCTGCACTTCTTATGCCCCTATCGACGACCCTGGCAAATTCAATTGTTCTCTCATCTGGAGGGCCGGGCTCGAAATTTTCAGAGGCAAGAGGCAAAAGCTCTGCATTCGTTATCATTATACCTCTATCAGGTTCCTGTGGGAAGGGCTCAACAATCTCAACCTTTAGGCCTGCTATAATCTGGGTTGTACCTAATCTTACGAGAGCAGAACCCTCAGCATTTTCAACAACATTTGTTTCAGCTTCGATGTGGCGGTATTCCATGAAATCCCTACCGTCAACGCGCTTGCCCTTATCTAAAAAGGAGGTTATGAATTCTTTCCTAACCTTAGATAATACGCTAAATTTACTCATTCTTCCACCTCATAATTTATGTATATCAACTTTGCTCTCCTCTTCTTTGAGGCTCAATTTCTTTCCGAGAGGCTCTGCATACTCCTTCTCAAAAGCTTTCCTCTGCAAATCGAAGAGTTTTTTGCTGCCCTCTTGCGCCATATCAAGAGCTTTTGCTATCTCTTCCCTCGTCATCATACCATCCATCTGCAAAAGCACGATGTCGCCGCTGGGCGTAAATGCCATAGGCACATCCGCCTGCCCATAATTATCCTCTTCTTTGCCTATGTCAAGCAAGACATGCCCGCCAGCTTTACCGACAGCAACCCCTGCAATGGGCTCGCGCATGGGAATACCTGCATTGATTAGAGCTGCGGCGGCTCCTGTAAGAGAAGCAACCCGCGTGCCACCCTCTGCCTGTAGGACCATCATATAAACATCTATGATTGTAGAGGGGAATTTCTCAACCATCACAACATTCTCCAACGCCTCTCTAACGACCTTACCAATTTCATTGGCTCTTCTATTGGGCCCCATTCTCCCATGCTCTTCTAAACTGGCAAAGGTGCTCATAGTATAGATGCAGCGTATTGTCGCTTTGTCTGGGTCGGCCAAATGCTTGGGTATAGCTTCCTTTGGACCGAATACACCCACAAGGATTTTGTTCATACCCCATTCAATATAAGCTGAGCCGTCAGCCTCTTGCAAAACACCAACTTCAAGAGTGAGTGGCTTCCTAAAATCATCAAAGCCTCTACCGTCCAAACGCTTTCCGTCTTTTATAAGTTCTATATTGGAATCTCCTCCCATTATTCCACCTCATTTTCAAGACTTTCAGTCTCTTCTGGCGTCGGCGTCTGTTGGGTTGCAGGATTCTTGCCATTCTCTTCTATCAAGAGAGCCTTTATCTCATCAGTTAATCCATGGAGATGCGCTCTCTTAATTATGTGGTGAATAGCTTTAATTGCAATATCCACATTATCCCCACCTATCCAGACATAACCATTAGCGCCTACGAATATGCTCGTGCCAGTCATCTCCTTTATCATGTTAACCATGCTGGCGTCTTTACCTATGATTCTCGGCACTTTTGAACTCGGTACTTTTAAGAGTTTTCCACCCCTCAATATACGAGGATAGCCTAAAATCAAATCAGTACCCTCTATTCTCTGCACTTTGGCACTCACGATGTCGCCAACATCCAACGAGCCTCTGACTTCCCTCGTCAAAACGAGGCCTGTATATGCTGTTGTCGTGTCTACAAAATAAGCCGATGGCTTCTTGTCGTAGACCAAACCAACGATTGGCATGCCAACATGGGGCACATATGCCAACTCATAGGCGACAAAATAGTTGTTTTCCACAGCGCCAACGACAGTTGCGTATGCTTTTCCATTTTCCTTCCTTACAGAAGCGGGGTTGTATCTAACACCTTCTGGCAATTCATCGCCAGGCAAAACAATCTTTTCCACAATATCACCTCAAAATTTTCGTTTGGAGCTCACCATGGGTGACCTTTCCCAATTTATCGAATAGTTCCCCTTGAAGTCCAGCGGGAATTTCGACCATTGCGAGCAAATCGCCATTGGAGCTCCATTCCTCTTTTAGCATATGGTATCCTTTGAGAGTAGGATATGCTTTCATAGCATATTCGGCAGGAACCTTGACAGCAATCTTCACATGTTCCATTTTTATGGGCAGTTCTCTCTTCAGAGCTTTTAGCACATCCTCCACTTGAGACTCTGCTGGCTTGAAGGGGTCTATATGAACCTTCGACTTTTCCAAAGCCAATTCAAGCCTTTGAAGGGGCACAGGTGCGTTTGTCCTTACATCTATGGCTTCTTTGGCAATGAGTGCTAGCACTTGTTTTGTCCTCTTTTCCAGCATCTTTTTTCTCTGTTCAGTGGTTAATTGAACCTCACCTTTTTCTAGGATAATCTTCAAAATCTCAATAATATCCTCTGTGCCAAAGGCCTCCTTCAAAGCCTGCGGACTTGCTCTATCACCTTTACGAGCATCCTTAAAGACCTCCTCAACAACCAGTATGTTGTTCAAATCTTTTTTAGTGCCCTCTAAATAAGCATAAGCTTTCTCAGGGTCAAGGAAAACCTCAAACTTATGACCTCCTTTTTCTATTCTACCCAAAATAGCCTTATCCAAATCTACCATAATTACACCAATTACTCCTATTTCCTATTCCCAAATATATACAAAGAAAGGATTATTAAACCTTACCTATAAGCCCACCCAACGGTTAGCCAGCACTTGTTTTTTGATAAAACTTTCTTCATAAGAAAGTTTTTTCGATCAAACCTTTTCCTAAAAGGTTTGTTTTCTCGATGAAACCTCTTTTTTAAAGAGGTTTCTTTTGGTTAAACTTCTTTTTCTAAAAGAAGTTTAATGGGGCCGCCCGGATTTGAACCGGGATCACCACCGCCCGAAGGTGACATGCTTCCAGGTTACACCACGGCCCCTTAGAGATACTAGATTGCCATGTAGAGATATACTCGGAAACATATTTAACAATATATCTAACGAAAAAATAATAAAATAAAGAAAGAAGGTGGGAAATGGGTTAGTGTTTTCTTCTTCTGAGCTCAATATTAAGAACCTGCTCAAAAACATCCTTAGGTATATAGCGCCTGCCCTTTACTTTATAATGAGGAATTCTACCCCTATCAAGACGGCGCTCGAAGGCATTCCTATTTATATGAATGCCATGTTTACGGAATTCATCCATAGCCTCGCTAATTGTATAATATGTTTGCTTCAGATGAGTATAAGTTTCAACGGCCTTCTTAGGTATAAAACGACGGCCATCTATTTTAACAGATGGGATGCTGCCTTTTTCTATCCTCCCAACGAAAGCCCTATAATTCGTCTTCGAATCGTGTTTTTTATAAACATTATATGCCTCACGGACCGTGTAAAAATTATTCTTGACAGCTATGAGATTGTCCAAAACATCTTTCAATATATAACGCTTCCTGCCTATTTTAACAGAAGGTATTTTGCCACGCTCAATCCTACCGCCTAAAGCTCTGAAAGAGACGCGGACGCCATTTTCTCTCAAATAATCATAAGCAGATTGCAAATCAAAAAGACCTGAATCCAGCAATGCTTCTTCATCACCACTCTCACGATAAATCTGTTCAGCCATCTTAGCTATTTTAGATACATTGCCCACACGAGACTTAGGTATCTTTTTAGCTAACTTAGACCAATCGAATTTTAAGTAATCCTCGACAACAGGATCCTCTAACTCCTTATCGATAGCAATTATGCGTTTCCTACCCATTTTCCCACCTTTGTGATTATGAACATGAACATTTAAAAAGCTTCCGTAGTTCGCCATCCAATGACACACTACGAGAGCTTATGTTGTACTTTATATATATGAGTGTTTAGAAATATTTATAAATGAATCCCTTGGCAGGTAAAAAATAAGGTGGATATATGGGAAGCAGTTACCTCCTTCTGCGCTTTGAATACTTCTTTGAAGAACTCTTTTTGCTACCTTTTTTCTTAACCTTTTTATTATTCTCTTTTACTATGTCATCATTGTCCCCTTTCACCATATCCTCTTTAGGAGCATCTTGATTTTCCTCCTTAACCGTTTCAGATAAGAGCTCTTCAATCTCTTTGTCTACAACACCATTGCCTTTGGAAGAAGAACTGGACTCATGTTCTCCATCCCTATGTAGAAGATAAACACCTGCAGAGGCAAATATATTTGAGAATAGGATGACTAAAACTGTTAAAGCCTCCATCTCACCAATATAAGGTGTAAAAACCTTCATAGCCGATGGGCCAAAGCTATTGACTATTTCTGGAAGAATATTCACAACAACAATAGCTGCTAAACCCCTTGGCAGCATAACAGACACAAATTTAGATGTCCATTCATCCACATGTGGATAAAATAGCTTGAATACAACATAACGAATACCTATGAAAAGAAGGCTGACTATTAGAGCAACGCCAAAAATCGGCAGAGTTACATTTGAGAAGGTTAGGAGTAGGCCTGTTAAAACAAACAAAAATGTGCGTATAAAGAAGGTTATTTGAAGGTCAAAGTTTTCTATTTCGCTTATGAGCAGCTTATAGAGCTCACCTCTAAGCCCGCCAAGATAAGAAAAGTATTTCTCAAAATAGCCAAAATTGCCAAGCATTATGCCAAAGAGGAAAATGGCAAAACCACCATTACCACCAGTTCTTTCAGCCACAACATATAAGAAAAGCATTATGGCCAATGTAAGCATGTAGGAGAATGAGTGCGTCTCCATTCTGCTAAACACATAAATCCACAATGCCAAAGCAATGATGGCCATAACAAATGAAACGGATAATGAAGTTATAAGTAAAATGAGTGGGTCGCTAGCAGAGGCTAGAGCTGGATTATTCGAGGGGATGAGCATCATATTGAGAGTAACCAAAGAGAACACAACGACGAGAATATCTGTGAGAGTAGATTCTATAGACAGCATTGTCCTTATCTCTTCATTTATTTCAGAGCCTTCGAGCATAGCCAAAACAATGGCTGAACTAACACCTCCAACTATGAAACCAACCAATAGCGAAAACATTAAAGGCATGCCAAGAAGAAGAGATACTGTGCCAGCACCTATGAAGGATGAAACAAAAAAGACAACAACAGTAAAGAGCGTCGCCTTTCCAATTTCCTTCAAAATCTCCCGAATATTCAAGCTTAAACCTGCGTCGAACAGTAGGAATATTAATGCTAGTGTGCTCATAAAAGGAGCTAAACTGCGTATGAGTGAACCTTCGCCAGATGGAACAAAATTGAAAAGAGGACCAATGAGTATGCCAAAAATTACCAGAACAATGACATGGCTTATCTTCGTCTTCCTAAATATTTCCAAGGCGATGAAGCCAAGGCCAAGAACGAATGCTATAAGGAAAATCGCTTCAAGCATAGAGAGCTTTTGAGGTGTGAGGTTTAAAAAGCTTAACTAAGCCCAAAACTGAAAATGGAATTCAAAAGAGAAATTAATGGGAAATTCATAAGGTTATGTATTAATATTAAGTATTAATTAGTGGTTTAGTTGAACATTCCCCAAGAAAGAAATATTGAAAGGGCTCCGCCCATCACCTTTAAAATGATTTCCCTTGCTAATAGGGAGAGTAGGTGATGTTCATGGGTAAATTTCCAGAAGCAGATCACGAATTCAATAACGTTTTGATTTGCCAAAAGTGCAAAGCAAGGAATCCAGCAACGGCTAAGAGATGCAGACGCTGCGGCTCGACGGATTTGAGGCCAAAGCGCAAGGTCATGAAGAAGAAGTAGCGCTCCTTAACTTCTCCCCTTTTAAATGGTTGGAGCCTCCGAGCTCCGTTAGAGTGGGGCGCCTCTGAAGACGGTTTCTATGTAGAGGCGCCCTCTCCTTCCCTTTTAAAAGCTTTTTACTCCTAGCCATAATATGCGAATTATGACATGGAATGTTAATGGTTTTAGGGCTGCCATCAGGCATGGCTTTTATGATTTCTTAAAAGAATACACGCCAGATATTCTTGGAATTCAAGAGATAAAACAAGACACCAAGCCTATGATACCTCCTGAATTTAACGAATACAAACTCTTTTGGAACCCAGCTAAAAAGAAGGGCTACGCAGGCACAGCCCTTTTCACAAAACCAACCCCCTTAAGCGTAGTGTATGGAATGGGCATCGAAGAATTCGACAGTGAAGGCAGGATATTAACGGCAGAATATGATGAATTCTATTTACTAAACATTTATTTTCCAAACGCCCAGCACGGCCTAACACGATTAGATTTTAAAATAGCATTCGACGAGGCCCTCTTAAACTATGCTGAAAAACTAAGAAAAAATAAACCGCTAATTATGATGGGCGACTTTAATGTAGCCCACACTGAAAAAGATATAGCAAGGCCAAAGGAAAATGAAGGCAATGCAGGCTACACTAAAGAAGAAAAGGAGTGGATGAATAAGCTCTTGAATAAAGGCTATGTAGATATATGGAGACATTTCCATCCTAACGATAGCGAAACTTACAGCTGGTGGAGTTATAGATTCAATGCAAGGGCCAGGAATATTGGTTGGCGTGTCGATTATATTGTCGTCGGTAAAGAATTCATAAATAGAGTAAAGAGTGTTGAAATCTTAACAGAAGTGATGGGAAGTGACCACGCACCTATTGTGGCTGAGCTGGACGTGTAAAGGCGGGAAGAATTAAAACCTTTGCCTCTAAAAAAGGGTGATGGCTGGCAAATTACTAATTTTCACAAGCATTGTGTTGATAGTGCTACTGTTGGCAGGCTGCATAGGAGGCGACAATAATAACAAAAGTGGCTTCTTCGGGGGCGGTGAAACACCTATAACATATAATTTTACAATCCTCAGCGAGACAGAGGTGCTCTACAAACCGACATTGAAAAATGATACACACAAAAAGCCCGGCCTAGAGATAAACAAAAGTGCCATTAATTTGTCCAATTACACCGCCACAGAAAACGACACCCTCCGCATTATGTTCATAGATATGAGCAATAACGACGAAGATGGCAGGATTATATTGATATCAAAAGGTGATTTCGACATTGGAGTAATAAACATTCCTGAAGGGAAAGGAGAGGATGCCGTCTTTTACTTAACAAAATACGCAGACGATTTAGAATATTTAATTGTGCCAAGCAGCATAAATGGTGAAGATGACGGCGCTGTAATAGAGAGTGTGCCAACGGCGACAGCAGTATTTCCTGATTATAATGACGCCGACATAAACTCATTGAAAAGCAAAGCCCAAGGTATGAACATAAGTGTGAAAAAATTCGCAAAAGGAGATATTATAACAGGTGCTGGTCTAACATTGAGGTTTGCCACACCATATAAGGATGCATTCATAGACGCTAGAAACAACGCACTATCCTTTTACTTAAATGATAGAAACTTTTCAATGTTCATAGCCAACGACATAATAGAAGGTGTTGTTGGCAGAATTGTCTCAACAGGCGATTATCAAAAAGTGCAGGTAATGACAGTCCCAAGCTATGGAAGGGCTGCTACTCAAGGCGGCACTGGCACATCGCCAATGACTGTTTTAATGGACCATTTAAGTCCAGAAGCAGCCATATTCGAAGGAAGAGGCATAAATTTCGACAGGACAGAGGTTGTTGAAGACCCACGAGACTTCTTCTCTCGTTACTTTAAGATACGAGATATAAAAAGGTATAGCGTCGGCAACGAAAAACAGCTCGTATTGAGGTATGACGGCAATATGTATAACATAACCAAAGGGTGATTATATGGAGAAAGTTGTCATAAGTTTAGGAGGTAGCGTAATAAACCCTGGAGAGCCAGATGTAGAGACTATAAAGGCATTAGCAAAGGTTTTCAACGAATTTGGAGGAAAATTGGGCATAACAACGGGCGGCGGCACCTATGCAAGGACTTATGCAAACGCCGTGCGGCAGATTTCTGGCAACGAATTTTTGGCAGATGAAGTTGCCATATTGGAAACTAGACAAAATGCTCAACTCGTCATCTCTGCTTTGAAGGATGTCTGTCCTTATGCACCTGATGATTTTAGAAAAGCAGCATCGCTTCTGAACACATATAAAATAGTGGTAATGGGTGGGACAATTCCAGGCATAACAACAGATGCAGATGCAGTCATGCTGGCAGAGGTTGTTGGTGCGAAGCGCATCGTAAATATAAGCAATGTAGATGCTGTATATGATAGAGACCCTAAAGAAGAAGGAGCAAAGAAAATCTCCTCCATGAGTCACGCTAGATTGGTTGAGATGGCAGAAGGCTTTGATAAAAGAAAGGCTGGAACACATTTCGTATTTGATGTTTTAGCGGCTAAACTTTCAGCAAGGTCAAATATAGAAGTGCATTTTGTCAACAAGCAGGTTGAAAATGTGGCAGCTGCATTAAGAGGAGAATCTCACAACGGCACAGTTGTGAAGGATTAAGCTTTAATATTTTACATTGAAGATTCTCATGAGATAATCTAACTGCGGTATATACTGTAGAATTTCGTTTGGAATATCGAATAGAATCTGCTTAACTATCTTGAAATCATCTTTAGTTAAAGAGAGGTACCAAATAGGCGTTACTGAACTGAAAGGAAAGAAAAGCACAGGAAGAAATTGTCTATTAGTAAAAGAAAAATGGTCCTCACCTGGCGAAGGAATTGATAAGAGTGTTTCATTAGATGGCTGAAAAGGAGAAAATTCACTCAGATTTATATGATAAGATAGAGTAAAATGACTCTCCAAACCAAAAGAGTGAATAAAATTGTAAAGGGATGAGGAAATCCGACCAAGAGAAAAATTAGGTCTTCCACCCTTAACCAAAAAAGCAGTTATTAGAGGCTCATCCGTATCTTCATATAAAAATGGCACTAAACCAACATGTATAAAACCAAGTTTATTGAGATTCGTAAAAAGCTCGCTATACTCTTCAATTAGGGGAAGGAAAAAACCACAGTATAAAGAGTTATTTTTTAGATGCTTTTTTGGAATCTCATCCTTGAGAATATGTCCTAAATGATTACATGGAAAAGAACATAGTCCTGTCTTTTTATTCCTTTTAAGAGGAGGCCCTAGTAAAATATGTGTGTGGTCGGGAAATATGTTATAAATTAGGGGTAGGACGCATCGCTTAGATCCTTTTGAGATTTCGAAAAAGCGCCTTGGTGCTGAAAAATGAGCAAAAATATCTAGAAGAGGGCCAAACTTAATACCTATCTTCCAAATAGAGGCTTTTGGATTAACCTCTCTAACTGAATATATATTGGAGCCAAACGAAAGGGAAATTGAATTTTTAAGCATACATAAATAAATGACCGAAAGAATTTAATACCTTAAACGCCTGCTCTTTGCCACCTGATTGATTAATTGCCCATCTTTAGCCAGACCACAGCCTAAGGCCCTGCTATCTTCACTCAATACAACAACATAACCTCTCCACTCTGTCTCGATAGGAAGAGATTCTCCTTTGGCAAAAGCATAGCTTTGCTCTTTGCTCAAAAAAACAACATGTTTAAGAGCTAACTCACCAAAAACCTGTAAGAAATTCGTCGTGGGTTTATAGGTCTTGCTCTTCGTAGCTGCTAAAAGACCCCTTCTCTCGACCCTCTCGACATTTTCATAATTTAACTCTTTAGTGTATATAAAAACTTTGTTTTCTGTTTCATAGACCTCTAAATTATTAGGTAGAGAAAGACCAAAACGCTCCTTTAAATAAAGAAAAAAAGGATTATTGTTCAATCTTAACCTCTCCACCTTTAATTACCGTCTGGCAGAGGAGCCTTTGATTCTCTTTACCGCCAAACATTTGGAGGTTCTGCTTCTCCTTGTCTGTAGGAGGCTCAAGGTTCTCAGCACCTTCCAAAATGGTCGAGAGGCAACTTCCACATACACCTTCCTCACAGGCAAAGATAATAGAACACTGTCCATTAAGGACGCTAAGCTTACTGCCATCTGGGACATCTATCCACTTGTCATCGTTCTTAACATATACTCTTGCCATAGGAATGCCTTATACAATAGAGCTTTAAAAGGTTGGCGTCTCGACCTTTAAGACTTGTCGATTATCTCTTCTAACAATAAGATGAATCAAAGCTTTTATATTTGCTTCACTTGGTAGGTGAGCTTCTTTGCTATGAACATCTAAACAACGAATAGCAACGATAGCATAAGCTGTGCCATCAATATTTCTATAATGAAGAAAAGGTGAGATAGATAAACCCCTCAATGTGCCCATTATCTTATTGAAGAAAAGTGAGAAAAGAGCACCGTTATAATCCTCAACAAGATTACTATATATTGAAGACATCGAACCTCTACCTTTTGCTGTATAATTGAAAACGCCATAAACAGAACCTTCCACTTTGTTAAATATGTTGGAAGACAAAGCCAATGCCAATCCCTTGAAGTCATCGCCATAATTTGTAACCGCAAAGGATTCGCCCTCACCTTTATTGAATATAGCAAAAACGGAGATTAACCTTCCCTTGAAAGCACTTACTTCTTGGACAGAAGCTATTGATGTGCCCTCAATCTCTTCTACTTTTTGCTTAAATTTTAGTTTAAAACCCCTCAACGGCTTAATATATTTTATCTTCTCAGAAAAGCATTTTTTGCCTTTAGAAATTAACTCCTTAACTTCTGCCTGAAAATAGGGCTTATATTGGCGGGCGAGATCTGACATATTGTATCTTTGTTTTGGAGGTTTATAAAGCTTTCGCTCATGTTCTTACATAAACAGGTTCTCCAAATAAACCCAAAAAGCCTTTTCGCTTTTTATATATGCCTGCCTTATTGAGGGCGCGCTCCAATCTTGAGTCCAAATTCAAGCCAAGGCTAAGAGCAATCATCCTTACATCATCCTCCTTGACTTCGTTTGTATATTCAAATTCACCAGAGACCATCTCGACAAAATCCTTTATTGGATCGTCTGTAGTGCGGAGAGCCTCATGAATATCATCATTGGAGGTTAAGTTGTTATCATTCTGCCCATGAGATTTAGAAGGTTTCCGGGAAGACTTGGTACTGAAAAGAGGATTATAGAAGTGGGGCTTTGAAAAAACACCGAAGTGTTCCATGCGTTTGTATAATTCAGGGTAATTCTCTTTAAGATACTGCTTATATTCATCAAATGAATGGAAAACGAGATGCTGTTTTTTGCCGTCTTTGTTTATGTCAAGCGTAATATTTGTGCGAGATGTTAAGAGAGTTGAGTGCTTTGAGTTTGGAAAATTTATACCAAATGCAAAAGTTTTTGTGGAAATTTCTTCACTAATAGCATCATTAAGTTTGGAATATATGTCATGCAATTCAGGATGATGCTCTTTTAGATACGCCATAGCCTCTTCCTTACTATTGAAGACTTTCTCGACACCATCGATATTCATCTTTACTTCGGTAGAGGATTCAATATTCATATTGGATTTTTTATTAGCAGCCCTTTTTTTCGGTGGCATAAGGTACAATAGAAACCAAAAAATATAAAAGCTGCTCTCAGATTTTTAAAATATTTTGATCATCTCCAAGCCAATTTTCTTGTAGAATTTTGAATATGCTTTGATGTTGAGTGTGAATGGCAGTTCATGATTAACGGAGAGTTCCTTAAGAGCCTCTTCCATTGTGGCCATGTTAAAGGGAAATGAAAATAGGTTTATAAAGATTTCGTGTCAAAAAGTGTAACTATGCTAACAAAAATACAAACTAATAAAGAAAGGAAAAAAGGAAATATAAAGAAGACTTTAGGAATCATAGGTGCCATAGGTGCAGCCACACTGTTTATAGAAAGTTCTCTTCATGTTACAGCTTCTCGTAAAGAGCTAATTGGAAAACCCCTAATATCAAAAAGGGTAGAACAGCCAGTAAAGTCAAATACCAAAAAACTTGCAATACATACACCAAAGAGCTATCAGAAGAAAGAAAAAACATCAGAAGACAGTAAAAGCATCTACAGATTCATAGATAAATTGATGAAGGAAGGCAACGTGGAAGATATAAGAGATTTTATTTTATCACTCCAAGACAAGTCACTCATAAACTATGCCTTTCAGATACTAGCACAAGAAGAACGATGGGACACTATGGTTAATGTGGTCTTAAAAGCTAGAGGAATGCCAAATATATATCTCCCTGCCATACAAACTTTAAGTTACTATGATAAATGGACATCTATAAATGATATTTTCTCCTCATTAAGTAATTACTCTGTATATCATAAAGAGCTAGAACTAACTGAAGATGATTATAAGAACATCATAAATTACGCGGTGAATAGCGGAATGTGGGAAGATTTCCTAACGCACTGTGATAGCATGAGTTATTTAGGTCTAAACCTCATTGAAGATATAGATGATGCTTTGGATCAAAATGATGAATATATGAACATATATGATATGATAGACGATTATATGAATAAAAAGGATTGGAAGATCCTATCTGCTCTACACAACCTGCTATTTTATACAGTAGTACATTCATATAAAGAGCAGGAGGATCCAACATTTCGCGAGCTGGAGGATCTTAGCGATTACTTTGCCGCTCAAATGAATGGCCTTTATGAAAGACTATTAGATGACTTTCCAACATATATAGAGGAACACTTCACAGCAGATGATATATCTAAATTAAAATCCCTTGCAATTATGACCTTTATCTCCGAAAGAGGAAGTGAAGAAGCAAAGGAATGGGAAAAAGAGATTGACGAAAAAATTGGAGAGGGTGTAGAGAAGGCTTTCGAAAAAGCCCTAAAAGAAAAGGATTATAAGTTAATCACCGATGATTTAAACCCATATGTAATGATAGATTTCTTGGGAATAGAGAAAGCAAGCTCTCAATGTCTAAAATTTGGACGACAACTCTTAGCTGATCCTGATGTTAATTGGGAGGATGTGATAAAAGGAAGGATTAGTATTGGCATTATCGGTGAGTCTGCCAAAAGAAAAGGAAAAAAAGATATAGCAAGCCAATGTAAGCAAATTGAAAAAGCTCTCAAGGAGAAAAGCAGACATTTAACACCTTAATAAAAAATAGAGAGTATCGAAATGTTAGAAAAGTTATATGAATCTATGATTTTTCAATAACCATGGGAGTATTCCCAATTTGTTTAAGGATTAGCGATAAAACCACCTAATATAGTGAAAAGATGCGCTCTTACCTTTTTAAATATTCCCAGCCATAAGATAAAGCTAAGCCGGGGTGGCGGAGTGGTTAACGCGCCGGACTCGAGATCCGGTGTCCTTATGGGCGCAAGGGTTCAAATCCCTTCCCCGGCGCCTTACTCTCTGCCATCGGAAGATTAATGGGGAGGTCATATTAAGTTGCCAACTTAATAACCTTTCTCCTCCAATATTTTAATAGCATTCTCGATATCTGCCTTAGAATTAATTCCACGAAGAGGTTGTTCTAAAAGACCTTCTAAAAATTCCTTGAAATAATGAGCTTCCTCTTCAGAGTATGCACGTGCGAAAACAATACCAACAATTGTTCTAACATATCCTTTATCATAAGGTTTCATTCTTTTATAAATATCGCGGAACATTTTTCCAGCTAAGACCTTATTCCTACTCAAAGTAGCGTAGGCCTCTATTAAATCTAAATCACTTCTAAACACTTCAAAACGGCGTATGTGTAATAAATTCGAAGGTTTAGGAATAGTTTCCCGCAAGAATTCCAAATAGTCCTCTAACTCATTGTACCGTCTTAACTTTCTAAACGCTTCTGCTTTCATAGAATAATATGTGTAAAGTAATGTCTCATGTTTTGGAGGTTTTAGAGACAATATTCTTTCGTAATTTTTTGTAATATACAAATAACTTATATATGCTTTATAATACCTCTCTGAAGAAATATTTCTAATGTATGATAATTCCTCCTCAGCATTATTTATCATACCCCTCTTAACAAAGTAGGAGAACATAAAAGAATGTACTTCAAAACTGACACTATTACCTTTAATAGTTCTATAATAATTCTCCATCTCGTCATATTTGCGCGCTTTATAATATGCTTTTAATATGAATAAATCTAAGGATCTCTGTTTTTCTCCGCGTGTGCATCCTGTTAAGTAAAGTTCATCAACCTTTTTTATTTCTCTAATGTCGCCCTTATTGGCTAGATCATCCAGCACCTTATATAATGAATTATAGTAAAGAGTATCATTATCCTTTAAGCGTTCTATAGCTTTGTAAACCAATGGATAATAATTAAAATTTATAAGAATTCTAACGAGATTGAAATAAGTAATATATGAGCTCTCAGAATCATTGAGGATCTCTTCAGCAAGTTTTTTTGTTTCATCGTCTTTATTCAGATAAGCACATAATTTAACGCGTAGGGATTTATTTAATAACACAACATCCAATAGAGGTAACAACTCCTCCAATTTATCACGAAGATCGAGGTCTATAAGAGTGTTTATAACCGTAAATTTAAAGGTGTCTGTTAAAATATTTCTATTGATAACTTCATTTAATACAGCATCAGCCTTATCAAATCTACCCAAAAGAATATATGCTCTCCATAAAGATGCTAGTGCTACATCATCACGATGTTTAAGTTTTTTGGCAAGCTCATCAATTCTTTCAGCATTTCCATTGAAAGCATATAAGATGAAAAAGGATGTTATAGTATAATCGTCAACAAAACCCCTATGTCTCATCTTTTCAGCAATTTTTGTAGCTTTATCTAGGTCAAAAACAGAGATATATGTATTTAGAAGTATGTTATATGCTTTAATATTTGGTTTACGAAGCTTATTAAATATCTCCTCAGTTTTGTCAATGATGGAAAAACGAGAATAAACCTTCATGAGAGTCGTCAAAAAGATGTCGTCAGGTGGGAAAGGTAACTCGGCATAAAGTCTTTCAGCAGCCTTGATATCGCCTATTTCCGCATACAAATTAAGCATATTTGTATAATCAAATATATCTGCCTTGTGATTATCTCTAAGGCGTGCGAATAGCTCTTCCGCCTTCTTTACGTCCCTCTTGTTAGTGTAATAGCTAAGAAGACGGGAAATATGTGAGTAAGAAACAGATGGCTCTATTGATTTAAAAAGAGCTTCAGCACGAGCATAATCCTTCACATCGAAGTATAACTCTATAAGATATCTCTTAAGATATAAGGCAACATCAGCATTAGTTATTTTGCTTAAAACACCTTCAATTTCAATTGTCGATTTACGGTTAGTCCCTATATAATATGCAGCATACACTAAATCAGTATCCAAATAGAGTTTTAACAGCTTGATCAATTTCTTTTGGCCGGTCTTTGTTGGGATATTCTTAAATAGACCTTTTACAATAGAAAATTTCAGCTCTTTAGGAGCCTCGTTTATAATCTTGCCTATCTTCTCTCCAGCATCTTTAATTGAATTGATGTAGATATAAGAAAGATATTTGATTATAGGTCTTGCATCCTTTTTAGAGAAACTGAAATCCTTGGCTATATTTAAAGCTGTCTTAAATCGGCGGTTGTCAAGAAGCATTTCTACTATATTTTTAACAGCATTGATGTTTATTAAGTCTCTTTCCTTAGCCTCATGATATGCACTCAACGCTAAATCTAATATATTATTTTTTGAATATGTAAAGATTAAATTTGTATACACAACTTCATTGAAAGCATCTTTGTATTTAGAATGAATGGCTTTTGCAGCTTCAATATCCCCTCCTTTGTTATATGTAAATATTAATAAGCTTAGTATATAAGGATTTTTCTTATTATGTTTCAAAGCACCTTCCAATATATCCCTTGCAGCACCTATGTCTCCCTTGTCAATAAGGGCCTTAGCTTTTTTGACTACATTCTTAGGGTTATCCAAAAGTGGTTCTTGATTTATGGAAGGATTTTTGGGTCTGGTTAAATCCTCTAATTTCTTCATGCGATGGTCCATAAAGTATTTTTTTGAAACATAGGGTTTAAAAATAGCCACATGTTGCATGTTATAAACACAATATAGCTCTAAAGCTCTGAAAAACATTTGAGGAGTTATTGACTGGTTATAAGTAAAAGCTTATGAAGTGAGAGAATTGAGGAAAAATTCCCAACGAACAGAAACAATTTATGGATGGAGCAATGGGCAAAAGGATTACACGGTAAGCTTAAAAATTCTTCCTCTTTTTTTATAGAAGAGCTGCCTCCGTAGCTCAGCGGTTAGAGCGGCCGCCTTGTAAGCGGCAGGTCGGGGGTTCGAATCCCTCCGGGGGCTTTTGGACTTTCAGTAAATTGTTAAATAAAGCAATTAGAGAATAATTCCAAGATATGCTCTATATACCCCATCACTTTCTCCCTTCCCACTCCGCATAAAACTGTTCCAAAAAGCTCTTCATTATCTCTTCTCTTGCCTTCGCCATTCTTTTGGCTTTCTGCGTATTCATTTCATCCTTTAGACGAAAGAGCTTCTCATAAAAATGATTTATTGCTGTCTTGCTCCTAATCCTCTTATCAAGTATCGGTTTTATCCTTGGATCATGAATAGGCCGTCCGGTTTTTCCAGAGTATGTAAAAACTCTTGCTATCCCAATGGCTCCTAAAGCATCTAACCTATCGGCATCTTGGACAATCTTTGCCTCTAAACTAAGCTCATCTTTAGGAATGTTCTTGCTAAAACTTATCTTCTCAACCACATCCATAACCTGCTGAATTTTCTTATCTTCAACACCAAAGTCTCTTAATTTTTTTATTAACTCATCTTTGCTTATTAGCTCCACTTTCTCATCTATCAAATCATGGATTAATGCACTTATCTCAATTACTTCCATATCTACATCAAAATCCTTCGCAATCTCCTTGGCGTTTCTCCACACTCTTAAAGCATGATAATAATCATGCCCGGTGCCTTCACCTTCGCTTAACTCCCTTACAAATTCATTTACTTCTTGAATTAGCTCCATGTTTGCATTTCGTCAGCAATCTTTAAAAGTATTCAATAAGCAACTTAAAATTAATTATTCCTCTTTCAAAATCCTAAATCCATATTTAATATCATTGCAATCCTTCAAATCATCATAATTCTTATCGTTATCTAAACATTCTTCATAGCGTTTTATATTTCCAAAACTGCTCATGAATGTCAAGAAAGATTCAAGTTCCTTCTTTGGGAGTAAAACTTTATCAAATAGTGGAAAATCAGGTATTCTATATCTTGTAGAAAAACTTATCAGAGCATAAGAACCCTTTAAGCGGGCCAAAAGTCCTTTGGGAGATTGCACTCTAAAGCTGTCTATTAAACCGCCTTCGCCTTTGTAAATCTTATGCCCTATTTTTATAGAGAGAATCTTATTTTCGGTGCTGTCATAAAAAACCTCCACTTTATCATAAAACCGTGCGTATATAGACATAAAAATTACAGCAGTTATGATGATAACTAAAACATAGGGCAAAGAGTAAAACAATATCTCCTTCCTAACAAATTCAGAAAAGTGAGATTCCTTGAACGTGCTAAAACTCATCCTTTCAACATCGCCGCAAAGCTCTCTTCCCTCGATTTTCGGCAGGGTTGTGTTTATATCGAAGTGTTTTATAGCAATGCATTTATTATATGCGACCTTTAGATCATCATTGACAGTATTATAGATTGAGTAATAAAAAATGCCTGTAACTATAATGAAAGTAATAGCGACCAAAACAAGCTCAAATTTCTTAGCATTATATAAGCCTGTCTTCTCAGCAATACTCTCTGCAATTTTTGGTGAAACGCCTCTAAAGACTCGCCTCATATAACCTTATATGGAAAGAAGTATTTAAAAGAGGTAAAGCACTTTTTATTTATTTCCCTGCACATATTTAGCATGGACAAAAGCATAGAATCATTAGACGAAAAAATAGCGAAGCTGTTGGAAGAAAGGGTTCAACTGATAAAAGAGATGAATGCTAAAGACAACAACGGAAACTTATTCATTCCAAAAGGAGAATCTAATAAAGAATGGTTAAAGGAAATATTTGAAGTTACTATCAAAGAAGCTCTTAAAGAGCTTAAACCAAAAATAAGTATACAGGGAGAAAAAGGCTCGTTCACAGATGAAGCATTAAAGCACTTCATTCCCTCTGCCGAGCCCATTTACAGAGACACATTTCAAAGCGTGTTCGAAGATGTAGTTAAAGGCAAGGCCGAATATGGCTTTGTTCCTCTGGAAAACACAACAGGAGGCAGCGTAGGAGATGTTTGGTCGTTATTTCACCATTACAATGTGTATATGCTAGCAACATACAAGCACAGAATTGTCCATAATCTCATAGGAATAGCAAAAGCTAAGATAAACGACATAAAAGAAGTGTATTCCCATCCTCAAGCATTGATTCAATGTTCTGAGTATTTAACCAAAAAGGGATTAAAGCCAATAAAGTGGTATGACACAGCAGGGGCTGTTAAGGATATAATGGAAAAAGATGAGAAAGAAAATGGCGCGATAGCTAGCAAGAGGGCTGCTGAGATTTATAATGCTAAAATATTGGAGGAAGACATCGGCCCGTCGAGAAACTACACGCGCTTTGCACTCATCTCCACCAAAATGAGGGAAAACGGTAACAAGACAGCCCTTATCTTGTATGTCCATCACGAGCCCGGAGCCCTTCTAAAAGCCTTAAAAGCCTTCGACGAAGAAAACATAAACTTAACAAGGCTTGAATCGAGGCCCATGCCTAATGAACCCTGGGAGTATTTCTTTGCAGTGGAATTTGATGGGTCTTTAAAAGAAGAGCGCGTTAAGAGAGCTCTGGGAAAACTTAACAAATACAAAGTGCTTGGTTCATATGAAGAGGGATAGAATGTCAAGTAGTATATTATATAAAATATCTGAAGAGGTCTATAAAAAGAGGGCAAGGGGCGAACACATCATAGAGATGAATGTTGGCGAAGTGAAAATGAAGCCACCGAAGGAAATAGTCGAGGCTGTGAAGGAGCGCTTGAAGGAAGGTAAGGTAGGCTATAGCCCTTTCAAAGGAGAAGCACCCCTTATAGAGAAATTGGCAGAAAAACACGATGTCGATATAGACAATGTTCTCATAACGCCAGGCTCAAAGTTCGCCTTATACGCTCTTTTGAAGCTGTTAGAAGGGAAAAGTGTGGGGGCTGCCGCCCCTTATTGGAGCGCATACGAGTTGATAGCTAAAGAAGTGAGGAAAGAATATATTCCTACACCAACACATTTTGAAGACAAGTGGAAAGTGAAGGAATGGAGAGATGCGGATATCTATATAGTGAATAGTCCAAGTAATCCAACAGGGCAAATAGTAAACGGGCCTGAGAATGGCTTCATTATATGGGATAAAGCTTACGAAGATTTAATCATTGGAGAAAAAGCCAAGAAAAAATTGGCGTTGGAGAATTCAGTCCATGTTTATTCATTCTCAAAATCTTTGGGCTTAGCTGGTTTTAGAATAGGTTATGTCATTGGAGATAAAGACCTCATTTCAATGTTAGGCAACTTTATGAAACTGACAGTTACATCTGTGCCTGGCTTTCTTCAATTAGCCCTTGCAGATACTTATGAGCTTTGGCCCTCTATAAGCGAGGCTATAAAGAAAAACTTCATTGAGAATCTAACGGCTGCCAAAGAGTTATTGTCCTGCCCTTTTATTGAACCACAGGCGGGCTTCTACATCTTTCCGAAGGTCGGTAATGGTGCTGATTTTGCCATTAAGGCCTTAAACAAAGGAGTGGCTGTCGTCCCTGGAGAAGCTTTCGGCCCTTACAGCGAATTCGTGCGCATTTCTTTGGCGGGGAGCAACGATGAGGTTAGAGAAGGATTAGCAGGGCTCAAGGAGCTATGCTGATTTAATCATTAATTTTTAAACATTTAGAGCAAGAAAAGGATTATGGAAGGAAATACGCGCATCGTTATTATAGGGCCTGGTGACGTCGCATATTACTATGAAGAGCTCCTCGGTATGGATAGAGAAGCACTAATAAGGGAAATAAGGGGTATAGCAGAAACATTGGTAAAAAGCCATGTTGAACTCGTGTTGTTGCCAGATAAAGGTATAAGCTTCGAGATAGCTAAAGCTTATAAGGAAATGGGCGGAACACGTGTCATAGGGACAGTGCCTTTTCAAGACAAAACCTTTGGTATAGAACATCTTAAACCTTATATGAATGCAACATTAGATGTCAATGGGCAGGAAAGAAAAATCTTCGACGATTTCATAGATACAGGCACATGGTATGAGCAAGACATGCTCATAGGGCTTTTTGGAGATGCTATTTTATACTTAGGTACAAGCCTGGGGTCCATGGGCGAGCTTAGCTACGCATACTATATTTACAAGCTTATAGGAGGCAAAAAGAAAAGTATTAATATAAGAGGGAAAGATATTCACCCCGCCATAAAAGCTGGTGCGAACTTTACAACTATTATTTATGAGCCCTTCGTAAAAGAGAAGCTTTCCATTGAAACCTCTACTTATATAGGAAAAATAGGAGGTAAACTTAAATACAGTAAAAATAAAGAAATGCTGGCAAAGGAGATAGAAAAGTTAAAAACAAATTGAGAGATATATAATTAGAACTATTGAGGGCACATAACCTTCAAAGAAACAGGAGAAGTTTCTATATATGGCCCACCACTTGATGTATTATAATATATACGAACTGATTCAAATGTTTTGGTTGTGCCATACCTACAATAATGACTGCTTGGGAGAGCTCTTGTATATGTATCAACACTCGCACCAGGATCCAACCATAAGTTCCAGCCATGAGAAGAATAAGAAATATTGTAGCCATCCAATTCTATATTAAGAAGTTTAACTCGCTTATCAAGGTGATTATTAATCACTTGAAGCTTATAACAACGACACCATTTATAATTATCATAACAACAATAACTTCTACTCTGATCTACTGTAAAAATAGGTATCCCTATGGGTGTGAGAAGTCCTATATGGGTCTGACTATTTCTAACGGAGATAGTATCACTATGCCCTCGGAAACCATAGACCAACAAGTAAAGCACTAATATGGTTATGACAAAAACAGCACCTATAAGCACAATATACTCAACACCACCCTGACCTCGCATGAAGCTTTTATCCATTACCATGTAATATGTAATGATGAATTTAACTTGAAAACCTCTGCATGCCGTTAATGGCCAGGACATCATCAACCTTTTAAAATATTCTCTCTGTAAATAGGGAAGAGCCGCGGTAGCTCAGTTTGGCCAGAGCGCTAGACTCATAGGGGCTATGCCTATGAGTGCTGAACTTAACCATCATGGTTAAGTGGTGATGCTCAAAAGCTCTGAGTCATCTAGAAGTCGGGGGTTCAAATCCCCCCCGCGGCACATTTTGAGGTTAGTGTATGAGCGAAGGAAGAGGATTGTTATTGTTTATAACGGCGCCGGTGATTATTGGTTTATTATTTCAATTTTTCTTTGGGTTTGGTAGGAATATAGATAATTATGCACCGTTAATTGCAGGATTTATCATTTCTCTATGTATCGTGCTATTGTATATAAAATACGGGCAAAAGCCGAAAGTTAATGAAGATAGACTTCCAGAAACCATGCACGCACCTCCAAAAAATAGAGCTGCCTATGAGGTAAGTATAGCATTTAGAGAATTGCCCTTAGAAACATCGCCACAAAAAGATCTGCCACCTTTAATTATGGAAGCGCTTTTAAAAGGTCTTGTAGAAATAAGAAATAACATACTTTATGTGAAAAATATGAAAGCTATAAAGAAAGAATTCAATCCATACTTAGCCCATATTTTCGAATGGTTGAATAAAAGAAAAGTTGATGGAATAGATGAATTTATAGCACAGGGTTTAGAGAGACACTTACAATTCTATGCAAGAAGCCTCGCTTATTTATATGATACAAATGGTGAGGATATCTTCACAAAAATATGTCTTGGTGTCGGTGTTGCAACATTAATTATAGGAACTATAACCATTACACTGTTCCACGCTAACTGGGTTGTTCCATGGGTGGTAGGACTTGGTGTAGAACCTCTAATAATTTATGGATTGTATATATTTAAAGGGAATCATTTATTAGGCCGATATTCATCAAAAGATGCTTATATGGAGCGATTGAAATGGAACAGATTTGCCAAATTATTGAAAGACGAAAGCTTAATGAAGAAATATGGGCCAAAGGACATATCTATGTGGGGTAAGTGGTTGGCATATGCTTATGCTTTAGGCATACCGCATATAAGATTGTATAAGTTAAAAGACAACGCAAAGAAAAGTGGTTATGAGAAGGTTAAAGATATTGAGATAGCGTCTAAATACTCTGAGAGTGTAGCAGTAAGATTAAATAATTTGAATAATAGCACTATTAAACATAACTGAACACTTTTTAAAACCTTCCCTACATTAATATTATATGGCATTAAGTAGATTCAGGGAATCGTGGCAGCATGCCAAAACAAAAATTAAAAAAAGCGCCAAAAAGGTAGCTAAGGTGCTCATCACAACATCAGTTTTAGCAATAGCTGGAGATGTTTTCGTCGATAGAGCTTTAGAACCCTATCCTGTTAAAAAAACTGTCACAATACCCTATTATAATGAGGATCAACCGAATATTATACCTATTAAAGCCTCGTCTAAAGTGAAAGCTCTTGTTGAAGCCCATAAAGGTTTACGCTCATTGGAGGATATATCATCATTGATGACAGAGGTGAGGAGCTTTAAGTATAAACTTTTCGCAAAGGGAGATATAGCAGATGTTGACGCTATGTTGGATGCAAAACAAGGTGTGTGTTTTACCCACTCCACAATCATGCTGAACGCCTTGAGAGAGGCTGGCTATGCCGCTCAACTTTTATTGATGTTTGGAGTATATAAACAAATGTATGGTGAGCATTTTGATAAAACCAACTATTGGGCTCTATACCATTATGCGGTAATGTTTCCGTACAAGGGACAATGGTACATAGTAGATGCCACCAATATGGAGAAGCCATTAACATTGCCTGAATATGTTCAAGCATTTAAGGATGAGAAAGGTGTTTATTTGACTGTGACCATTGATGTAAAAGATAGATTGCCTAATGGGCCTGAAAAAAAATGGCCAATCATGCCACAGGAGGGTTATCCGCATATGTATAATGGGGAAATGCCATTCAAGCCAAATGTAGCATACACCCTCGTCTACAGCCTTCTTCCACAAAGTTTCTGGAAAAAATGGGAAAAGCATTAAAAAGGTTCAGTATATTAATTAAGTATGCCAACCGAAAAATTTGCAGAAGAAGAAAAGACGCCAAAAAAAGTAGCGACGGAAATTTTAGAAACTTTGCCTATAGAGACATCTAATCAGTTTAAGGGCTTTGCCAAAAAGGAAGCCACTCATGATGTATTAGATATGCTATCTGACGAACTTGTAAAACTCTACAAAGAAGATTATGACAAAGAACCTACTGGAGCGGATATGAAGTGGTTCGCTAAAGATAGGGTGAATTTATTTAGAGCCATTCAAAGAGTAGTAAAAAACAACGACTTATACCATATAACATTAAAGGGTGACAATACACTCACCATTGAAATGAAAGAGTAATCTTTTAACCTCTTTTCTTCTTTATACTGTGTATGGCAAAAATAAATATTAATAAAAGAGAAAAAGAAGCATATGTTGACGGAAAAATCAGCTTCAATGAAAAGCAATTGGCCAAGTGGAAATCTGTATATGGTATAGTTGGCCACCATTCAGCCATAGAAATCTGCTCATGGACGAAAAAAGCCCTTAGAGACGAAGGTACATGTTATAAAAACATTTTTTATGGCGTTGATACGCATCGCTGCGCTCAGATGTCGCCAGCTGCTGCATGGTGCCAGCAAGCGTGTATATTCTGTTGGAGGCCTCACGAATGGTATTCTCGGACAAGTATGGGGAAAGAAGAAGTAGATGCTCCAAAAAAGATTATAGAGGAAACTGTAAGAGTAAGGAAGAGGCTGCTCAGCGGCTTTGGTGGGAATGAAAAGGTAAACGAGAAGCTCTTCCATGAAGCCTATGATTTATTCCCAAGCCATTGGGCTATAAGCCTAAGCGGGGAGCCAACAATATACCCTCTTTTAGCAGAGATGATTGAGGAATTAAGAAAGCACGAGGAGGTTAGGAGCATATTTATAGTTAGTAATGGGCAGGAGCCAGATGTATTTGAAGATATGGCTGAGAGAGACCTCTTACCAACTCAACTCTACATAAGTGTCGATGCATGCAACGAAAAAATGTTCCGATATGTGAATCGCTCTGTATATGAAGATGGATGGCAAAGGCTTCTTAAGACCCTGCACGAAGTTCTGCCAAATTTAAAAACGAGGAGGGTAATCCGCTATACGCTCATAAAAGGCATAAACGATGCTAACTTCGGTGAGGATGAAGCATGTATGAAGGCTTATGCAGAGCTATTCGAGAAGAGCAAAACAGATTATATAGAAGTAAAGGCTTACATGTTCTTAGGGCAAAGCAGGCAACGATTAAGCATAGAAAACATGCCCACACACGACGAAATCCGCGAATGGACGAAAAAATTATTATCTTATCTGCCAAACTACGAATGGCACAATGAACATAGCCCATCGCGCATCGTTTTATTGAAGAGGAAAGACAGCCCCTATGATGATTATATAAAAGCGGCAAGGGCTGAAGCATCGTTGAAACCTCTTTAGAAAAGAGGTTTCTTTGATAAAACTTCTTAGGACCTTCTTTAAAAAAGAAGCTCCACCAAGAAATATATGGTTTTTCGATGAAACCTTTTTTTGAAAAAGGTTTCTTTTGGTTAAACTTCTTTTTCTAAAAGAAGTTTAATGGGGCTACCCGGATTTGAACCGGGGTCACAGGCTCCCAAAGCCCGCATGCTAACCAGGCTACACCATAGCCCCACTTCTCGCTTATTAGCGGAGAAGAGCTTTTAAACTATAATGTTACTCGCCAACAATAGTTATTACAATTTCCCTTTCTCTTCTTCGCGTATCTAGATTGAAGAGAAGTATGTGCTGCCATGTGCCTCTAACGAGACTGCCATTGATAATTGGAAGGGTTAAGCTCTGCTGTAAAAATGCAGCTCTTACATGGCTCTTGCCATTATCATCATGCCACGCTTTGTGGTGCTCATATTCAGCGTCAGAAGGAGCCAAAAGCTCCAATGCACGGAATAAATCTTTTATATGCCCAACTTCATCCTCACTAGTTATCAAAGCAGCAGTCGAGCCCTTGACAAAGATATTGCATAACCCCTCTTTAATGTCTGCTTCACTAACAGCCCTCTCAACATCCTCTGATATATTCACATACTCGTCAGGAGCTAAACGATGGCTTATCAAAAAGTGCTTCACCACCATAAAGAAAAATGAGGCTCAAAATTAATAAAGCTGCTGGTAGAAAGACACTTAAAATGTTTTCACAATAACATACATATGAACATAAAAAACCGCGAACTTAGGAAAGCAGTAAATCATAGAAAATTAAAGTTGAAGCAGAGCCTAATAAAAAAAGCCAACGCCGACAACACAATAGCCAAAATTTTAATACTAACAATAAAACACAGTGAGAACTGCATACATAAGACTCTTCCCCTCGTAGAACAACTGCTAGCCCACACACGAGTCAGACAGAAAGGTATGGATTCCTTATACAAAATAGTGCAAACAACACAACTAAGTTATATGGTTGAAGCATTGGAAGAAGCTATTGAATTAAACGAAAAATGGAGCGAACACTTCCCAATCATAGAAAAAATACTCCTAGGAAATAGAAACGCACACGCCGTTTTCAGCCTAGAAGAACTGAATGGCTATATAAAAGAAGCAAGCAAAAAGGAGCGTTTTATTTTAGGGCAATATCCTTGGCAGGAATGGCAAGGACTACAGCCACTCATTATGAGAGCATTGAAAAATTTGGTCAGCATAAAAAATTCACAACCGGTATACGCCCCAAATCCAGCCAACCCATACAAAAGCAGGAATCTGCAAAGATACAAGTGGGAATGGCTAGATCCAAAAAGTGAAGAATTCATTGTTCCACATATAGCCCACCACATAGAGTACCTCATCGGCAATATGCATAAACTCTCAATAAAAGACGACATTTACTCTCAAAAAGAATGGATAGAAAAGCAGGAAGCGCTAAGCGAATTCATAGCTAATTTTAAGTATGGCAGTATAGTGAAAAATTGGGCTAAATATTATATAAAAAGAAAAAAGAGAGGTTAGAGTTTTTTATGACATAGCCACCAATCAAAGCACTGAATCTCGCCTTTATCAGCAGCTTCCTTTCTCTTGGCCTTCGTCTCCTCATCGCTTGCTGGTGGAACAATAACATCACTGCCAACCAATTCATTCTCAGGCCATTTATGTGGTGTGGCAACGCCGTTCTTATCAGCTGTCTGCAAAGCCTTGACAGCCCTCAAAATCTCATCAACATCCCTGCCAACTTCTTGAGGATAATACATAATCAATCGAATACGACCTTTATCATCCACTATAAACACTGCCCTCACAGTATTCGTCCCCTTGTTGGGATGAATCATGCCAAGGGTTTCAGCCACTAAACCCATATCGTCGGCTATAACTGGGAACTGAATTTCTACATTTAACTTATCTTTTATCCACTCAATCCATTTCATGTGGCTGAATACCTGGTCTACGCTTAACCCTATAAGCTCTGTATTGAGCTCTTTAAATTTATCATAACGCTTTTGGAAAGCCACAAACTCCGTCGTACAGACAGGAGTGAAATCCGCCGGATGGCTGAATAAAACAAACCACTTGCCTTTGAAGGCCTCTGGAAGCTTCAACTTCCCATGGGTTGTCTGCACCTCTAATTCGGGAAAAGCTTCTCCCAAAACAGGCATTCCTGTAAATTCTTCATTCATGTTATCACCATTAGACCTTTAAAACGAAGTCTTTAAAAATATTTCCTATCATAAAACATTATGGTTCGAATATCGGATAAAAAACTTCTAGAGATAATCCAAAGAAATGCTCGAATGAAAAACACAGATATTGCCAGAGAATTGGGCGTAACAGAGGGGGCTATAAGAAAACGATTAAAGGAATTGGAGAAAAGAGGTGTAATAAAAGGTTATAATGCTAAAATAGATATAAAGGCGCTAGGCTACAGCATAGACACACTAATAGGTGTGGATACAAGTCCAGAGGCATATATCCACATAATAGAAAACCTCAAACGAAAACGAAACGTCATTCAGCTTTGGACATCGACAGGAGACCACATGATTATGTTTAGAGCATGGTTCGAAAACAACGATAAGATGCGGTCGTTTGTTAAAGCATTGGAGAGAACAGAAGGAGTTGTGAAAGTATGTCCTGCCATATTAGTAGAAGAGATAAAATAAACGAGTTAGTAAGAGAATTAAAGGACAAAAACATCAAGACAATAGAAAACAATGACCCACAATTCTTAGCCTTAAAGAAACTCTCCTTTCGAGTTAGTAGTGAGTTTTTAGTTAAAAGCAGCATAGCCAACGCACTTATAACCTATCAGCTTAGCGGTAAAGGAGAGGATTATTGGCAAGAATTCGCGGATGGCATCGAAGAAGGGGACTTATACAAAAGCATTATTAAATTTCTAGAAAACAGTAAAAACAATAGAAGATTACTCAACGAAAAAAAGAAGCGATTAAAAAAAGCAATAGAATACATTGATGGCGTAAAGATTGCTGATGGTTGTTTAGAGATATGGAATAAAATAGCTAAGATGGGCAAAGAGAAAAAAACAACTGTCTTCGCTGTGAAAATTTTCGGCTACGTAAAGCGTATAATCAACGAAAGGTTTTGTTATTATCCTATGGAGATTCCATTACCTATCGACAGCCGCATAAAAATTATATCTAAAAGATTCGTGGTCGGCGATGACAAATGTATTCAAAAATTCTGGCAGGAGATTGCTGAATTAAGCAACATCCCTCCTTTGCACATCGATTCGATTCTGTGGCTTGGGAAACTGCATATCAAAGAACAATAAACAAAATCACTTGCAGAAACTTTCTATGCGCTCAAAAAAAGCCTTTGGAGATATATATGTAACGCCCGCCTTTGAAGCATACTCAGCTAAACCTTCATCAGCAGTCACAAGAATGGCCTTTAACTCCTTTGCCAAAAGAAGTAAATCAACATCAGCGGCGCTGTCGATAGTTCCTTCCCTCAGCAAAGTGCGATGTTTCTCTCTTAGGCTGTTTATTATAGGAGCAAGGGCCTTTCCACGCTCGGCCTTATCCTTTGATGGCTCCAATTCATAGGCTTTGTCAAGATGCTCCTCAGCATTCCTAAGAGAACGATTAATGCGCGCGCGCATATCCTTTATATAATCTCTCAATAAAGCCCCTGAAAAGCACACTTTTAAGGGGTCGGCTTCCTTCACGAGAACATAACGAGCAAGTATCTCAGCAGAGGGAATGAAGTGAAGAGTCTCTTCCAATATAGATGGCGGCATGAAGAAGGCAAGATGGTCTATGCGCGCCTTTGGACAACTATCCAATAAAGCCACAAAGCGCTCCACAGCCTTCTCCTTCGACGCTGCGAAGGCTCTATAACTATCAGGATTGACGAAAACACTTGTATCAAGCACATAAATCTGCACAAGAGAATCATCAGCCATATACACACCTCATATAAACTTAACCAAACCTCTTCCTATTTCAGATAGCCTAGCACCAAAGAGTGTAGAACCCATATTAGTAGAAGTGAAGGCAAAAGCAAGAGCAACTATGGGAATTATACAAAAATTGTTTATGATATTCACTGTGTATAAATCAAGCTCCTTTAATATACGCGTCATATGAACAGCCATATATTTGAGGAAAACCCACGAAGCATAGAAAACATTTGATGTCGATTTCATGTTAAGCATAGACTTGCTTATGGTCAAACTGCATACATGGGGAGACCATGAGGATGCCATTAAAACGAGATAAGAAAATGGCAGGACTAAGAAAAAAGATATGCCAAAAGCAATTAAATAACCTCCTGCACCCCTAAGAGGCGCTAAAGCACGCATTGGAAAACCAAACATTATAAGAAGAGGGGCAAGAGTAGCCGAAAACATGAGAACCTTCACAAACAACGCCCCAACAACGACTACAAAAAGCGTTAAATCAAAGGCATTCCTAAAGGCAGCTGTGTATAAATCAACATCCAAACCAAGTGGGATATATACACCTTTAACACCAGCATTCATACCTTTAGTATGGCTCATCATCAAAGCGTTGATTGGTATAAGAAAGCCAACCATGGTATTAACACAATTATATGTACTAATAGCAACAACAGCAGCCATATAAGGCAAAGATGGTAAGGCAGTACCGCTTCCTGTTCCACCTTTTATCTGTCCAGCCAAAGAAGACAATTGAGGGTCTATAGCAGGCATAAGTGTTTGAGCAGCGTAAGGCCTAAGAATAGTAAAATCAATGAAATTCAAAACCAACAAGAAAAGCACAGCCGCGAAGATGTTGAATACTGCTTCCAATAATTCTTTTTTGGAAAAATTGTATATAGACTTGCTTCCGCTTATTTTAGCAACCATGTAAGCAACCGCAGCTCCCAATATGCCGATAACAGAGAGAGTTATAGTTGCTGTTTGCCAGTCAGGTATCATTTAGACCAACCTCGTGAGATTGCCCACATCGAGGGGCTCGCCGAACATTCCTGTAAATAATTTAACAGAAGTAATTAAAACAGGTAGCATTATGCCTATACTTCCCACTGCTATAACTAACGAAGGCATGAAGAGATAAGCAAAAGCTATGAATACGATGAGCGTAATGAAAAATGACAAAACACTTATTTTATTTTCCCAGCTATCAGCAGCTTTAAGACAATTTCTTTGAGCATTTAAATCAGCTGAATAACGAATATAACACCCTCTTCTCACCCTGTCAAAAGCAAAATCCTCTAATGAAGATGTTAAAGCAGACAATGTAGACATCACACCCCCTACAGCAAAAGCAACAGATGTTATAAAACGCGCTGTGCCTGCTTTACCAGATACAACTGTTGGCTGGTATAAAAATTCACTATTCTGCAATGCTCTTCCTGTGTCAGCAACATAATAATCATTTAACCCCTTATTTATAGATTCCATATGCTCTTTAGATATTGCTTGCACAGATTTATCGCCAGTGCTCTCAGAGACTGCCTTAACCGCTTGAAAAACATCGGCACTTATTGTGAGATTTTTGGTCGTAACATTGTAATTCACAGGTAGAGAGCCATTTATAGCAGTAAAAAATGTTGCTGAGATAAGGGGCAAGAAGAATGTCATGGCTATCGCTAGACCTACCAATGTCCCACCTATTTTCCTAAATGGAGGGAAGGCTCTTAGAAGAAGGCCTAGTGGGAAGAGATACTTCAAAAAGCCATAAGTGGTGATTGTATATAAGAAGGACATGGCATGGCTCATGACTAAACCCATGACAATAGAGCTTATACTGGTCGTCATAATAGCATCAACCATCGTCCAAAGACCTTGAAGGTTTCCCTGCAGCCTTCCTGACTGCAAATTTGTAGTCAAAGCAGAAGCAAACATGAGGGAGGAGAGTTGCATGAAATAACCAGAAATAGCAAGATTAACATCCAAGAGCTCCCAAAACCTCTGCCCTGCCTCGTATACGCTGGTGTTTCCGCCATAGCCAAACAAATCGAGGCAATTCAAACCCAGCAAAAATGGAAATATCACAGTCAAAGCAAGGGCAAAATAAAATATTTCATAAAGCTCTACTTTCATATAAAGTTCCAAACGCTTATTCTCAACAACCTTGCCTATGAGGTATATGAATACCAATAAACCAATGCTAGCCGCAGCTATTGGTAAGTATAAATTTAAAGCAAAATTCAAAGAGCCTGTGCAGACAAAATCTTTCAATATGAGTGGCTTTAATGTAGTCCCTGCAACAAAAGAATAAACCCATGCAATTGCTTTATCAACAGCCGTTAAAACACCATTCATAATATCCCTCATATCATGCGCATCAGTGCAGATAAGTCAAGAGGCGTTCCAAGCGCCTTGGAAATCACATACGCTAAACTCACTACCAAATAAATATTCAATATTGTGAATATGAAACTGAATATACCTAATAAAACAATCAACCATTCTATGGAGCGGATAAACAGCATGAGGATGCCTATACTCATCCCTAATCGAAGAGCAGGATTAAGTATCATGCCAACAAACACATCCTTTATGTTGCTAATCAACGCACCACCCATACCTTTTATAGCGTTGAATAAACCTGATGAACCCATGCCGAACGAGCCAAAGAATGTAGCGAAGAGCTTTGAGCCGCCTATAACTGCTGTACCCACAGCGAGCGTCGTGAGGAGAGGAGTAAAAAGTTTCATGAACTGCGAATTGAAATCAAATAAGTAAAGCTCCGAGTCTTTTTTAACAGCTTCATATATGGCAGAATCTATGGATAGGAGCATCGGGTAGAAGAAGAATAACGATAATGTTAATGCAATTATGGCGTTGCCAAAACCTTCTGTAAGCTTCATAGAACGGAAGATGAAACCAACAGGCAATAGAAGAATAAGGGCATACTTACCAATGAAGCAAAGAATGAGATATTTCGAGAACCATTCACCGAAACCAACAGCTATGAACTGCGATAATAGACCATAAGCATCAATTATCGGCTGTAAGGTTTTACCAAAGGCAATAGGAAGATAAAACTGTGCTGAAGAAACCAATGGCAAATCAACTTCAAAGCTATTATACACACCATAAGTTATTATTGCTATAGAACCAACAATACCAATCTGCAAGACCATTTGAGAAGATATCTCTGCTGTGAATTTTTTGGCACTATCCATGAAGACATGATGGCCCGTGCTATCAACAAAACCTGAATAGAATATAAGGATGAAGAAGAGGATTATTATGCTTTCAGCGACATGATATATGCCTGCACTAAGCTCCATGTTTGGATTAACACCTTGAAATTCTTGGCCCGAGAGCTTTCGGAGGAAATACCTAAACACGGCTAAAAGAAGGGTTATAACAGAAGCAACCAAAAATGCAGATATTATAATCGTCGGCGAGCTAACGGTGTCGCTACAATAATTACCTAATGCTCCAGGTAACATCGAGGTGGCAGAATCTTTAAGAAGTTTGAAAAATTTGATTGCACCTTTCTTTACTGAATCTAATACACCTTGAACTCCTCCTGATGAGGAAGCTAGCACAAGAGGCGTTAAAAGCAAAAGAAGAATAAATATTGCCTTATATGAATTGCGTGAGTCCTGCGATTTCAACATCACCACCCAAGAATTGGGATGCGCTCTTCATTGCGCCTATTGTAGCTATAATGGCTATGTATGAAAAGAATGCATTGAACATTATCATATTAGCTATTATATCCGAGCCAATGATTATAAAAGAGTATTCCATTTTTAAAAGAAAGGTTGCTGTTAATGGAGAAGCTGCAACATTGGCAATATAAGTACCGCCTGTTATTGCAAGCTCAACGACATGAGACAATGTGGCCCCAAGGGTTCCTGAAACCACCGAACCTATAGCTTTACCAAACCAATTTCCAACAGTGGAAACAACAGAAGCTGCTATATCTCCTGCAAAAGGTTGAATAAACATCCAAAGCAATGAGGTTTCTCCATTATTGGCAAGCTTGTCCTGAGTCTCTCGCGTCGTCTTTAAAAACTTTTTGAGATAGGCTGTTATTCCTGCAGTATCGTTATTTTTAGCCATGCTAGCCACACTATTGGAAAAGTCCTCCAAATCCTCTGAGCTTGCCTTTATGTCTTCAGAGACCTCATCATAATTTTTAGCAGCATCGTCTTGGAAAGCATTAACAAGAGAAGCTGGAGGAGGAGTGTTTAAATCGACCTGCTGAATAATTGGATTTGCCAGGCCCTGTGGATTGTTGGGATTACTCCCTACAGAATTATCGCCTAGATTAAGTGAAGTTGGAGGGGAGCCATGATAGGGTAAATTGCCAGAAGGCACATCCATGCTAAAGCTTAAACCCTGGAAGCTGAACCTGTTCAAACGCATGTGCGTATGAGGGCTAACGGGGTAGCTCATATACAAACTGTCGAAGAACGCAAGCATGACAGGATAAAAGAAAACCATTGCCAATGTTATGCCCAAAATAGTGCCGCCTAATTTACGCGTCATTGGTAAAATTCTCAGCAACGCACCTAAAACAACTAAGCGAAGAGCTGCTTGGCTAAAGAAATCATACATGTAATATTGGAAGACTGTAATTAGGAGTAGGTTTTTGAGATAGTCCATGTATTTTTCGAAGACGCTTATAAGCGGGTCTAAACTAGCCCATGGATGCCTCGAATAGTGTGTAGGGCCGGAATGAGCGGTTATAGATATCATGGTCGCCATTTTAAGCCAACTGTATGGTTTAAGCATGGAATGGACAGCGCCAAGGTTTTCAGCAACCATGCTACTAAGATAGCCTTTTCCAACAAACATAAAGCATAAGTCAACAGGAGATGTAGAGATGCCTTGACAGTAATAATGCGCCCCTATAGGGTCTATTGATCTAACAACCTCAGAGGTTATGTTCGACAAAAGAGGAAGAGTTACAAAAAAGAAGACCATCACATAGAAGAGATCCCATGCCTCCTGCAACGCCCATTTCTGCCATTTATCATTTTGAAACATTTTGCCGAACATATATGTAACAGACAGAATGGCGACGGCTATGCCAAAGAGAGGTGAATATTCGACAGCAACAGAAGTGAATGAATCGACCCATGTGTGCATCATACTTTCGCCTCAAAGACATTCATAAGGGACCTTACAAGAGATATGGTCGACATGAAAGCAAATGTGGGTATCAGAACGCTTATAACGCCGATGTAAGCAAAATCCTTGGCAGCTGTATTAACCGTTGAGAATAAAACATCCAATAAAGTCATATAACGCATGACTACAAAACCAACCCCACCATGAAGCATAGCCCATATACTACCCTCTAAATGAGCTGTCGGCGGTGTGAAGATGCTGCCCTCTCCAAAGGCAATCATAACATCATCCGTTGCCTGGAATAAAATAACATAGAGAAGGGGTAAGAAGATAGTAAATGATAAAACAACTGCTAGGAGTTCATTACCTGCTTCGCGGGTAAATGGAAAAACCCTTAAGATTATGCCAAAAGGCAAAAATAAATCATATAGATAGCGGATAGCCTCCAATGTCAAAATTTGGAAGGTAATGCTTGTAATGTAGAGAGGGAATAAATCTCGAATAACAATCATTGGCCTAAGCACAGAATTCAAACCTGCACCCATTCTCGTGCTTGTTTGGAAGCCCGGCGTGCCTATGGCAGATATAGAATAGCCTGAAAATATTTCAAGGGAGTGAATTCTATGGATTATATCAGAGAAAGCAGGGAAAAGTTTGTAGTCCATGAGATTGCCCAATTTGGATGAGGCAAGAGTTATCAAATCCGTCGGAGGATTGCCAAGATAAGCAGAGGCAAGGGCTGATAGTGCGCCGTAGATGCCTACCAATGCAACAAAGTAAATTGCATTTATTACAATAGCAGATGCTTCCTCATGAATCCATGCATCCCACTGCGGCTTCGGATGAGCTCTATTGACAGCATAAGCAACAATGAGTATGACGAGCATAAGAGCCAATGATATGCCAAAATAAGCCGGGAGGAAAGCAAACACTATATCACCTTATGGAGACCAAATAAGAGCGCTTCGCCGCCAAAGACCTCGGATAAGACTTTGTAGGTTTCCACTGTAATAGTTATCTCCAAAACAAGCGTTATGAATAGAGCAGTTGTAACGCTGCCTATATACATAAATTGGAGAACGACTATGTCGAAGAACGCTAAAATAACCTTTGAAACAGGCGTCCGTAAAAAGAGATATATGCCTGAGGCTATGCGGATAGCCGACAAAGCCAAATAAAGAACCATCATTTTAATACTTGTACCCCACCTCACAGCTTTGCCAGTGCCGACAGGCAAGTCTAATATATATGTGCCTGCATGTGCAATTGTATTGAGACTCAATATAACTAAGTACCCTGTGCTGAGATAAGTTTTCATCTTCTTAAAAGTCATATCGAGCATGGAGGAGGTTTTTGCGTATTGAGCGAATGAAACACCCTCACCATTTTTTATAAGCGCCTTTCTATATGTTTCATTCAATGCGATGTTTGAGTAGAGTTGAGAAATGTCCTTATAACTATTTGGTCCTGTTTGAGATGAGCCAAGCGTAGGTATGGTTAGCTCAGTCATAGGAAGAGAACCAACAGTCATAACCAAATCGTGGAGGAGATAATCGCTATATAGTATACTGAGGGGATAAGCAAAGTATATTGTAAATATGAGCGCGAAGATGGCAGAGCCCATTGACCGAGAGAATGGAAATACTCTAAATAGAACAGCGAAAGGGAGAAGGAGAGCAGTTAGAGGTGGAATCATTTTAAGAAGATAAATACGCATAAGAACAGCAGACATGAGCATAAGAATAATATTTGTTATAGTCGATTCATAACGCATAAGCATCTCAATACCTGCAAGAGGCATAAGTGTTATACGAGAATGAACAAGATTACCTTTTATTGGCAGAGGAATGTTCAAAGTAAAAAGCGTCGCCATAAAACCATCAACTAAGAAAGCGCTGAAGTAAGCGTGCTTTACAGTTTCGTAGAATGTGTCAAGAGAGAAAGAAGCAAGCGTAAGATGAATGTCCTCTGTGAAACTCATACCCACAAGAGACGAGATTACGAGATTCAGAGCATAATTTGCTGCATATAGACCTCCTAATAATCCAATTGTATAAAGAAGAGCATCCCTTGCATCCTTTGCCTTCATAAGCACTTGACTGCTATTGAAGATTTTCCCGAGAAAATCATAGATAACTACAAGCAGCACGCCGATTACAATACCGCCTGTTATATACGGAAGAGTAGCAGTGACTATCGTAGTGAAGAATGCCATCCTTATAGAATATCAAACAAAGGTTTTTAATAGGTTAGCGTGTGAGTAAAGGGACGAGTATGAATGCGGCGAAGGCAAAGTTTTAAAAAGAGAGGCCCAAAAGATTACATGGCCAAAAAAAGAAAAAAGTCCCCCCAAAGAACTGCCAAGGGCTACAGAAAAGCCTCTGGCGTGTTAGACACTATTATAAGAGAAATGGATATGAGCGGCGCCGCAAGCAAGGAAATAAAAGAGCTCGCCAAAAAATTGGACAGCAGGAAAAGAGCGAAAAGTACTGTCGAAAAGGTATACGGTATGAGTAAGCGCGTTAAGAGCAAAGATATTGTCAATGCCCTTATAGAAAAATTAGGTAAGAGAGGATTGCTCAATAAAAGAAACGCGCCAGCATTGCTGTCAAAGGCATTAGAGGTTGCCCTTGCTTATGAAGAGGAAGGTGTAAGCGCTACCAAGTGGTTGGATGCCATTAAAAGAAGCACTTTGCACGCCATAAAATCTGCAGAGAATATGGAGTTATATGCAGGTATGGAGTTGGCAAAGGCAAAGGTATTCAATAAGTAGTTACAAAGAATCTGCGAAAGTAAAGGGGTCTAAAGGCTCTGCACCATACACATTTAACAGCAGATCGAATATTCTGCCATAATCGTTGTTGCGGAGAAAGAGGGTTATCGCTCGTGGACGTGCCTCTATAATGTCGTTAATAAAGTGATGAAAGGTAGCCTCTTCTATAGAATAAATCGTGCGCTTTAAAGCAACAGTGTTATTATAAGCAAAAGAGAAACTCTCTTCCAGACCCTTTTTATACTGAAGTCCAGATGGCACCATGGCATAGAGTTCTGAATCGTTAACATAAACCCTGTCATCATAGATATACTGCCAAAATGACAACGTGTTGGTGGCGAGCTCTTTGCCAAGGATTTTTACATTCTTTGGGAGAATGTTGCGCTTCCTCAAGATGGCTTCTTGAAGAACGGCATGACTCACAAGCAATTTCTCCTCTAATGACGTGGTTGGAGAAAATATACCTCTTAAAAAATCCTCTGCAATGGCTTTCAAGAATATAGGATATCTATAAGCCTCTGGGATATCCCAAGCAGTATAAAAATAAGTAGTATATGCTTTATCTTTCCAAGCAAATAACTTGCTCTTCGGATATGCTAATTTTAAAGCAAGAGCTGTTAGCATGAGCGGCGTCATAAATTTATGATAAAAAGGACCATCGACGAAAACAAAGTCATGAGATTTGATGGCTTTTTCCAACAACTTAGCAGCTAAAAAACTGTCATCAGGAGCTCTAAATGCGTATATGGTTGAGCCTTCGATTTTAAGGAAGGCTCCTTCAACATCTTTTTTATCGATGTTTAATTTAGGTAAATCAGTAAGGGGCTTTTGCATGGCTAAGAAATTCCTACGAGACAATGCCTCCAATTTAGATATGGCCTTTGAAACCTTTTCGCTAAAAATATCCCTCTCCATAAGATGCATACGAAAAACAGGATAGGCTATTAAATCACCCATAATGTAAATAGAGGGATTAAAAATAAAAAATTATGTGTATAAGCAAACCAGCAACCACTTCTCAACACAATAGACATTATTGCATTTATCGTTTATATAAGCCAACAACCTCGCCTTGAGCAAGAACCTTTCCATCCATTGCAGAGAGAATGTCTGCCTTCGTAGTTGTGGATGGAAGGTCTAAAGCTTCGCTTAGCGCATAGACTTTAAAGAAATACCTGTGTGGACTGCCTGGTGGTGGGCATGGCCCTCTATAGCCTACAACACCAAAATCATTCTTGCCCTCCGATGGAGCTTTGAAACCTTCATCCAAGGTTAGATTTCCGCCACTAACAAGTATATTCCACGCAACATAATGAACAAATGTGCCCATAGGCGCGTCTGGGTCGTCAACGATTATGGCAAGCACCTTCGTGCCTTCTGGCAGGCCCTCTACATATAATCCTGGAAAGACATCATCTCCCTGGCAGGTGTATTTACTAGGTATAAAGCCTTCTGGCTCAAAATTTTGGGGTTTTACAACCAAAGCCATATTTTCACCTCTTAAAGACAAATTCGACGGAGCCTCTTGGCCTTTTGGAGATTGAGAAGGAGGATGCGAAAGGCAACCTGAAAAAAGCAGAGAAATAATCAGCACGAAAACCAAAAAAAAGCCCCGCATAAAAAACTATGAAAAGAAAGGATTTTAACGATTGCGGAGATTTAATCAACGAAAAAATTATTTATCTCCTCTAACGAATACAAAACTTCGTGATACTCGGACACAACCTTCTTTAACAGAAGAAAAATGGAAAGAAGCTAAAATCCTTTTAAAAAATGGGGAGAAATGTTCTATAAAAACTTTGTTTTTCTTATCGTTATGAAATTTCAAGTAAATTTGCTTCGCTCTACCATTCTCAATAATAAAAGAAGCGTCCACAACAACCTTGCCCTTGAAACCATAACGACGCATTAGAAGACGAGATATAGTATTCATACGCTTCGCAAAGGCTTGTAAATCAGATTCCAACGCATGAGCATTTATTTTGTTAAGATGCCTCTCTGCCTTCGGACATGTTGGCGGAAACCTTTTTGTAGCTAAAGATTTTGGTGGAGTAGATAAAAGAGATAATGTAATCAAGCCCATGTAAAGAAACTTCTTCATAGAAATCCCTCAGAAAGTCGTGACAAACTTGAAGGGAAGCTCCACCTTTACACAACCCCCTTTTGCTTTTGGAAAGCGCTGCTTTTTGATGTGATTTTTAAACCACGACAAAAAACTCTTTATATGTGCTGGATTGCCATAATGATCGCCTAAATTTATATGCACAGTTTTTACTCTACCTCGCCCATCAATGGTCAATTTAACAGTTAAACTCATGCCAAATTCTTCGCTGTAGTGCGTTAAAAGAGCATTATATCTTCGTTGAGCGTCCAACGCAAGATTACGGAAAACATTGGCAAGCCCTGCGCGATTTATACTGCCTCTACACACAAGTCGAGAGGGCTTTCTATTAACAGAGCTAATCTTTTTCGTGCCAGAAAGGTCTTTGCCTGCTTCAACATTCATGGATATATCAGCAGATGTATTATCTCCTTTTAAGCTCCTCTTATTCAAAGCTTCTTCATCCACATTTTTTCGCACAACATCGTCTTGATTTGATAAATCTACATCTACAGTTGTGTCTGGCACAGCAATATTTGGGAGAGTATTTTCCTTAAGATTGGAAGACTCTGCACTTCTAGAAGCCAATTTCTTCTCCTCGCCAACTTTATATTTGTCAAAGAGAGCCTTCGAATACGGCACGCGATAAGCCTCGTGAATATCCTTATTAGATTTACCACAAGAGAAAAGCAATGCTAAGCTTACAATAGGTCGAGCTAAAATTCTT